>JAESUG010000182.1 GCA_016763185.1 Robiginitomaculum sp. | reverse complement strand
GACAAGAATATGTCTGCACAGGCGGGCAAGGTACACTTGTATTGACCCCAGCCTGTCCCCGCGATTTTCAGCAACTAATGTCCACGGGGACAAACCCACAACCCCCGCAATATTTTTTTACGGGGCCAGGTTTGTCTGTTTCCTCCCCCGCAAGCAGGGGAGGAAAGAAAGTAAGCTTGGCCCCGCCAAAAGTAGGGGGGAAAGAGATGGCGTGGGAGTCTGTTTGTGTATTGCCGCCGACAAGAGCATGCTCTTTTTGCGTATCTATGAGCAGTTGGGCTTGCACTTATTAACAGTTCCCGCTATGTCCGCGCGTGAAGGGGGAGGGGGCCATCATCTTGGCGCTGGATCCTCATATTTTGGAACCATTATCTGACAGGTAATATTATGGAACTTATGTTAATCATTGGCGCAGGTATTCTCGCCATCATTTACGGTGTGCTGCAAACTGTGTCTTTGTTAAAGGCGGACCCCGGTAATGAAAAAATGCAAGAAATTGCCAAAGCCATTCAAGAAGGCGCAAATGCTTATTTGAAACGTCAATACATCACCATCGCAATGGTGGGTGTGGTTGTGGCCATTGGCCTTGTCTTCGTGTTGGGCACTTTGGTTGCAGTTGGTTTTGTGATCGGTGCCATATTGTCTGCTGCGGCTGGCTTTGTTGGCATGTTGATCTCGGTGCGGGCCAATGTTCGTACCGCCGAAGCGGCGAGCCATTCGTTGGCCGGTGGCTTGTCCATCGCGTTTCGCTCTGGTGCCATTACCGGCATGTTGGTTGCTGGTTTTGCGCTTATTGGTGTCGCTGGATATTATTATTTGCTGACCGATATTATGGGCAATGAAATTGGCTCACGCTTGGTGATCAACTCGATGGTTGCTTTGGGCTTTGGTGCTTCATTAATCTCGATCTTTGCCCGTCTTGGCGGCGGTATCTTTACCAAAGGTGCCGACGTTGGCGGCGATATGGTCGGTAAAATCGAAGCAGGTATTCCCGAAGATGACCCCCGTAACCCAGCAACCATTGCTGATAATGTTGGCGATAATGTTGGCGATTGTGCGGGCATGGCGGCTGATCTGTTTGAAACCTATGCGGTGACCATTGTTGCCACCATGGTTTTGGCTTCGATCTATTTTACCGGCGAGCTACAAAGCGCGATGATGTTGTTGCCATTGGCGATTGCCGGGGTTTGTATCATTACCTCGATCATCGGTACGTTTTTTGTTCGCTTGGGCAAAGGCAATAATGTGATGGGTGCCTTGTACAAAGGTCTCATTGCCACCGGTGTTTTGTCGGTTGGTGCGGTGTACTGGGTAATCCAAGAAGTTCTGCCAAATGGCATGGGCGTGGTCAGCGATGCTGCGACTTTCACCGGTATGGATTTGTTCTATGCGGGTATGATCGGCTTGGTGATTACGGCGGCAATTGTTTGGATTACCGAATATTATACCGGTACCAATTATCGTCCGGTGCGCTCGGTGGCCAAGGCCTCTGAATCCGGACACGGTACCAATGTCATCCAGGGTTTGGCGGTTTCACTCGAAGCCACCGCGATCCCGGCTTTGATTATCATCGCTGGTATTTTGACGACCTATGGATTGGCTGGCTTGTTTGGGATTGCCATTGCGGTAACCACCATGTTGGCGTTGGCTGGCTTTATTGTTGCGCTGGACGCGTTTGGTCCGGTTACCGATAATGCCGGTGGCATTGCTGCAATGGCGGGCCTACCAGAAAATGTACGTAAGACTACGGATACGTTGGATGCGGTTGGCAACACCACCAAAGCGGTCACCAAAGGCTATGCGATTGGTTCAGCTGGCTTGGGTGCGTTGGTTTTGTTTGCGGCCTATACAGAGGACGTCAAACATCTGTTGCACATTGAGCCGAACTTTTCGTTAGAGAACCCGTATGTCATTGCTGGTTTGTTGTTTGGTGGCTTGTTGCCGTATTTGTTTGCCGGGCTATCCATGATGGCTGTGGGCCGAGCTGCCGAAGCTGTGGTCGCCGAAGTTCGCCGCCAGTTCCGCGAAATTCCTGGCATTATGGAATACAAAGCCAAGCCAGATTATGGCCGGGCCGTGGATATTCTAACCAAAGCTGCGATCCGTGAAATGATCATTCCTTCTTTGCTACCGGTTTTATCGCCAATTGCACTTTACTTTGCGGTAGAAGCTGTTGCTGGCCAAGAGCAAGCCTTGGCTGCACTGGGTGCGATGTTGCTAGGGGTGATTGTCAACGGTCTGTTTGTTGCGATCTCGATGACTGTCGGCGGTGGTGCTTGGGATAATGCCAAGAAATACATCGAAGACGGCGCGCATGGCGGCCCAGGTTCCGAGGCGCACAAAGCCTCAATCACCGGCGACACGGTTGGCGATCCGTACAAGGATACAGCTGGCCCTGCGGTCAATCCAATGATCAAAATTACCAATATTGTAGCATTGCTATTGTTGGCTGTTTTGGCCGCCTAGTTAGTTTGTATCACGTCAACGAAAAACGCCCCGGAAATTTCCGGGGCGTTTTTTGTGTGCTGTAAAAAATTATTACTCGCGGCGTGGGCCACCAGCACCACCGGGTAGGTTTTCTGAGCCAAGGGTGCCTTGGGGCAGGGCGCCGACATTGCCGAGCAATTGTTCGATAACCGAAATCTCACGGCCTCTGGTTGGTGTTGTGCGTCCGACCATCGAGATAATATTGCCATCTTCGAGGGTATAGATATCAACCAGATCAACCATCCCATCTTCGGAAAACTTGATGGTGGTGACAGTACGGCTTTGGGTGCTGGCCCGTAAATAGCCAAGCTGTTCGCGCAGCTCCGATATATAATACCATGTGTCGGTCTCGAATATGCCGGTGGTTGATGGGTTGCCAAACTTTTCCAAAACGGATGTTTTGGTGTCAACGCCGGTTTCAACATCACCCGGCGCGCCTTTGGCCGAGACAAAGCCATGCGATCGCGAGATCGGTGTGCACGCGCCAATGAGAGCACAGAGGCTAACGCTTATCAAAATAGTTTTGAAAGTCATGTTCATTTTGCCTTTTTGGGACATCCAACTATTGACCTAAAGATGTGTGCCACTAGTTTCAACCCCATTATTGTTATTGGATCAAAATTTCGGTTTCATATTATGATTGTATCTTTGTTGTTTGGCCGCAAAAAGCGGCGAAAAATGGGCGACCAGCTATATTCTTTTATTGCTCAGGCCGCCAGAGATATTAATTTCTTTGGCGCTCATAAAATTCCCGACACCGTTGATGGGCGCTTTGAGGTATTGGTGATCCACGCGTTTTTAACCATGCAGGCTTTGCGGGTTGCCGGGCCAAAGCAACGTTTGGATCAATTGGTGTTTGATGCAATGTTTCGCGATCTCGACAGTGCTTTGCGTGAAATGGGGACCAGTGATACCCGCGTTGGCAAACAGATCAAAGCGATGGCCAAAGCATTTTACGGCCGTAGTGAAAAATATCACGAGGCGATAGAAACCGGGGATTTGGATCAAATACGCCAAGCCATTGAACGCAATGCTCTGGCGTCGATGCCTGCTCCGCCCGCCCCGCCGTTTGTTGCGGAGCTAGCCGACTGGTTATTGCGCTCTAAAACCACTTTGGCCAAACAGACATTGGACGAGATTACTGAGTTTGGTCCTGCATTTGCCAAACCTAAATTTTCATCAACAATGTAATCAACCGTTATCTTGGCTTTCTATCGCCATCAGAACTGGTAAGATGTTTTTTTGTGGTGAGCAGGGACAAGAGCTTACATGAACAACCTGGTATGCCTATCCGTTGATGCCATGGGCGGCGATCACGCTCCCCAAGCTATTGTTGACGGGGTTGATATCTTTGCCCGTCAGGCAACGGGAAAGGTTTCCAAAATTCTGTTACACGGGCAACAAGAAGTGTTGTTGCCCTTGTTGGCAGCCGCGCCCGATGCGGCCAGTATTTGTGAAATTCGTCATACAGATAGCTATGTTTCCATGACCGACAAGCCGAGCCAAGCCATCCGGCGCGCTCGTGGCTCTAGCATGTGGAACGCCATTCTCGCGGTCAAAAAGGGCGAGGCTGATGTGGCTATTTCTGCGGGCAATACCGGCGCATTAATGGTGTTGGGCAAAGTATTGCTTGGCATGGTCAAAAATGTGCACCGCCCAGCCATTGCCGCCAGTTGGCCGTCCCCCGATGGCTATAGTGTGGTGCTCGATGTCGGGGCCAATGTGGTCTGTACGGCACCGCAATTGGTGGAATTTGCTATTCTTGGTGAAGCATTTTCGCGCATTGCCCACCAAAAGGCATCGCCTAGTGTTGGCTTGCTAAACGTCGGTACCGAAGACGTAAAAGGCAATGATATAGTCCGCGAGGCCGACCGGTTATTGCGTGGGGCTGGTTTGGAATTAAATTATGCTGGATTTGTTGAGGGCAATGACGTGTCCTTGGGCCGAACGGATGTGGTCGTTACCGACGGATTTACCGGCAATGTCGCGCTAAAAGCTGCGGAAGGTACCGCAAAACTAGCGGCATATGTGCTCAAAGAAAGTTTGATGAGTAGCCCGATGAACCGCCTTGGTGCGTTTTTGAGCCAAGGCGCATTTCGCAAATTAAAAGACAAAATGGACCCACGTAACGGCAATGGCGGCTTGTTTTTAGGGTTAGGCGGGTTGGTGGTTAAAAGTCATGGCAATACTGATGGTGAAGGATTTGCCAATGCCTTACGGGTGGCTCGGCGAATTTCGGCGGCCAATTATATGGACATTATTCAGCAAAACCTCGAACAATTCGCTAAACATCAGAAACTGGAAAACCAATGAGCAGGTTCAGAAGCGTCATCGCCGGGGTTGGTAGTTATCTGCCAGAAAAAGTTTTGACCAACCAAGATATAGCCAAAATGGTCGATACCACGGATGAATGGATCCGTTCACGAACCGGTATTCAAAAACGTCATATCGCAGCCGAAGGACAAACAACGTCCATGTTGGCAACCATGGCCGCAAAACGGGCATTAGAAGCCGCGGGCATGGAAGCTGGCGAGCTAGACATGATTGTGTTGGCCACGGCTACGCCGGACTTAACCTTTCCGGCCACCGCCACCATGGTCCAGCGCGAAATTGGAATGTTGCGTGGGTTTGCCTTTGATATAAACGCGGTTTGTTCGGGCTTTTTGTATGCACTGGCGGTGGCCGATAGCTTTGTGGCGCGCGGACAAGTGCGCACCGCTATGATCATCGGGGCTGAGACGTTTTCACGTATTTTGGACTGGGAAGACCGCACCACATGTGTGCTATTTGGCGATGGTGCTGGTGCCATGGTGTTGCGCGGTGAACCTGGTGCGCCGGGCATGGGCGAGCGCGGGGTTATCCATACGCATCTGCGTTCTGATGGCCGCTTTGAAGAATTATTATATGTGGACGGTGGGCCGTCTCGCACCCAAACGGTTGGGCATTTACGGATGAGCGGCAATAAAGTTTTTCGCCATGCCATTACCAATATTTCAGGGGCAATTGTCCGGGTGTTGGATGATGCCGGGCTAAATACGTCTGATATCGACTGGTTTGTGCCGCATCAGGCCAATGAGCGAATTTTAGAGGGCATCTCCAAAAAACTTGGCCTGCCCAAAGAGCGCGTGATCTCGACGGTTCGTGAACATGGCAATACGTCCGCCGCCTCCATTCCGTTGGCGTTGGATGTTGCGATACAAGACGGACGGATCAAGCAGGGCGATCTGGTTTTATTCGAAGCGTTGGGTGGTGGCTTTACATGGGGTGCCGCTTTGGTTCGAATGTAGGGCGTTGATGGTAAACGTTATTTTTCTAACATCTTGCATTGACTGCAAAAAATACTGGTCATACTGTTGTAAGACTTGGAGCATGGGGATGCGGCATGAGTAAAAAAACTGTAACACGCGCTGATCTATCGGATGCACTTATCCGCGAAGTTGGTCTGTCACGACAAGACTCATCCGATCTAGTGGATCGGGTATTCGAGCTGATTTCAGATGAATTGGCTGCGGGTAAGTCGGTGAAGCTATCATCATTTGGTGCCTTTCATGGACGCAACAAACCTAGGCGGATGGGCCGCAATCCAAAGACCGGTGAAGAAGTTTCGATTGAACCGCGCCGTGTTCTTGTGTTCAAATCCTCCCAAGTTCTAAAAGAGCGTGTTGATTCGGGTAATAAATAACCCCTCTGCCACGCTTTATTCGTGGAGACTTAAGTTCTGGTAGATAAAAAACCACATGCCTATCGCACCATCGGTGAAGCCGCCAAAGCTGTGGGGGTTCCAACCCATGTTCTGCGGTTCTGGGAAACCAAGTTTTCCCAAATTCGCCCGATGAAAAAAGGCGGTGGCCGCCGCTATTATCGCCCAGAAGATGTCAGCTTGCTCAGCGGTATTCGCGTATTTTTATACGACCAAGACTATGCCATCAAAGACCTACAACAATTATTGCGCAATGATGGTGTGGCGCAAGTGATGGCGGCAGGCGATATTGATGAAGCGCCTCAGGTTGCAACAACCACCCAACCGGTAAAAAGCCCTAACGAGAATACGGACCGGCACCTCACCGCCGAACCAGGGGGCACACAGCGTGACGATATGTTGCGCTCGGCATTATTGAAGCTACAGCGCGCCCAGAGCAAACTGTCCAGCACCTTGAAGAACCAATAAAACCGGCTTGTCCATAGACCTGCCAACCCCTATAACTGCCCCTCTTGAGGAAAAATGTCGGAGCGTAGCGCAGTCCGGTAGCGCACCGGTCTGGGGGACCGGGGGTCGCGAGTTCAAATCTCGCCGTTCCGACCATTTTCCCTACTATTTGTCGTGAAGTTTTGGCAAATTAACTGTGATACGAGGCCGATGTGCATCAATTTGCTATGCCAAAACGTGCGATAAAACCGGTTTCAATCTGGTTGCTGGTGATTGTATTTTTATTGCTCGCCATCATTGTTCTGGGTGGCTTGACCCGTCTTACGGATTCTGGGCTTTCAATCACCGAATGGAAACCGATCACCGGTATTTTACCGCCGCTTAGTTTGCTAGACTGGCAATCTGAGTTTCAAAAATACCAGCAAATTCCAGAGTTTAAGTTACAAAACGCCAGCATGACCTTGGCCGAGTTTCAAACTATTTATTGGTGGGAATGGGGACACCGTGTGTTGGGCCGGGTCATTGGTTTGGCAGTATTCGTGCCATTGGTCATTTTTTGGACGATGGGGTTTTTAAGCAAAGGCTTAAAAATTAGATTGTCAATTTTGTTCGTGCTGGGCGGCTTGCAAGGCTTTATCGGCTGGTGGATGGTCTCCTCAGGTTTGGGCGGCTTGGGCGATACCCTAGATGTTAGCCCGTACCGGCTGGTCATTCATTTAGGCTTGGCGCTGTTTATTTTGGGGATGACGGCATGGACTTTTTTTGATGTAGCGCTATCGGAGCGCCGGCGAAGTTGGCGTGCCAAAGTGCGCAGCTACCGGGCGGTTTGGGTTTTGTTGGTGCTGGTTTATATTCAGTTTTTATTAGGCGGGTTTGTTGCGGGTAATGATGGCGGGATGGTCGCCAATACTTGGCCATTGATCGAAGGCGGGCTGGCCCCAGCTTCATATGGCGATCTGGTTCCGTTTTGGCGCAATTGGTTTGAGACACCGGTGGTCACCCAGTTTCACCATCGGCTTGGGGCGTATCTTGTGTTGGGGATGGGGTTGTGGGTGGCGTTTACAATATCCCGTGAGAAAATCCCAGAACTACGGCAAATGGGACGGGCGGTGATCTTGATCCTAATGGCGCAAATGGTACTAGGGATTTGGACATTGCTGGCCGTTTCGCCATTAGAATTGGCGATTGCCCATCAATTCGTTGCCTTGTTGACGTTTTTGATTGTCCTTAATCTAACCCATGCCAGCTCGCGGTTTTACCTAAGTTCCTGATCATTGATAAACCCGGGCAGGGTGTCGCGGACAATCAACGACACGCGGTCATTGGCATCATCGGCAATGCCTAATAATCCAGCAGAAAACCCGGCCCCGCCATAGGACCAATGGGTAATGGCCAAAGCGCCGGGCTGTTCTACTGGCGGATTGCTCAACCCCGCAACCGCGCTCAATGTGCCGGTTTGGGTAAGCTGCTGATCATATTGGTTCAGTGGCGCAAAGGCCGTACTGGAACCCAAGATATAGGTTATTTGATCATCTAAGGCGATGGCAACCAAATTATCTTGGAGCGTATCAATTCCGCGTTCAATCACGGGCTGGTCGGAAATATCAATGACGAACATGCCGCCACTGGCACTGGTCGCAAAGACTTTGCCATTGGCCGCCGAGCACGAAATGGCCGGTGCCAACAGTTGGCCGGAGCCTAGTAATTTGGCCTGTAATAGATCAGCGCCGGTATCTTCGATTTGCCATTGTTCAAAGCTACCGTCCTGGCGGGCAATGGCAAATTTGGGCCTGCCGGGCAATGCGTCCAAGGCGCAAACGCCATTGGCGCCGCTCATCGGTAAGCCAGCCACGGGTGCGGTAAATATTTGACCGCGGGCATCGTCAATGATCATCGAAACCAAAGTGCCATCAGCTGTTACCGCCAACACAAAACCGGTTTTAAGGCCGCGTAAGCTAAAACCCGGATGCGTGGCCATTGACGTATAAATCGGGCCATCAACTTGGTTGCCCGCGACACCTTCAATACTATAGGCAATGATGCCGCCGGTTTTGGGTGCAATTAAGATACGCCCCTCCCACGGAATGGTCGCATTGGGCGCAAATGCCAGTGCGTTGATGCCGCCGGTTACCGGCCCGATGGATTGGGCCGGATAAATCGGGGTCGGGGTGAAGCTTTCCACCAAGGGTGCTGGCGCGGGTGAACAGGCCAACAAGCTAGCCATTAGGCCAAGGCCTACAAGTCGTGCCACGGCCCGCGAATGGCCAAAGTCAGCCCATCTTGTTGCAGGTTGACATAGAAGGTTTTCTCGTCTGGTCCAAAACATGCGCCACAAAACTCATTTTTCTGTTTTAACGCGGAACGCGCCAATGCGTATATCTTACCTTCGGGTGTGATGCCACGCAAATAATTATTGCCATCGCCATCAGAATACTCGTCCTCACAGATAATCAAATCGCCCCACGGCGCGATCGTTAAATTATCGCAATGATCCATAACGGCACGATCAGGGGATTCAACAAATAATTGCAAGCGCCCGGGTCGGGTGTTTTCAAACTCTGTACCCTCAAATTCCGAAGGCACATAGCGCCAGATTTGCCCGATCTTGGCTGTGCCACCATCGGTGCAGGTAAAGAACATTTCCTTGTCGCCAAAGCAAATTCCTTCGCCGCGTGTGAACAGTGCTGCACCAGCCGCAAGCCCGCGGCTTTCTAGGTCATTGTCTGGGTTATGACTGTCGGCAATATCAACCCATTGTACATCTAACCATTGGTTTGGTTTAATTTTGTCGCCTAGGCTTTCGGGCCAGTTGCGAAGATCGCGGCTTGGTTCGCCTTTGATCATCAATGCTTGAAAGCGCCCACCTTCGGTCATCTGTCCGGGTCGGTCTGGGATAAATCGGTAAAATAAGCTGGAGCCAATCCATTCGCCTTGAATTCTAGCAAGTTCATCTTGGGTTAGATAGACAATACCGGTGTCTGGGTCCACGGCTGCTGCTTCGTGCATAAAGCGGCCCAGAGCTTTTAACGGTATGGGTTCTTGTAAACCTAGCTCTGGATCAGGCAGAACTTCAAATGCCCAGCCATGATCCTTCTTGCTTTCTTCCCCGGCACGAATTTTGGTTTCTTCGCAACTAATCCAAGTGTTCCACGGGGTTGGACCG
>JAESUG010000181.1 GCA_016763185.1 Robiginitomaculum sp. | reverse complement strand
CTCGAGGGTTCGAATCCCTTCCTCTCCGCCATTATTTCTTTGTCCTACCGCTTCGCTGCTTGAGGACGGTCTGGTAAAACAGCAGAAGAATTAAAACACCATGTTACAAACCTCCAAACCTGCAAAACTTAATATTTTCTTCCGTTGGCCTTTGATCTTTCTACTGTCATTTGCCATTGCTGAATTATTACATATATGGTGGCCTGATCCCTATTGGTTGCTCAAAGTTCTCTCCATTTGTCTTGTCGTTTATATTGTTGAACAAACGTAGGGTCCACGAATAATCGTCACTAAACGAGATCAAGATAACGACATTGATCCGCCCCCGGAAGAAAAACAAAGAATGACTAACAACAAAAACCGACAACCATGTGTCATTGGTTTTCTAGGCTGTCATCATTTTGTTCATTGATGGCACAATCTAGCGGCGATTATATCCGCGCACGGCCTGTATAATTATGTCTTGCGTGTCCTCATCCAGATAGGGGTGCATGGGCAGGGAAATCACCCGTGTTGCCTTGGCTTCTGATACGCCCAACCCGCCGGCGCCAATTGGGAAGTCCTTGTAGGCGGTTTGCATGTGCATGGGCTTAGGATAGTAAATCGCGCTGGGCACGCCATGGGCTTTCAGGTGCGCCGCCAGCCCATCCCGGTCATCATGCTCTATGGTAAATTGTGCCCAGATTGAAATACCACCGTCAATGATTGTGGGGACAGCGCCAACAACATCTTGCAAATGATCACAATAGCGTTTGGCAATGACATTACGGCGCTTTATCTCATCGGCAAAAATATCAATTTTTTCCAAAAGTATCGCCGCTTGCAGCGTATCAAGACGGGAGTTCATCCCAATGCGAATGTTGTCGTATTTATCATCACCTTTGCCATGAACACGCAACGAGCGAATGATCTGCGCAGTTTCATCACAATTGGTCAGCACCGCACCGCCATCTCCATAACAGCCCAAAGGCTTGGCAGGAAAAAAGCTGGTGGTGGTGACATCGGCCCAATGCAAGGGATGTTTTTCGTTTAGTGTGCAGCCAAAACCCTGCGCTGAATCAGAGATCAGCTTCATCCCATGCTTTTTGGCAATGGTGGACAAAGCGGGATAGTCGGCAGGTTGGCCAAACAAATCAACGGCGATGATGACCTTCGGCGTTAGCTTGCCTTCGGCCTTTATTTTTTCAATGCTGGCCTCAAGCTTGACCGGATCGATATTATACGTGTCCGGCAGAATATCAACAAATACAGGCACCGCCCCGTACCAAGGCACAATCTCGCCCGTGGCGGCAAAAGTAAAGCTGGGGCAGAGCACCGCATCACCGGGGCCGATACCCCAAGCCATTAAAGGTAAAGCCAGCGCATCGGTGCCGTTGGCGCAACTCAAGGCATGTTTGGCATCACCAAATTCGGCCATTCGGTTTTCAAATTTGGCGACTTGTGGGCCCATGACAAAGCGGCCTTCGTCCAGCACAGTGGCGATGGCGGTGTTGATTTTATCTTCAATGCGGGCGCGTTGCGCTTGCAAGTCTATAAAGGCTATGCCCATGGCACCTTCGCCCCTTTTCCATTCGTTATTTTCATGGATTTCCTGCCATCATTATGGTCCCAAAACCGCCAAGGCTTCGCTCGCACTGTTGCCGTTTTCCGTCACTGTATTTTATCCGTAATAACCATTCTGGCGTTTTATAACAGGGCTTACTGACGGGTAAACTGCGTTTCTTAGAGCTTGCATCACTTTAGTTTGCAGTTCACGACACCCGATGTAATGCACCGATGTCGGCCTTCTTACTCCAGTCGTGGTGATGCCAACCATTCATGGCCCTTAAGCATGCCTTTCCAATAGATCGGGGGTAGTAGTCTTTCTTTGAGGAACCAGGCGCGGCGGGTTGCTTTGGTGCCGTCGAGGATGGCGGCGGGGAAGGAGGGTAGCAATGCGCCGCCATAGCCAAATTCGGCGAGGACAATTTTACCGCGCTCTACGGTGAGTGGGCACGAGCCATAGCCATCATAAATGGCGCGCGGGGATTTTCCTTCGAGTTGTTGCAATAAATTAACCGCAACGACCGGCGCTTGCTTGCGTGCGGCGGCTGCGGTTTTTGCATTGGGTGCGGAACAAGCATCGCCCAGTCCAAAAACATTGGCATATTTGTTGTGGGCCAAGGTCGCTTGATTTACATCAACCCAACCGGCTTCGTTGGCCAATGGGCTCGTGCGAATGAAATCCGGTGCGGTTTGCGGCGGACAGACATGCATCATATCAAAGGGCACTTCAATGCGTGTGGTTTTGTCGCCTGTGGTCCGGTCAAATGTGGCAATTTTGCCGGGGCCATCAACGGCAACCAGATTGTCGTTAAAACACAAATCAATCTCGTATTTTTGCACATATTCCATCAATGCCGGAACATAAGCTGCCACCCCAAACAAAACGCCGATCGCATTATGGAACTCGACGTTGATATTTTTTAAGGCCCCGCGCTTTAGCCAAGCATCACACGATAAATACATCGCTTTTTGCGGCGCACCGGCGCATTTAATCGGCATGGGTGGTTGGGTGAAAAGGGCTTTTCCCTGTTCTAATTCTTGCACCAATTGCCAAGTATAGGGCGCAAGATCATAGCGATAATTCGAGGTAACACCGTTCGAACCAAGCGTCTGGGATAGCCCGGCCACGCCATCCCAGTTCAGTTTTAATCCGGGCGCAACAATCAGCGCATCATAGGAAATCTCCGACCCGTCCCCCAGCGAAATACGGTTGCTGTCTGGCGAGAATGTCTCGACTGTTGCTTGTTTCCACTGAACGCCACGTGGAATAAGGTCTGCCATATTGCGAACCGTGTCCTCTGGCTGAAACACACCGGCCCCGACCAAGGTCCAGCCCGGTTGGTAATAGTGCTTTTCGGCGGGATCGATGATGAGAATATCAAGCTTCCGATTGCGCTTCATCAAGCTAGCCGCAGCAGACAAACCACCAGCACCAGCGCCAATGACGACCACATCATAGTTTTTCATTGTTTATTCCCCTAGGCTTTACGCGTTCTTTGTTTACGCTTTTCACCTCTGATAAGTCGTATTCTGCAGGGTTTGTCAACGAGATGATGATTGCTAAACGGCTATCATGTTGTACTCAAAGCGCGTTGATCGGTACTTTGATATATTGAATGCCATTGTCTTCGGCGGGTGGCATTTCGCCGGCGCGCATGTTGATTTGAACGGACGGCACAATCAATCTAGGCATGGACAAGGTTTTATCCCGTTCGGTTCGCATTTTCACAAACTCTGCTTCACTTATACCTTCATGAACGTGGATATTTTCACGTTTTTGTTCGCCGACAGTGGTTTCCCATTTGAACACATCGCGCCCGTTGGCCTTATAGTCATGATTTAGAAAAATCCGCGTTGCTTCGGGCAGGGCGAATATTTTTTGGATGGAATGATACAAAATATGCGCATCACCGCCGGGGAAATCGCAACGCGCAGTACCGAAATCCGGCATGAACAAGGTATCGCCAACAAACGCCGCATCGCCGATAATATGGGTCATACATGCCGGTGTATGGCCGGGCGTGTGCACGGCGCGGGCCGTAATTTCGCCGACTTGATAGACTTCATTGTCTTTGAACAAATGATCAAACTGGCTGCCGTCCACGCGAAACGCGGCTTCTGCATTAAACAGCTTGCCGAAAATTTCCTGGATTTTGGTGATGTGTTCGCCAATGCCAACCTGTCCGCCAAGCTGGGATTTAATATAATGGGCCGCTGACAAATGATCGGCGTGGACATGGGTGTCAATGATCCACTGAACGCCTAGGCCTTGGGCTTTGACATCAGCGATCAATTGATCGGCGGAACGAGTATTGGTGCGCCCCGATGCTGCGTCATAATCGAGAACCGTATCAATAATCGCACAGTTTTTTGTGGCGGGATCAATGACAATATGGCTGATATTATTGGTTGCCTCGTCAAAAAACGATCGGACTATTGGTTTGGTTTTGCTCATATCAAGGCCTCTTATTCAGGTGCAGGTGTTTTAATAAATCTTGCCCCGTACATTCCCACAATCATGGCTGCGACAAAGACGAGCGCTTTTTGCGGCGCAGCGCCAAGGACCGCGATGGCCGGGCCGGGGCAAAGCCCAACCAAACCCCAACCTATACCGAACAACACCGCACCGGCAACCAGTCGTACATCAATATCAGTTCGGGTTGGCAGTGAAAATTTTGTTTCAAACAATGGTTTTTTGCGGCGTAACACGAACCGGATACCAATCGCATTGACCAACACAGCGCCGCCCATAACAAAGGCTAGGCTGGGGTCCCAGTCGCCAAATATATCAAGAAACCCGATAACCTTTTGTGGGTTGATCATCCCGGAAATCATCAGGCCAGCGCTAAAAATTATTCCAGCAAGAAAAATGGTGAACAATTTCATGGCTCAACCCCCGCTTATTATTTTGATGAGGGCAACACTGATGACCGCGCTGGCCATGAATATCACCGTTGCCACCACCGAGCGCCACGACAGCCGAGCAATGCCACAAACCCCATGCCCAGAGGTGCAGCCGTTTCCGATCACGGTTCCAAACCCAACAATGGCTCCTCCCGCGGCCAAGATCAGCACATTGGGGGTGATTTCCACCGTTGGGTTGATGTCAAAAGCGAACCTAGCAACAATCGGAGTGAGGATCACCCCGGCAATAAACACGATGCGCCACGCCCAATCAGACGCAATCGGCGGCAATAGGCGCGCCACAATCCCGCTAACCCCCATGATCTTGCCTTGACCGGCCAAGATGATGAGCGCCGAAGCGCCGATGAGTACGCCGCCAAGGGTGGCCGCAACAAAGTCATGCATGATGAACTCCTGATATTATGTGATGTTGGAAAATAATACCTAACTTCAACGCACGAGTCATCATTGTTTTGACATCGTTTTAGATCTGGCTGGGTTTGGCACAGATAGTAAGGAGCGCCTCGACATATCTCCCGCCCCAATTGCGAAAGCACCGGTCTTAATGCCTAAATCATCTGGTAAAGAAAAAATCCGAAAAGCCAATATCAACCGTATTTTGGTGGCCGCTGAACAGGTGTTTGCCAATAGCGGGTTTAAGGGTGCAACCATGGATGCCATTGCCAACTTGGCCGGGGTGCCCAAGGCCAATGTGCATTATTATTTTGCGACCAAGGCCGCGCTCTATCATCGGGTCATTGAAGATGTTTGCGATCATTGGCTACTTGCTGCCTTGCCATTTGATCAATCAGATGATCCGGCTACGGCATTAGCTGGCTATATTTGTGCAAAAATGGATCAAGCCCGCCAACGTCCCTTTGGCTCGCGGCTATGGGCGATGGAAATCATTCGCGGCGCACCGGCGATCAAAGGCTATTTGCATACCCAATTAAAACCGTGGTTTGAAGCACGAACCAAAAAGCTGGACAGCTGGATTGCGACGGGCAAAATGCATGCGGTGGACCCCCACGCTTTATTGTACATGATCTGGGCCAGCACCCAACATTATGCCGATTTTTCCCATCAGATAAACGTCCTGAATGATGATCAAGACTTGTCAGATGAGCAGTTTTCCCACGCAAAAGATCAGGTTTGTCAAATCATTTTGACCGGAGTTGGTTTGCAAGTTGACCATTTGGTCAGAAAATAACTTGACCGAAACGCTCATTTTACTGATTATCTTTTGGGTTATCCATTTCAAAGAAAAATGGGAGCCGATTTTCAGATAAAATACAGCAAAGTGCTAGGGGTCAATGGGAAAACATTTAATCAATAGTCAAAATGGTGCGAAACTATCGCCTGTCGAAATCGCTGCTAATTTTGATGATTTGCACCCAGCGTTAAATGCCGAACAAGTCAGTGTGCAAGCAACTCGGTGTTTGTTTTGCTATGATGCGCCGTGTGTGACCGCGTGTCCAACCGCCATCGACATCCCTAAATTTATCCGCCAGTTGGCCACCGAAAATGTCACCGGCGCGGCGCGAACGATCTTAAGCGCTAATATCATGGGCGGCACCTGTGCCAGAGCCTGTCCGACCGAAGTTTTGTGCGAACAAAAATGCGTATTGAACATGGGGGAAGAACAACCAATTGAAATCGGTGCATTACAGCGCCACGCCGTTGACCACTTGCTGGCCCAAAACAGCGCTCACCCATTTGCCCGCGCCGTGGGTACTGGCAAACACATTGCCGTGCTTGGCTCTGGCCCTGCTGGATTAACCTGCGCGCATGAATTGGCCAAACAAGGGCATAGCGTCGAAATATTCGAAAGCCAAGATAAGCCGGGCGGCCTGAATGAATATGGCTTGGCGGCTTACAAAATGGTAGATAATTTTGCCGCCCGTGAAGCGGCCTTCATTTTGGAAATCGGTGGTATCAATATCCAAACCGGCAAGGCACTTGGCCAAAACCTAAGCTTGGAGCAATACCGCACCCAGTTTGATGCCGTGTTTATCGGAGTTGGTTTGGCACGCTCCAATCAATTGGGTATTGCCGGTGAAGATTTACCCGGTGTCCATGATGCTATCCAATTTATCTCGGCGTTACGCCAAAGCACGGACAAGTCTAAACTAGCCGTCGGCGATCAAGTGATCGTCATCGGCGGTGGCAATACGGCGATCGACGCGGCGGTACAGGCCAAACGATTAGGTGCGCGTCAAGTAGACCTAGTTTATCGGCGCGGCGAAGCGCAAATGGGGGCCACCGAATGGGAACGAGACTTGGCCAAGATCAATGGCGTGAACCTGCACCTATGGGCCAAGCCAATGCAAATCAATGGAGCTGACAAAGTAGCCTCCGTAACCTTTGAGAGTTGCAAATTGGAAAATGGAAAATTAGTCGGAACTGGCCAAACCAATGAAGTTCCAACCGACATGGTGTTAAAAGCTGTTGGGCAGTCTATGAACGAAAGCGCTTTGGCTGGCCTTACTGTGCACAAAGGTAAAATCACCGTCGATGCACACGGGCAAACCAGTTTGCCGGGCGTGTTTGCGGGTGGTGATTGCATTGCCTCTGGCGAAGACCTCACCGTCCAAGCCGTACAAGACTGTAAACGCGCGGCGGCAGG
>JAESUG010000180.1 GCA_016763185.1 Robiginitomaculum sp. | reverse complement strand
TTCAGCCAAATCAACAGTACCGCTTGATTGTATGTCGCCAATATCCAAACTTTGCACCGGAATGGCTGTGTTCAAATTACTGCGCCGAATGCGCGAACCGGTTACGATAATTTGATCATCGGTCAAGGCGGCCGTGCTGGACGCGCCTTGCGCATACGCAGTACCAGCCAATAATGACATTGGAACGACCGCTGACACCAACAAGCTGGCTTTGAATGGGTTCATTTTTCTGGCTGTTGTTTTCATGATACTATCCCTGCTCAGCGCCCATATGGATAACCCAGTACGCGCATGATATGGTGAAGTAATACGGTATTTCCCGCAAAATGAATATTTCGGAATAGACGTCTATTCATAACCTGTAGTTATGGGTGAATTGTCAAAGGTACAGCTCGCCGATATTCTTCAAAAACCTGAACAAAGCTTTCTAAAAACTGCTGTCCGGAGGCTTGTAGCGGCTTGCCCTGGGCATGAAGCGCGTGAACGTCAAAGGTTATCGGCGGGTCTATTTTTTTCTGTTTGATGTTTTCATGACCGCTGGCTGTACTCGTAAATTCGTCGACAATGGCGATACCAACACCGCTGGCGGCAAGGCTCTTGGCGACAAAACATGACTCTGCAATCGCAATTGGATGAACCCAACCATCAACTTCTTGGATCTTAGACCACAGCACTGCTCCTAATGGGCCATCCGCGTTCATTGCAATATAGTCCGTGCTGACTACGTCACTCAGCGCGACACGCGGCGCGTCTCCTAGCAATAACCCATCCGTATACACACAACGAAATTCCGCTGCGCCCAAGGTTAAACGCTGTAAACCTGAATACAGTGGGGCGGAAAACACCAATCCAATATCATTTTCATATGAACGTAATGAAGATATCAGGTCTCCATAATGCTGGGTTTGCAGCTCAAATGTGATATTCGGGTATTTGGTTCGAAACATTGCAATCGCACGCGGCAACAATTCAAAACTTAAACCAGTAACCGATGATATCCGCAAATGCCCCGAAAGCGCCCGGCGCATATTGTGAGCGGCCCGGCGCATACTGCTCACCGTTTGGTTAACTTTGCTGGCCTCCTCATACAAGCGATGCCCCTCTGAGGTTGGCACCAACCTGCGCCCAACCCGCTCAAACAGTAAAAAATTAAGTTGATCTTCCGTATAACGTAATGCCTTGCTAACGGCCGGTTGTGAAATGTGTAACTGACGCGCCGCCGCAGTGATCGAACCGCTAGAATAAATCGCATAAAAAATTTCAATTTGGCGCAAACGCATAGCTGTTCCCTTAGCTTTGACGAACAATACTATCTCAATAGTACGCCGTTTGCCAGATGTCAGACATGTTCAAATGGTGCGACAATCCTGCGCCCAAGGGGTGTCGCACGATAATAACTCGCTGGCGGGTATTGTTGTGTGTCGATCTCGCGGTGCAGCAAGTTAACCTGGGTGAGGGATTTCAGCGACATTGACAATGCCCGGTCTGTCACCGGTAAACCCCGCCGAAGCTCGGCATATTTGGTCGGCGCTACGGCGCAGGCCAATACCGGAAATGCCCATCGCTGCAGATATATCGGTATCAAAATTTTGTTCTCTTGCATTCGCCGCCAAGCCAGAACCGCTGCCGGGGCCAAGATTTTTGCTTTGTCCGTCAGGGCCAGCTCAGGGCGCAAGGGATGCCCATGCCCGGCGTGGCGCGTGAGCAAGCCAAGCTCGGTTAAATACAAAATTGCTTGGGTAATTGCCGCGCGGCTGCCGCCTAATTGTTGCGCCAATGGATAGGCACGAGGGTGAAACCCTTCGGCCAATACCGCCAATACCGGCAAGGCCCAGCGCTTTTTAGTAAGCAGGATAATTTTATCTATTGCCATAAAAATATATTTACTATAAAAATGACAAAATACAAGAAGAAACCACAAGGAGAAACCACAAGGAGAAACCGATGACAAATATAAGTTATGATGGAAATTTAACACTAAGCTTCGCGGTGAAAGATCGGAATGTTTCTGCCGATTGGTACGCCAAGCATTTGGGGTTCACCCGGCTATTTGATGCCGCAGAAATTGGCTGGACTGAAATGCAAACACCAATACCCGGCGTTACCGCTGGATTTGCCGATGCCATGGACGTAAAATCTGGCGGCTGCGTACCCGTATTGGGCGTACCCGACTTAGAGGCCGCCCGCGCCGCATTAGAAGCCGAAGGCGTACGTTTTGATGGGCAAAATATTGTTCACGAGGGCATGGTAAAATTAGCCACCTTCTTTGACCCCGATGGCAATGCATGGATGTTGGCGCAATCCTTTGATCAATAACCGAAGCACGTCAAACTAAGGGCGTTTCCAACCCCAACTCCAGCCGTTTTTTCTTGGACAAGTTACGGCTGGCTAAATGGTGGGATTGGCGCAAATAATCTTTTAATTCATCGTCATCCAAACCGGGTGCGGCAAAGTGCTGTAACCACTTCATCCCGCGTGCGGCAAAATACGGGGCGGGGCGCACACCGGGCCGCTTCTGCAACAGCTCGTACACCAGATCAGAAGCCTTAAACACAAAGGCCGGTTCGGTTGCTTCCCAACCGCCAACGGCAAACACTTTGCGATCCACTTTCCAAACATAGGAGCCACCCCATTGAAACACCATATGGGTGGTCGTTAGGCTCGCGCAAAACTGATTAAATTCGTCATACCTCATGGGTGCGTACCTATACTCAAAACACCGAATTTACCAGTGTTTTGAGTATAGTTTTCTTTGCTCTCCATCAACGTATCCAAAAACCGGTGCCCACTTTTTGGGTCGTCTTTGCTATCCATCAACGTATCCAAAAACCGGTGCCCACTTTTTGGGTCGTCTTTGCTATCCATCAACTTATCCAAAAACCGGTGCCCACTTTTTGGGTCGATGGAGTATACCAAAGTAAAACTATTCTACGAATGGGATGAATTTCTATATGCTGGCATAGAATCAGTATCTTTCAAGATGAAAAGGCAAGACCACCGCTATGAACACTCTTTCCAGACGAAGTTTATTCATGGGCAGCGCTGGTTTTAGCGCGGCCGCAATTGCTGGTTCTGCGTGGAGCAATGCTTCGGCTAGCGCTAGCCCTGAACAATTGGCGCGCGCAGAAGACCATTGGGCAGACATTGCACTACAATACGACACCATGGCCGATATCACCAATTTGGAAAATGGCTATTGGGGTATGATGGCCAAGCCGGTGCTCGCGCACTATCAGGCCCGCACAATCCAAGTAAACCGCGAAAACTCGTATTATGCGCGACGCTCTTTTAACCAAGAGAGCTTGGGCGCACGCCGGCGCTTGGCTGAACTGCTGGGGGTTGAGACGGGTGAAATTGCCTTTACGCGCGGTGCAACCGAGGCCTTGCAAAATTTGATCGGTGGCTATCACCGGGTAACGGCGCATGATGCGGTGATGTTTGCCGATCTGGATTATGGTGCTATGCAAG
This sequence comes from Robiginitomaculum sp., assembly GCA_016763185.1. Lineage (GTDB taxonomy): Bacteria > Pseudomonadota > Alphaproteobacteria > Caulobacterales > Maricaulaceae > Robiginitomaculum_B. Next base: position 22,930 of record JAESUG010000180.1, on the reverse strand, counting down.
CCGCAATGGTTTCAGTGGCAGCGCGGGTTGGGGCTGATGTCGTAAAACTAGAAATTCCGGAACCTGCGGACTATGATGGGTTACTGGCATTTTATGCCAAGGCTTTGGACGATCATCCGCAGACCAAGTTATTGCTGCTGACCCATATCAGCCACCGCACTGGCCTGTGCCTTCCCATACGACAAATTACCGCACTGGCCCGCGCGCGCGGGGTGGATACAATTGTTGATGCCGCGCATTCCTGGGGGCAGATGGATTTTCAAATTGCCGATCTGGGCGCTGACTTTGTTGGCTTTAACTTGCATAAATGGATCGGTGCCCCCCTGGGTGTTGGCTTGCTCTATATCAACAAGGCCCGGCTGGATGCCATCACGCCCAATATCTCAGCCGAGCCATATGAGAAAGACCTCACTAGCGGGCGGGTACACACCGGCACCACTAATTTTGCCGCAATTTTAAGCGTAACTGCCGCCCTTGATTTTCATCAGCACATTGGCCCAAAGCACAAAGAGCAACGCTTGCGGTATTTACGCAATCGCTGGGTGGCTGGGGTGCAAGATCTGCCCAATATTGAAATACTAACCCCGAATGATGCGCGCCTACATGCCGGGATCACCTCGTTTCGCGTCAAGGGAAGAACCACAGCACAAGCCAATATTGCGCTGGTTGAAACCTTGTTGCGCGAACATCAAATATTCACCGTCCACCGTACCGGTATTGCCAGTGGCGCTTGTGTGCGCATCAGCCCATCCATGTATAACTTAGCCGCTGATATGGACCGTTTGGCAGAGGCTTTAGCGCATATTTAAAATGACGAACCCGGTGTGGCCAAGAACGCAATTTCTTCGGGGGTTGATACCCGTCCTAACACTTTGTTGCGATGGGGGTAGCGCCCGAATTTGGCGATAATTTCATAATGCCGCTTTTCATAGTCCAAGTTATCGGGTTGGCCTAGTTCTTCGTAAATCAGCAAAGCTTGTTGATGAATGACCAGTGATTCCGAGTGCATAAACGGCAGGTATAAGACCGTTCGTTGCTGGGCGGTCAATTGGCGGTCAAACCCACCCGCTATCGCCTCTTGCACCAGTATCAAAGCCAGCGCGTCCTGGGCGAACGCCCGCGCATCATCGCGAAACAGGTTTCGCGAAAATTGATCCAATACCAAAACTTCGGCCAAGCGGCCCCTCGGTGTGTGCCGCCATTGCCAAAACTCACCGGCAATCGCGGCTTGGTAGAGTGCCATAAAGTTCTCGCGGATCAGAGCATCAAATTCGTCATTTTTCGAAAACCATGCCGCAGGGCCATGGTCTTCAAACCAAAACTTTAGCACTTCGGTAAAATTTGGCATGGAAGATATCCGATCAAAACGTCATCAAGCTGTCACATCTAGCATAGTAGAAGGCTGCCATAGTAGAAGACGAACAAAATTAATCAATATGCTGGAGGCCTGTCATGGCCAACACACAAAAAATAACCCGCCCGGTATTGATGATGGCTTTGGTTGTTGGGGTCATTACCCCAGCCAGTGCCAGCGCCGAAAATGGCTTTACCATCAACCCCCGTGGTCGGATATTTTTCGACATTGCAGCCATTGACTATAATCTTACCAATTTAACGACAAATATCACGACAAGTGAGGCCCGTACCGCCCGGTTGGGCGTGCAAGGAACATTTGGCAAAAACTTTAGTTATGTCGCTGAATTTGACGGTGTCGGCGGCGATATCCAGGCTCAAGACCTTATCATCACCGCCAAATTTGGCGATGGCTGGGCCGTGGTGGTTGGCAATCAAAAACCAGCAAATTCCATCGAGGAACAAACCTCTGGCCGGTATCTGACCTTCATGGAACGGGCCGCCATTACTGATGCAACCCGGCTGAGCAGAAACCTAGGGGTGAACCTCACCAAAAAGGGTGACAATTACCACCTAGCCGCGGGCGTTTTTACGTCTAATATTAATACTGCATTGATCGACGGAAACAGCCTAATCACCGATGAATTTGTTATTGCAGGTCGGGCCAGTTTTGCGCCGATCAATGAAAAAAACCACAAACTTCACTTGGGTATTCATGCTCGTTATTTCGACGGAGCGCCGAGCTTGAACTTGTCATTTCGGGCCAGACCAAATGTGCATTTGTCGCAACGTTTGTTGTCGGTGCGAAACCAAGGCGATAGCTCGACCTTGGTCGGTGTCGAAGCCGCATGGGTGAAAAACGCATTTCACCTGCACGGCGAATGGATGCAAGAAGACGCTAATGACCGCGTCCAAGGCGGCTTTGTGCAGGCGGGTTGGTTCATCACGGGTGAGCATCGAAATTACGGCGCTGGCTCTAGCAAATTTGGCCGGACCAAGCCGAACAAGGCACTATCCGATGGTGGTTATGGGGCGTTTGAAATTGCCGCTCGCTATGACTGGACAACTGTTGATGGCCGCTCAAACAGCCAAATTGACAATTGGACATTAGGCTTCAATTGGTATCTTGAGGACAAAGTTCGAATTGTCACCAATTTGGTGCACTCTAGCGCCAGCGGCATTGGCGCAAGCTTTGGCGGCGGCAGTGCGACCATTGGCCAAGTTCGTTTTCAGCTCGACTGGTAAGCCAATACTGCATTTTTGAACGCAGTGCCGAGCGGTTGCGACCGGGTTTGAGGATAGGCTTTTGGATGGTGTTCAGTTTGTTTTCAACCTAAGCGCCCGCCCGCAAGCGACACCACTGGCCCATGCCCATTGAAAATTATGACCCCCCAAATGGCCGGTGACATCAACCACCTCGCCAATAAAGTACAAACCCGGTACTGATTTTACCGCCATCGATTTGGACGATAATTCATCCGTATCTACCCCGCCTTTGGTAACCTCGGCGGTGCGAAACCCCTCACTGCCCGACGGGGTGATCACCCAAGCATTGACCGCGGTTGCCAACGCCAAAAGCGCTGCCTTATTCATATCGGCCAAGCGTTGGTGCGAACAAGTGTCGGCAATCGTTTGGGCGAGTCGTTTGGGTAGAAATTGTGATAAAAACCCAGCAGGACTTTGCTTTGGATGGGTGGTTTTCGCGAGCTCTAGTTCGGCCAATATGTTGATCTTTGGTGCCAAATTAATCGTGATCGCAGCGCCCGGCGACCAATAGGATGAAATTTGCAAAATCGCTGGCCCGGATAACCCACGATGGGTGAACAACATGGCTTCTTCAAAACAAGTTGATCCACAGTGAACCAGTACATCGACACTAACCCCGGCCAGCGGTTTTAGCGTCGACAACAGGCCATCAGAAATTGTAAACGGTACCAATGCAGCGGTTGGTGGTACCAGTTTTAGTCCAAACTGTTTGGCCAATTGATAGCCATAGCCACTGGCCCCCATTTTTGGAATGCTGGGACCCCCGCAAGCCACCACCAAGGACGAACTGGTGAAATTGCCGCGATCGGTGACGAGCAAAAACCCGTCCTTGGTTGTGCTGACTTGCCCAATGTGGGTTTGTAGGGAGGTTTCGACATCGCCTTTGGCGCATTCGGCCAATAACATGGCGATGATCTTTGCGGCTCGCTCATCACAAAACAGCTGTCCTAAGGTCTTTTCGTGCCAAGCAATTTTATGCTTAGCCAACAGGTCAATGAAATCCTGCGGTGTGTACCCAGCCAAAGCTGACTTGCAAAAATGCGGGTTGTTCGAAATAAAATTTTCGGGCCCGCAATGCAAATTGGTAAAATTACACCGTCCCCCACCAGAGATACGTATTTTTTCACCAACGGCTTTAGCATGGTCTAAAATCAACACCTTGCGACCATGTTGCCCAGCCACTGCACCACACATTAAACCCGCCGCACCCGCACCAATAATGATCGTATCAAAATTACGTAAGGTCATGCTCAAACAAGGCTTTCAACGTTGTACGAATACGATAGACAGATTTGACGCAGATCAACAATAGTTGATCACGAGCCAAAATTGACTTTATCGCTTGTCGATAATTATTTTATCATCTATCAACGAGCCTCTTCAACGCCCGTAATTGTAAAATGGGTATTCACCCTTGGGACCAGGGGTATAGCGGGAGTTTAATATGTTACGTATTTCTAATATTTCTAAGTCATTTGGCGAGGTTCATGCACTAAAAAATGTGTCTTTGGATCTAAAGCCGGGCATGTTTGGTCTGCTCGGGCCAAATGGTGCGGGCAAGTCTACATTGATGCGAAATTTAGCAACATTGTTACAACCCGATAGCGGGACCATCACACTGGATGATGTTGATATTGTAAAATCTCCACAAGTGATGCGCCAAACCTTGGGCTATTTGCCACAAGACTTTGGGGTGTACCCAAAAATGAGCGCCGAAGCACTGTTAGACCATTTGGCCGTATTAAAAGGTGTTTCAGACAAAAAAACACGCAAAGCGCAATGTGAAAGCCTGCTGCGTGCCGTCAATTTATGGAAAATGCGCAGCGCGGCCGTGGCCTCGTATTCGGGCGGAATGAAACAGCGCTTTGGGGTGGCCCAAGCTCTGCTTGGGGACCCTAAGGTTATTATTGTGGACGAACCAACCGCCGGTCTTGACCCGTTTGAGCGCCAACGGTTTTTGGACCTACTTAGCGAAGCTGGTGAAGACAAAATCATTATTTTGTCGACCCATATTGTTGATGATGTTCGCGATTTATGCCCGGACATGGCGATTATGGGCGATGGCGAAATTGTTGCCAGAGGCGCTCCCGAAGACCTAATTGCCAAAATTGACGGCAAGGTGTGGCGCAAACAAGTCGAAAAAACCGACGTTGATGCGTTGAAGGAAAAGCACAAAGTTCTTTCAACCCGCCTACAAATGGGTGGCGTGATCGTTTCCGTGCTGGCCAATAAAACGCCGGGGGCGGGGTTTAAAAAAGATGACCCTAATCTTGAAGATGCCTATTTCGCTCATTTGTACCGGTTGGTGTAGGAGCGCAAAATGTTAAAACAACTGATTGGTTTTGAGATTAGTTACCACGCCCGCCAGGTCGGGTTTTGGGTCACGGTTGCGGTTATGTTGGCGTTGGGTGTTTTGGTTATGTCAACTGATGCCATCCAAATTTCAGCAACCTCCGGCGAGCGGGTAAAGGCCAATGGTGCAATTACCATTGCCATACAGGCCTCCGCCCTTAGTTTGTTGTCGATCTTTTTCGGTGCGCTGTTTGTGGTTTCTGGCGTGATGCGCGATCAAGCCCATAAGGCAGTTGAGGTCATCCACAGCACAGCTGTTACCACCCGCGATCTGATGTTATCGCGGTTAATCGGTGTCTATATTGCTTGTTTTTTCTGCATTTTTGCAACGGTCATCGGGCTATTTATTGGCCAGTTTATGCCGTGGATGGACCAAGAAAGCTTGGGGCCGATAAACCCGCTATATTTCTTACAGCCGAGCTTGGTCTATATTGCCGTGAACACCTTGTTTGTCAGTGGGTTTTTCACCATTATTGCCGGGGTCACCCGCAATCGGGCATTGGTCTATGTCAGCGCGGTTGGCCTGTTTATTTTGTTTACCGCAAGTGGCTTGCTGGTCAACCAAGAAACCGCCGCCGACTGGTTGGTTTCTTTGGTTGACCCCTTTGGCTCTACTGCTTTGGCAATTGTCGTGGAATTTTGGCCCGCCGCCGAACAAAACACCCAAATGTCGCCGTTAGGTGGGTATATCGGGTTGAACCGTTTGATATGGGGTGCACTGGGCCTTGGGTTCTTTGTCGCTAGCTTTATGATGTTTCGGCGCGGGCTGCTCACCAATAAAGCCAAAAGTTATGCCGATGATGCTGAGGCTGATATTGGCAAAGTCGTGGTCATTTCCGCAAACACCAATATGGCGTTTGGCAATACAATGGCTACGTTTTGGACACGGCTAAAATATGAGTATTTGACCACAGCTCGAAGTGTGCCGTTTATTATATTGACCTTGCTCGCAATATCTCTTTTTGCGTTGGTTATTTATGTGCAGCTTTATTTGTCACCAAATCCGCAATTGCTCACCAGCTCGTTTTTCGCACAGGTGGCCATCGGAGCCATCGTTATTCCGTTATTGATCATTATGGTATTTTTCAGCGGTGAAATAGTCTGGCGCGACAAAACCGTAAAAATTACCGAAATACTAGATGCCAGCCCGGTACGAAACTGGCCATTGCTCGCGGCCAAATGGCTGGCATTGATCCTAGTTGCCATGACTATGCTTGGGGTGGGCATTGTGTTTGGTGTGGTTACCCAACTTAGCTTGAGCGATATTCCGGTGAATATCTCTACCTATTTGACATTTACGTTTATTACGTTCGCGCCGCGCATCGTGCTATCTTGTTTGTTGATCCTATTTGTGCAGAACTTTATGCCCAATCGGATTGTCGGCATGTTGGCCAGTGCAGCATTGCTTATCTTTTTCTTCTTTTTCATCAACAACTTACCGTTTTATCACCCGCTAATGGGCTATGGTATCGTACCGAGCGGCGGATTATCAGAAATAAACGGCTATCATAGTCTCATTTCGTTCAAATGGTTTGGGCTGTATTGGGCATCATTGGGCGGTTTATTTGTGGTCTTAAGCATTTGGCTGTGGCGACGCGGGGTCCAAAACGGGCTATGGCTCCGGCTAAAATCCATCGGCCAACAATTGTCTCTGCCCTCAGCAGCCTTTGCCATTTTATTTGCGGGCGGCTTTGTTGGCACCGGTGGCTATATTTATAAAGTATATAATATCGACAATAATTTTCGCACCAGCAAGGAACGTGAGCTGCGACAGGTAAAATGGGAAACCGCATTTGGCGATATCAGCGAAGACGCCAAGGATGATGAAGCAACAGACGAACCAGATACTGAAACTGCGTCAGTTGATCCAAAACCGGTTGCTAAATACAAGGCCATATTGCCTAAAATTCGCTCGGTAGAGGTTGAAGTTACGTTTCAACCCTCCAAACAAACCGCAACCGTAACCGGTCATTATATAATTGAAAACAGCACCGGTGCGCCATTAGATGAAGTTTATGTAGGCCTGGTGTCGCGTCGTATTGGTGGTACAAAAAGCTTGACCTTGGACGGTGCTACCGCCGTCACCGACGGCGATGATTATGCGACAAACAAAGATTTCGGCTATCGTTTATACCGGTTCGAGCCGGCGCTTGCACCGGGTGCCAAAACCAATTTGAGCTTTGAAACTTATTTGCATGGGCCGCGTTTGGGAACCGGGAGTACGATCCGGCGTAACGGAACCTTTGTCAATAATTTTGTAGTTATGCCGCAACTTGGCATCCAAGATAGCCGTATGGCAAACCCGGATCGGCGGCGTAAATACGACCTGCCTGAACGTGAAAAACGTGCAAATCGCACCAACTTAGCGGCCCGACAAAATCATTTCATTAGCGCCTCATCTGATTATGTGGATTTCAAAGCTTCCGTTTGTACCGATATCGGGCAAATTCCAATTGCACCCGGCAAACTGATCCGCGAATACGAAAATGACGGCAAAGCCTGTCGTGATTACCAAGCGATCAATCCAATTTTGAACTTCTTCTCGTTTTTGTCAGCGGATTACACCGTGGCCCAAGATGTTTGGGAAAACCCGAACGGCAACAATGTAGAGCTGGCGATTTATCACCATGGCCCCCATGACTATAATGTCCCATTGATGCTGGATGCGATGAAAAGCTCACTGGACACCTTCACCAGTGTGTTTGGCCCGTATCAATACAGCCAAGTGCGAATTATGGAATTTCCCTATGGTGGTTTTGCGCAAGCTTTTGCCGGTACCATTCCGTTCTCCGAGAATATCGGTTTTGTCATGGACCCCGGCGACCCGACTGATAATGACAAAATGGATCTGGCCACCTATGTCACCATGCATGAAATTGGCCATCAATGGTTTGCCCACCAAATTGTTCCGGCCAATACCAAAGGCTTTAACGTGTTGTCTGAGGGCTTGACCGAAAATGCGACGCTGACGGCGTATGAGGCCAAGCTCGGCTGGCAAAAAGCCCGCCGTGCCTTGCAACAACGCTCCATCCAGGGCTATCTTGCCGGACGAACGGGTGACCGTTCCGAAGAACCACCCTTAGCCAAAGCCGAAGGCCAGGCATATCTGTTTTACAATAAAGCCAATTGGGTGTTTTGGGGTCTAAAGCAAAATATGGGCGAAGCTAAAATGCAAGGGGCCATTCGTGCGTTCTTGGACGATTTTGGTTCCAAAGGTCCACCTTATCCGACCACCAAAGAACTGGTCGAATATTTGCGTGCCGCTGCCTCAGATGACATGCAAGTCCTAATTACCGATTATTGGGATCGCATCACTTTTTGGGACATGAAGTTCTTGGACGATAGCACCACGGTGAAGCCAAATGCATCCGGCGGCTATACGGTCGAATTTACGGCTGTGGTCGACAAGTTGATTGCCTCAGAAGAAGACGGCAAAGAAACCTCCGTGTCCGAAATTGAGGGTGAAGCCTTACAAGAATGGGTTGAGGTCGGGTTCTACGACAAAGACCCAACGGAAACCTTAGGCGGGGACTGGCTACAGCTGGAGCGGGTCCACATTCATGAGGCTGAAACCAAATTGTCTTTTGAGCTGGATGAGCGACCAAACTATATTGTGCTCGACCCAAGGCGCTTGCTCATTGAACGCAATGTTGATGACAATCAGCTAAAACTGCCTGACGTTACATTAGCAGAAATCAATGAAAAATTAGACGTGACCAATGAAAGTTGATGTTAGGTAACGCCAATACGGGCCGGACCACCTTTGGATGATTGTGACGGACCAAAGGCCCGGTCTAAAATTTTGGTCGAGTCGGTGGCCAAATGAATGGCTTCGGTCAGGTGTTCTAATACCTTGATATTATTGGCCAAAACATGCATGGCTTCTGGGCGCTGGTCATGGGTGATTTTGGCGCACCGCGCAATAATATCGGCGCGAAGATCGTTCAGCAGGTCTTCTAATTTGTGTCCCGCCGGGTTTGTTTCTGAAACTAAAAAGTGTGTCATGGCGCTCTCCATCTTGGTGTTATCGCTCGCATTATTGCAAAAGGATGTTAAGGAATAGCTGACGATTTAATTTTGAAGGAATTTGAGGCATGGCTGATAAAATAGGTGCTGCTGCGGCGGTCAAGCAACTTAGCGGTTGGGCGGTTGCGGCGGAGCGTGATGCCATTTGCAAAACTTTTCAATTTACGGATTTTAATGAAGCTTTTGGGTTTATGAGCCGCATTGCCTTGCGCGCCGAGCAAATGGACCATCACCCCGAATGGTTCAATGTCTATAACCGGGTCGAGGTATTGCTCAGCACCCATGATGCTGATGGCGTGACTGACAAGGATATTACGCTGGCGAACTTTATGGATAAAATTGCTGACGGACCTCAAAATGGGTAATCGATTAGCCGGTAAAAAGGCGGTCATTACCGGTGGAGCCAGCGGCCTTGGCGCCGCCATGGCCCGCATGTATGTGAGCGAGGGCGCACAAGTGGCGCTCACCGACATCAATGTGGAAGGCGCAAAACAAGTTGCCGCCGAACTAAATGCCACACGAAAAGGTGCGGCCTCGGCATTTGCTCATGATGTAACGAATGAACAACAATGGCTATCGGTGCTGGAACAAGCCAATACCGAAATGGGTGGGATCAACATCTTAATCAATAATGCCGGTATCGGTTCAATGGGTTCCATTGAAGATGAAAGCTTAGCCAATTGGGATCGCGTGATGCGCGTGGATGTAGACTCGGTTTTTTTGGGCTGTAAACACGCCATCAAATTCCTAAAAGAAAATGCCCCAGCCGCAATTATCAACATGTCCTCCATCGCCGGACTATATGCGGCAGGAACCATGCCCGCTTATAATGCCGCCAAAGCCGCAGTTTGGCTCTTGTCAAAATCAGTGGCCTTGCATTGCGCCGCCTCGAAGTACGATATCCGCTCTAATTCGATACATCCGGTATTTATTCGTACGCCAATTTTGGATGGTATGGGCAAGGCGCTCAACGTGGAAAATGTGGAACAACGAGATAAATTGCTAGCGCGCGGTATTCCATTGGGCCGTATTGGCGAACCGGAAGATGTGGCCTATGCCGCCGTTTATCTTGGGTCGGACGAAGCAAAGTTCATCACCGGCATTGAGCTAAAAATTGATGGTGGAATGAGCGCCAAATAGCTTTAATTTTGCCGCACCATCAAGTTTGAAATTAAAAATATAGCCTTGCCTTCACCCAGCATCCGGTCGGTAGCATATTGCATGCGCTGTGAAATTTTCTCGGCATCAGGCACAGTGCCCGAACGATACGAATTTGCGGCATACCGGTTCCACTCACTCGTATAGGTATCTTGTAACCTTGGCAGCAGGCTTCTGGCTTTTTTGCGCAACCGGTCGTCTTCAATTTCCAAACCAAAACCCAATATAATCATGCCACGCACCCGATACCCGTCCAAAATACTCGATGCCATTTGTGGAAATTCGATATAATGAGGTCGCGCACTATCATCGGATGGTGTGCTGGAACTGGTTTCAGCCGGCGCCGCAAAACTGGCTTTGGCAGGCACCATGAGGCTGAACAAGCTCACACAAAAAATAACAAAAATATATCTCATTCCTCAAGGCGTACCTGATATCAGTAAAGGAATGGTGAGTATCAAGAAAATTTAATTTAAGCCGCGATGCTCTAACTGGAAGGCGGTCTCCAGCGGTTTGAAGTTTCAGCCATCAACAAACTTAGAAAATTGCGCGACCAGCAATTGATATACTTCATGCTTCCAGGCAATGGTCATATTGGGAACGCTCACCAGATCTACCCATGCCCATTCGTCAAATTCAGCCGGTAAATGGTGTTGTAAATTAATGTGTTTGTCTTTGCCTAAAAACCGCATGGCAAACCATTTTTGTTTCTGACCGGACCAGCGCTTTCGTTTGGCACGGGCCAAGGCAATATCGGCCGGAAAGTCATAGGCAACCCAGCCTTTGATCTTACCGATCAAGCGCACATGTTTGCGTTTAATACCGGTTTCTTCTCTTAATTCGCGATAGGCAGCAGCCAAAGGCTTTTCACCGGCATCAATTCCACCTTGCGGAAACTGCCAACAATGCGCCCCCGGCTTGCCGGCACGACGGCCAAGGAACACTTGGCCTTGGTGGTTAAAAAGGACGACCGCCGCATTGGGTCGATAATTCTCAAGCGGGTGTTTTGCGTTGGTTGGGTTGTTCATATGGAGATTATTGTCGGGCGGCAGAGGCGCGGCTGGTTGTACTGCCTCCAGCTGATTTTGCCTCGTCAGCCCGGATTTGGATCACCGCTGAAACCGGGGCTAATTGATACCCCTTGCCTTGCAGCGAAGCTGTCCAATCTCGTAATTGATTGATGGTTACGGGCCAAGAAAACCCCTTGCCAATGGCGGTTCCGTTTTGAATAGCCATCGCTTCGAGCCGCAATAATTCGTCATCAATGGCCGTCGAGGTTTGCTTGGCGTCAACAATTCGATCGGCAGTTGTCCACGTCAACCCTTCGGCATTGGCTACATTGCGTAAAGAGGAACGACGGGTTTCGCCATCAAAAAGGAAGTGTATCCCACGTTTGTTCAAACCGCGAAACACGGGCCCCAATGCATTTTCCGATGAGGTAAGTTTGGAGCCCATATAATTGGTTACTCCAAAATAACCAGTGGTTCGGCTCAGGAGCCACTCTAGTCGTCTGGTGTTTTCTGCGGCGCTTGCGGTCGATAGTAAGGTATAGGGGCCGGGGTCGGTATCTGGATACCCAAACGGCTCCATGGGTAGTTCGATCAATACCTCATGGCCAGCAGCGCGGGCGCGGGTCACCCAAGTTTGTAGATCAGGTGTATACGGCACAAATGATAGGCTAACCTCTGGGGGTAGCTCCTCGATCGCGGCCAAGGTTGTCTTGCTCATCATGCCCAATCCGCCGACGACCAACGAAACCAACGGCTTGCCCGGTTCGCGAACAAATGGCTTGGCATAGGCTATGGCTGGAAGTTGACCATCGGCACCAATTTTTGGCAATAATCCACCGGGTCCAGTTTCCGTTAATCCAGAAAAAGGCACGGCGGCCAATGCATGAGGTGAAACCGGTAATGTCGGTGTTTGGGTGCGGACGGGCGGTGGCTGAGCGCTGGTTTTGTCGCTTGGGTCTGATACGCCGTTCAAACTTGGTTCGGTTTCGTATTCGCTCATGGAGATTATGGGAGCTTGCGGGTTTGTGTCTTCGGGGCGCAACTTGGCTTGGACTAGGGCTGAATCTGCTAAGGAAGGAATTTCTAACTTGGCGAAGGGGAGGGCCGAATCGATTCGGCCAAACATCGCAATTGCGCCAAGGCTAATGATGATGAACGTAAATAAGGCTGCGCCAACAACTGCGTGAAAATTCACGTCAGAAAACGCGGCGGGCAGGGTCGGAGCAAATCGGGCCATAATCGTGTCACTTTCCTTGACGAAAGCATACCGTTAGTCGGGCAGTCTTTCAGAAACTGGATAGCGGGTTCATGGTTAACAAAGCGGTAACGGTGTTCATCGCAATGACGATGCGAAGAGAAGTATGACGCTCGTAGAGCGGATCGCCCTACCGATCCTTAGCCTTCGTCCAATACCAATGAACCCGTAAGGCGTAATGTACCTAAAATTTCCTTGGCTCGTTTTAGCTGATAATCGTCATCTTCAGGATAATCTTCAGGCGGCATTTCGGCGCTGAAAACGTCCGTTCTTACGGTTTCATTTGCTTCGTCTACGGCTTCACCTTCGTTGGTTGCGACCTCTGCTTCTTTGGCTTTGATGGCAGCATCTATTTCGTTTTTAAGCGCATTGGGTAGGTCAACCTCGGTTACGCGGTCTTCTGGCTTTTCCAACCGGCGATGAGATATCTCAATATCAGGTTTGATGCCGGTTGCTTGAATGGAACGTCCCGCTGGCGTGTAATAGCGTGATGTGGTTAGCCGCAACGCGCCATCGCGTCCGCCATTGAGCGGGATCACTGATTGTACGGAGCCTTTGCCAAAGGACTGCATGCCAATTAACGTAGCGCGCTCTCGGTCTTGAAGGGCACCAGCGACAATTTCTGACGCGGATGCCGAGCCAGCATTAATCAACACGACAATGGGCAAACCGTTCAAAACATCGCCATTACGGGCGTTATAGCGTTCGATATCGCGCGGGTCGCGGCCTCGGGTCGAAACCACTTCTCCGCCGTCTAAAAACAGGCTGGATATTTCAACGGCTTGGCTGAGCAATCCACCGGGATTGTTTCTCAAATCAAGAATGAGACCGGTAAGTGGCGTGCTGGCTTCTGCTTTCATTTCGTCAATGGCTTTACGGGCCAATTTGCCGGTATTTTCATTAAAAATAGATACGCGCAAATACCCGATATTCTCATCTTCAATCCGCGATGTAATCGAACGAATGGTGATGATCTCGCGGACAATGGTAAAGTCGATCGGCCCGTCAGCCCCTTGGCGAACCACAGTGATGGTAATGGGCGAACCGGCTGGCCCGCGCATTTCGTCAATGGCATCGCTCAAGGTTTCACCAAGAATGGATTTGCCATTAATTCCGGTAATGAAGTCACCTGCCTCGACGCCCACTCTGGCCGCGGGTGTTCCATCCATCGGGGTGACAACCTGTACCGCGCCTTGGCGCGTGGTGACTTCAAGGCCCAACCCACCATATTCACCCGAAGATTGCACTTGCAAGTCTTCGAAACCACGGGGTGGAAGATAGCTTGAATGTGGATCAAGTGACTTTAGCATGCCCTGAATGGCCGCTTCAACCAGTTCTTGATCTTCGGCTTCGGTTACATAATCAGAGCGAACCCGGGTCAAAATATCCATAAACAGATCTAAATCTTCGTAGGTTGTGCGCGTCGGTTCCGCCGAGGCGACTTTATACGTCAAACCCAGCCCACCTAGCATCATGCCGCCGAAAATCGCTAGAACTAAAATTAGATATCGCATTACATTTCCTGTCTCATATTGGCCAAATTACCCAACCGTACTGTCTGTGCTGCAAACTTAATGCCAAAATAGGGGTCTGCCTAGGTGTTTATCCGGCATTTATGGCGGTTTTTAGCCAAGGCTCTGGATTAAATGGCCGCCCTTCTTTTCGAAACTCAAGATAAAATACCGGCTTAGGTTTTCGCCGATCGGCCATTTTTCCAAGCGGTTCTCCAGCTAACACGCTCTGCTCTTTTACGACATAGCTCAGCGCCAGACCAGACAAGATCATGTGATAGCCGTCTCCTACGTCTAGGATCAACAGTTGACCATAATTACGAAACTCGCCGACAAAGGCAATCCGGGCATCAAACGGCGCAATAATTTGCGCCCGGCGCGAGGTTTCAAACACCATGCCGCTGACTTTGTCGGAATGGGCTGCTTGGCCAAAGCGGGTGATAATTGACCCGTCCACCGGCATTTCCAATTGCCCACGGCTATCGGCAAAGCGCCCGGTTGGAGGCACCCAAACCGGCAATGGTATGCCTGGGTCCGCAAGTACTGGTTTTAAACTTGGGGCGAGAACAATGTTGGCACTGGGGCGGGTCGGTTTTATCCTTGGAATGGTTTTTCTGGCTTCGGCTTCTAACTGCCGGATCAGCTCGCGCATATTTGCCGCCCGCTTCGCAAGGGATACGGCTTGGCTCGACGCGGTTTTCGCATCGCCGCGCAATTGGTGTTCCAATTGCTGTCGTTGGCGTAACAGGCCTTCTAGTTCGGCTTGTTCATGAGCCAAAACCTGCATTTGTTGTTGTAACTGCAAGCGCTGGGTTTCAATTTGGTTCCGCAACTTCGCCAGTTCATCCAGCGAAATTCGTAAAGCGTTGGCTCGGCTTTGTAATTGTGGTGCCGTAGCCCCCAGTAATAATGTTGCCCGTGCTGCGGCCAAAGTATCGTCCGGGGTTACCGCCAAGGGGGGTGGCGGCGACATCTGACTTCGTTGCAATGCGGCTAACACGTCTTGCAATGCGGCTTTGTCCGCGAGCAGAGAGGCCATGTGGGCTGTTTCATTGGCCTGCAACACCACGATATGTTCTTCGGTTGTAACGCTCAAACGGTTTTGGGCGCGGGTGCGGGCCGCTACATCAACCAATTTGGTTTGCAGCTCAAGAATTTGAGCATAGGTTTTGGCGGCTTGTTGTTCCAACGCTTGTTGTTTGGCGTTGGCTTGGTCACGCAATTCTTCGAGCTGGGCGGCTTCATCGCGGCCTTGTTGTGCCAAACTTAAGTTGGAAATGGCAAGCAAAACCAGCACGAAACCGACCAACTTAAGCGCCCCGATCATGATGGTGTTCCCCGGTGATAGGGCGAGCCGGTGGTTAGGCTAAGGGCGCGGTAGATCTGTTCGGCGGCTAAGACATGCACCAATTTATGTGGCCAGGTCATCTTGCCCAAACCCAATATGATATCTGCATCCTTGCCAATAGGTTTGTCCCAACCATCGGCGGGACCAACCATCAAGCAAATTTCTGGAACCCCTTGTTCGCGCCATTGGTTGAGAGTGTTTGCAAACTGTTCAGTGCTCATTTGGGTGCCGGTTTCATCCAATACCACGCGCTTGGCGCCGTTTCCCACCGCGCCAAACGCAGCCAAATTGCCTGCCGCTTTGCTGGTGCCTTTTGCCAAGGATAGCTCTTTGCAAATCACATCGGTTACGCCCAAGCTGCGACCTTGGCGTTTGGCGCGAAGCAGATAATCGCGAACCAGTTCCGTTTCCGGCCCGGCTTTTAACTTGCCACAAACCAGCAAGGATAAAATCATGTGTCGCCTGATTCTGTTGAAAGCTCGACGGACCAAATCTTTTCCAGATTATAAAACTCTCGGACCTCCGGTCGAAACAAATGCACAATGATATCCCCGGCATCAACCAATATCCAATCGCCACTGGATAGGCCTTCGGTGGCGACCCGGCCCATGCCAGCTTCCTTTGCTACGCGCAATACTTGGTCGGCCAGTGCCGAGACATGGCGGGCGGCTCGGCCTGATGCAATGACCAAATAATCGGCAATTGAGGATTTCCCATCCAAATCAATGACGACAACATCTTCGGCTTTGCCGTCGTCTAGCACTTGTTCAATTAATTTTAACAGCTGGTCGGCATCCGGCATTGGGGCACGATGTTCAGCAGGTTCGGTTTTCGCCATCACTTGTCGGGTATCCATATTGTTTCTGTTTCACGTCTTTGGTTTTTGCAATTTATTGGCCTGTACCACAGCGCCAGCCTTTGCGCCATGCCCCTTATGTTCACGGATTGCAGTAGATGAACCAAAATCATACGGGGCGCAAAGATATACCCAAGCCGGTGGGTTGCGCCCAGCCAATGTTTTGGCCGCAGGTTCCGGCAATCGAGCCGTGGCAAATTGCCGCGAAAACGGCGAAAGCCGGGCCAGTACCGGGTCGGTTGGACGGGCAATGATAGCAATTGGGATGCGGGTCGCAATGTCCTGCCAGTCGCGCCAATGGTGAAAATTGGCTAAATTATCCGCGCCCATCAGCCACACAAAATGCACATCTGGCCAGCGCCCTTGCAAGCCGCGCACCGTATCCAACGTATAGCGGGTGCCAAAGGCAGTCTCACTTTGACAAACAAAATGGTTGGCACAAACAAAATGGTTAGTATGAGCTTGGATAAGGTTACGAGCGCTGTCTACTCGTTGTTGATAACCTTGCCAAAGCGTAGGGTCTTTTAGTGGGTTCCCCGGTGATACCAGCCATAAGATACGCTCCAACCCCAAACGTTTGCGCGCAGTTTCAGCGAGGTGAAGATGCCCCAAATGCGCCGGATTAAAACTGCCACCAAACAAGCCAACTTTCATACCCGGCCCCAAAGCCTCCAGTTGGGCTTTGGCGGAACGATGGGCGTTACCGCGCTCGAACTTGGCCATTTCCATCCACCTGATATCTGTAACTGGTTAATTGCGCCGCACCTACCGGGCCGCGCGCATGTAATTTTCCGGTAGCAATGCCGATCTCGCCACCAAAGCCAAACTCGCCGCCATCGGCAAATTGGGTTGAGGCATTGTGCAGGACAATGGCGCTATCGACTTGCGCTTGAAATTGGCGTGCTGCGTCTGGGTCTTCGCTAATAATGCTATCGGTGTGGTTCGAGCCATATTGGGCAATATGGTCGATGGCCATTTTGATGTCATCAACCACCCGAACCGCCAAAATCGGTGCCAGAAATTCTCGGCCCCAGTCGTCTTCATTGGCAGCTTGTATCCGTGTATCTAGTTCGGTGGCGCGTGGGTCTCCACGCAGCTCGCATCCGGCCTCGGCCAAACCATCAACAATTTTTGGTAACATGTCGGCAGCACAGCTAGCATCAATTAACAAACACTCGGCGGCACCACAAACTCCGACCCGGCGCATTTTTGAATTTAGAACGATCTGGCTGGCCATTTGGACATTGGCCGCCGCGTGAACATAGACATGGCAAATGCCCTCCAAATGGCTGAACACTGGGACTTTGGCATCTTGTTGCACCCGTGCCACCAATGATTTACCGCCGCGTGGAATGACCAGATCAAGATTTTGATCCAACCCTTGTAACAGTAAGCCCACGGCTTCGCGGTCCGGCGTATCCACCATTTGCACCGAGTGCTTCGGCAATCCAGCAGCCAAAACCCCGCTTTGTACTGCGGCAAATATCGCCTTGGACGTTTGTAAGGCATCCGAACCGCCGCGTAAAATGACTGCATTGCCAGAACGCAAACACAAAGCGGCCGCATCGGCGGTCACATTCGGTCGGCTTTCATAAATAATACCGATCACGCCTAACGGTACCGAAACTTTGCGAATGCGTAACCCGTTGGGGCGCTGCCAAACGGCTAGCTCCTGATGCAACGGGTCGGGTTGCTTGGCAATTTGCTGCAAGGCTGTGGCCATTGCCGCAATCCCTTCGTCATCCATCCGCATCCGGTCGATAAAGGCTGGCGACAGGTTGGTTTGCGCGGCGCGTTTGATGTCGTGCTGATTGGCGGCAAGAATTTCGGCCTTGGCGTGGGTGATGGCCTTGGCCGCTTCAACAATAGCCAACGTGCGCTGATCCGCAGAGGCTTGCGCCAAGACGCGGCTGGCCCAGCTCGCCGCTTGGCCCATTTTCATCATTTCAGCTTTCAGCGTCATCGGTATTTCCTTCGCTCATCACCATTAAATTGTCACGATGGATTACCGCTTTGCGGGCGGCATAACCCAAAACCAAATGAATGTCGTCACTTTGCAAGCCTTGGATTTTTTGCAATTCTGCCACATCATAAGATGTTATTCCACGGGCCAGTACAATCCGGTTTGGGCCTTGAATAGAAACCACTTCGCCGCGCTCGAAATTTCCATCAACTTTGGTTATTCCCGCCGCCAGCAAAGATGCGCCCTTAGATAAGGCCGCCGCTGCGCCCGCATCAATGGTAATTTCCCCTTTGGGTTGAAGCGCCCCAGCAATCCAGTTTTTACGCGCTTGCGCTGGTTTTATCTGTGGTAAAAACAAGGTATTTTTTGCCCCAGCCATCAACGCTGATAACGGCGACATGGGTTCGCCATTGGCAATGATCGTCGCGCAACCGGCAAAGCCGGCAATCCGAGCCGCCATAATTTTTGTAACCATACCACCGCTGCCCAACGCCCCGGCGGAACCACCAGCCATTTGTTCAATTTTCGGCGTGATGTGTTCGACCAACGGCAGATGACGGGCGTTTTCGTGTATGCACGGGTCGCTTGCATATAATCCATCGACATCGGAGAGCAATACCAGAACATCCGCGCCGACCATTTGCGCGGTGCGGGCCGCCAGGCGGTCATTATCGCCATAGCGAATTTCATCACTGGCGACGCTGTCATTTTCATTGATCAACGGCACCACACTCATTTGTAATAACGCCCGCAATGTCGAGCTGGAGTTGAGCCATCGTCGCCGGTTTTCAGTATCATCCAAGGTCAATAATACTTGGCCAACCGACAGCTCAAATGGCGCAAAGGCGGCGGCCCACGCACCCGCTAACCGTACTTGTCCGATGGCGGCAAGGGCTTGGATGTCTTCGAGCTTTGGCCGGGTTGTTTTTGGTTGGTATTGTTGTTTGCCCAGCGCCACTGCGCCGGAGCTAACCAGCACCACTTCGCACCCACCTGCACGGATTTTGGCGATATCTTGCGCCAATGCGTTCATCCAGTTTTGTCGGTATTCTAGGCTTGTCGGGGACACCAAAAGCGATGAACCAACTTTGACAATCAGTCGCTTGGCGTTTGTTAGTGTCCGTTTGCCGGTTATGGTGACCATGGCTGAGGTTCATCAATTTGTAGGGCTTTAAGCTCAGCTTTGGCGTTGGCTAGGTTTCTAGCTTTGATAATCGCCGACAGCTCGCCCATTAACGGGCTAACCCCTTTGCCGGAAACCCCAGAGATCAGTCGTACTTTTGAGCCGCACGCCGCAAATAGTTCAGCTTGTTTTTGGGTGATATCTTCGGGGCTCATCGCGTCGATTTTGTTGAGAGCAACAATTTCGGTGCGTTCGGTAAGGCCGCCGCCATATTGCGCCAGTTCTTCGCGAATGGTTTTATAGGCAGATGCGGGGTCGTCCGCCGTGCCATCAATCAAATGCAACAACACGCCGGTGCGTTCAAGATGACCCAAAAACCGCGAGCCAAGACCCGCGCCCTCGGCAGCACCGGCAATTAAACCGGGAATATCCGCCAGCACAAAGCGCCTTGATGCATCAATATCAACCACGCCCAAGCTGGGGTGCAAGGTGGTAAATGGGTAGGAAGCAGTTTTCGGTTTGGCTTCGGAAACCGCGGCCAAAAGGGTAGATTTACCGGCATTGGGCAAGCCCAACAAACCAGCATCAGCAAATAATTTTAACCGCAACCAAATCCAACGTTCAGTGATCGGCTCGCCGGGATTGGCTTTGCGGGGAGCTTGGTTGACCGATGATTTAAAGCGGGCATTGCCCCAGCCGCCATTGCCACCGGTCAGCAAACATTCGCGTTGTCCGGCTTTGGTAAGATCAAGCAATAATGTCTCGCGGGTGTCGTCCAATACCTGGGTGCCAACCGGTACGCGCAGCACCACGTCATCGCCGGCTTTACCCGCGCGGTTGCGGCCCATGCCGTGCGTGCCGATATCGGCTTTGAAATGTTGTTGATAGCGATAGTCAATCAAGGTGTTTAAACCGTCGACGGCTTCAATCCAGACACAGCCGCCTTTGCCGCCATCGCCACCATCGGGGCCACCACGTTCGACGAATTTTTCGCGGCGAAACGAAACGCAACCACCGCCGCCGGCGCCGGAGCGAATATATATTTTTGCTTGATCAAGAAATTTCATAATGTTCGTTCTAATTGGTTATGGGCAGCACGCAATGCGCTAAGTTAAGGATTTAAGCGCTGTTATGCCACTTCATGCCCAAACAAGCTATGGGTTCAGTGCGAAGTGCGTTTTCTATGTTGCAGGCATTGCCAGTGGAAACAAAGCCTAGTTTGCGCAAAATGGCACCGGATGCTGGATTGTCCTCAAAATATCCGGAAACCAGCTCGGTGACGCCGAGCTCAGTAATGGCCCAGTCCATGAGCGCGGCGGCGGCTTCGCTGGCATAGCCCTTGCCCCAATATGGTTTGCCGACCCAATAGCCCAGATCAAGTATGCCGGCTTGTTTTTTTTGCAACCCGATGGAACCGATAAGCCCGAAACTGGGATGGGTGATGGCAAATTTATAGGCGTCATTTTGTTGCTCGCGCCCAGCCAAGCCTGCAAGCCAAAGCTTGGCATCGGAAAGTTGGTATGGCCATGGCGGTTGTTCGAGCATTTCCATCACCTTCGGCTCGGCAATCAGCTCGGCAAGTTTTGCTGCATCCGACATCACAAATGGGCGAAGGAGCAAGTGTTCGGTTTTAATGTTCATCACCTACCTCCTACAGAAGTTTCACCCAGCCAGACCATATCAATATGGTGCGCTTTGGTCTTTCTGCCAAGACTATAGGACATGCCGGTGTTCCCGGTGCGCAAAAATCCGGCTTTGCTTAGCACTCGACCGGAGGCTGGGTTATCGGCAAAGAAGTCAGCTTGAATGGCTTTTATGTTGAATTGGCTTTCGGCCCAAATGGTGAGCGCAGACACGGCTTCGCTCGCATAACCCTTTCCCCAAAACGGCTGGCCGATCCAATATCCCAAATTGGGCAAGGCGGTGGGTTTAAGGTATAGGCCGATCCGACCAATAAAGCCTTCGCCATGATGGATGACCGCAAAGATATAATTGCTGTTGTCAGCATGCAGCTTCGCCAGCCAAGTCTGTGCGTCATCCATCGTATATGGGTACGGCATGGTTGCGAACATTTGTGCAATTTTGATATTATTGGCCAGCTCCACCAATTTTGGCAGATCTGTTGCAGTGAAAGCCCGAAGTAATAAATTCGATGTTTTGATCTGATGGGTCATGAGATTTTCTAAGAAAAAAAAGCCTGTCCTGAAATAGCGTAAGCGATAGGACAAAAAAAAAGAAAGGCGGCGAACCGACTTTCTTTTTAAAGAAACTTGTATCGCCTGAAGGGGCGAAATTGAAATTCGCCTTATTTTGCAGATAGTGGGGTTACCGAGACATAAGACCGGTTCAGTTTTTTGCGCGTAAACTGAATATGGCCTTCGGTCAGGGCAAACAAAGTGTGGTCTTTACCCATGCCGACATTGTCGCCCGGATACACTTTGGTGCCCC
This sequence comes from Robiginitomaculum sp., assembly GCA_016763185.1. Lineage (GTDB taxonomy): Bacteria > Pseudomonadota > Alphaproteobacteria > Caulobacterales > Maricaulaceae > Robiginitomaculum_B. The sequence continues at coordinate 1,261 of JAESUG010000180.1, read as the reverse complement.
GTTGGCGCATAATAATATTGCCCGGAATGACGTGTTGGCCGCCAAATTTTTTCACGCCAAGGCGTCGGCCCGCACTATCGCGACCATTATTGGTAGAACCACCTGCTTTTTTCTTTGCCATCGTCTTTTCCCTTAGGCTTTGTCGAGTTTGGACGCTTGAGCTAGCCAGTCTTCGCGTTCAATCCGACCTTTGAAATTTAGTTTCTCGTCAACATCAGCAATTTTCTCTGGTGTCATATTGGCAATTTGAGCAAAACTGGTCAGCCCAAGTGCGTGTAGCTTTTTCTCTAAGACGGGACCGACACCACCGATTTTTTTCAAATCGTCTTTGGCAGCAACTTTCGGTTTGGCCGCAGCCTTTGGAGCGGTTTTTGCTTTTGGTGCAGCAGTCTTAGGTGCGGCTTTGGCCTTCGGTTCAGCTTTTGGCTTCGCCGCAGCTTTGGCCTTCGGTTCAGCCTTTGGCTTGGCCGCAGCCTTCGGAGCCGCTTTTGCTTTTGCTGCTGGTTTCGCCGCAGGCTTTTCACCTTTGGCCAAAATGTCAGTGATTCGCACCACGGTTTCCATTTGTCTGTGACCTTTGGTCCGTTGGTAATTTTTACGGCGCTTTTTCTTGAAGACGATAATCTTCTTGCCCTTGCGGGTTTCAAGCAGCTCGGCATTGACCGTAGCGCCGTCGATCAAGGGTGAGCCAACGGTCACTTTGCCGTCAGAGCCCATCATTAACACCTCGTCAAACGAGATCGTTTCGCCTTCGGCACCGTCAAGGCGCTCTAAGGTCAGTACATCATTTTGGGCGACTTTATATTGCTTGCCACCGGTTTTTATGACCGCGAACATGGGTTCCGATCCTTATGCTGAAATTCAAAAAAATAACACGGCACCGCTGACAGGCAAAACCTATCATCCGTGCAAGCGCGGCACTATACAAATGCAAAGCCCCAAGTCAACGACCAAATCAACGGTTGGTACAGGTAATTACACGAGAACACGGGTTGGCATAAAACCAATTGTCGGGTTACATCTCGTCTATGAAAATTGACCCAATAAAACTGGCTAGTGATCTGATCGCTTGTGCTTCGGTTACTCCGGTGGATGCCGGGGCGTTGAGTGTGTTGCAAAATGCCTTGGAAAGTATTGGCTTTGCCACGACACGGATGCCGTTTGGGGATGTGGATAATCTTTATGCGCGCCGTGGGGATGCCGGGCGCAATTTTTGTTTTGCTGGGCATACGGATGTGGTGCCGGCGGGGGACGAGCGGCA
>JAESUG010000179.1 GCA_016763185.1 Robiginitomaculum sp. | reverse complement strand
TGGCAATTGGACGGTATTTTTGTCGGGGCCAGCAAAAGTGCTGCCACGCGAAATTCGGCGATTGCCTCGGTGGTGATTTATTTAAGCGCAGACTGTTGGCTCGCACCGGCCTTTGGCAATACAGGGGTTTGGGCTGCATTTTTGGTCTATTATCTGGCCAGAAGCGCAACTTTAGCCCTGGCCTGGCCCGGATTAAAGCGCGGGATTGAACAACCCAATTAGTCCACGCCCACCGCCTCGGCAATGCTTGCGAAACCTTCGGCGCGTAGATGTTGGGCAAGACCTCGGTGAATATCGGCGACCAGACCCGGTCCATGATAAACCAATGCCGAATATAGTTGTAGGGCGCTGGCCCCGGCTTTGATCTTTTGCCAAGCTTGTTCGGCATTGCTGATCCCACCAACGCCGATCAGGGCTAAGCGCCCGGCGCTGGCCTGCCTGAAACTTCGTAATACTTGGGTGGAGCGCTCGAACAACGGCGCGCCGGAAAGACCACCACTTTGGGCGCGATGATTGCTGACCAACCCGCCTGGCCGGGCCAATGTGGTGTTCGAAATAATCAAACCCGAAATATCATATTTGAGACAGGTGGTAGCAATGCTTTCAATCTGCGGGTCATCCAGATCAGGTGCGACTTTAAGAAAAATCGGTGGCGCGGGCTGACCCTTGGTCAATTGTTGTTTGGTTTGGGTAATGCGCGACAGCAATTCATCCAAAGCATCGGCGCTTTGTAAGTCGCGCAATCCCGGTGTATTCGGCGAAGAAATATTGATGGTAAACCAATTGGGCAAACCCCATAACACCCGAAGCGCCGCGCAATAATCCTCTACCCGGTCCTTGGATTGCTTGTTGGCCCCGATATTGGCCCCGATAGGGCAAATGGAGCCAGCTTGCTGTGCCCGAAATAGGTTTTGGCCAAACACTTCTAACCCTCGATTGTTAAACCCCAAACGATTGATCACCGCATAATCCCTTGGCAATCGAAACAATCTTGGCTTGGGGTTTCCTTTCTGTGCCAATGGGGTCACCGTTCCACACTCTACCCAGCCAAAGCCAAAACCGGCCATCGCCAACGGAACCTCGGCATTTTTGTCAAACCCAGCGGCCAGTCCCACCGGGCCGTTCAGAGATAAGCCAGCCAGTTCAGTTGCCAAAATTGGGTCCGGCGCTTTCGGACGGGACGGGCCAAACCCGGCTTTTAGGGCCAATATGGTAAGCTGATGCGCACGCTCGGCCTCGATCAAGCGCAATGCTTTGGGTGCCATTTGATGAAGTAAGCTCATACAAATAACGCCGCTGGAAACAGATAACGTCCAGCTTGTTCGGGAATGGCCCGCGCAAATAAAACGGCGGTGAGCGGCACATCACCATAGACATGGGGAAAGGATTGACCCCCACGGGACACCTCCCAACGTAAACTGGCGGTAAGGCTGTTGGCGTTGATGCCCAGAAGATGTAAATTAGAAACATCAGTATAATATTTCGCTGCTGTTTGCGCTATTTGCTCCGCCGTGGATAAATGCAAAAATCCATCGCGCCGGTCATCGGCATTGCCCAGCACAACACCTGCGGCCTGTGAGGCGTCCCATTCACCCAATGAGCATAATCGGTATAGTTTTGGTTGTGCAATGTTGGTCATGGCGCAATCTGTACTCGGATTTGGAAATTCGGGCCAGAGAGAGTTGTAGGTTTACTTTCCTATTTATGGTGTATATTCTTAAATTGAAACCACCAATAAGAGAATTTACCGATGTTAACGCATAAACAAATCTGGCGCGGACTTGACCAATTGGCCCTCAAAACCGGAATGACCGTTTCGGCCTTAGCCAAAGCAGCGGGACTGGATGCCACCACATTTAATCCGTCCAAACGCTTTACCGCCAAAGACAACCGAGCGCGCTGGCCTTCAACAGAAAGCATTGCCAAAGTATTAGACGCGGCGCAGACCAGTTTTGAAGAATTCGCCATGCTTGCCAACTCCGCAGGCGGACGGCTTGAGAGCGGGCGCCAAGTCCCTTTGCTCGGATTAGCACAAGCCGGCGACGGTGGGTTCTTTGATGATTCTGGTTTTCCAGCCGGTAACGAATGGGATGAAATTCGGTTTCCGGGTTTGGCTGATGAGCATTGTTATGCGTTGGAGATCAGCGGCGATAGCATGTTACCGGTATTTCGGGATGGCGACCGGATTGTGGTTGCGCCTGACGAGGCTGTACGTCGTGGGGATCGGGTCGTGGTTCGCACCTTGGACGGCGAAGTAATGGCCAAAGAGCTACGGCGCATGAGCAGTAAAATAATTGATCTGGCCAGCCTTAATCCTGAATACCCGGACCGGATGTTGCAGCTGGCCGAAGTGGCCTGGATTGCACGCATTGTTTGGGCCAGTCAGTAGGCGGATTTGTCCCCAACAGAAACATGACTGCCAGTTCGCGGGCGCGGGCTACTCCGTTGCTATCGCGCTCCGTTAATATCTGTAGCGCCTGGTCTTGGCGCAAACACGAAAATGCATCTTCGGTGTTGGTGCTGGCACTAGCCAGTTTCAGCGCCTCCCAGCCTTTTTCATCCAATATCGGCTCTTTTACTGCCAATAATGCCAAGGCACATTGGCCAATGATTGTAGCATCTCCATTGGCCAATTTCAGCGCCGTTGCACAACCTGCCAATCCAGCCTCGAACGATGCACCAACAAATTTGGCCCGTCTAATTCCACTTCGTCGTAAAATTTCCAAATGCCAACTTCCCGAAAGAGCATGGGGCCAAGGGTCATCCGGAGCCAGCACCAAAGCCTCATCAATTAAGGCTCGGCTCTTGGCCGCCCAACCTTTGCGAAACCCGGTGAACAAACTTCTGCCACGCGCTCGGTATCCAAGCGCAGTGATCAGCGAAATGCGCGGCGCCAACGCATCTGGCTGCAAGGCCAAAGCTTGTTTTGCCGAAGCCTCAGCCTGGTCGATATCTTGGGTTGGAGACGTGCTTGCGCCGATACTCACCCGCGACAATCGCGCTTCGGCATCGACCATAAGCAGGGCAAACTCTGGGCTTTGGGCAGCCAGTTCAATCGCGAAGCTGTACTGGCCGTGCAAAACCGCCAATTGCGCCCGCTGTATGGGCGCTAGTTCGTCTGCACTTGCGCTCCCTAACGTCAGCACAAAAACCAAAACAAGCCACAGCTTTTTCACACAACACACCTCGTAACAATTGCCATCGACAAAAAACGCAAATCACATAATAGTATTTGTCATGAGCTTTATCCAGAGCGAAGAACTTGTATCCAAAGAACTTGTGGCAGACGCTCAGGACTTAAGCGTCCGGCTGATGAATTGGTTTCAAGACCAAGTCCTAAATATCGATATGGGCGTACAGCTCGCCGTCGTTTTGGCCAGTGTTGTTTTGGCGGCGTTGTTTGTTGGCCCGATCAAAAACATAGTTCGCCACTTGGCCGACCAATTGGTAAAAACCGAACCTTTGCTCTATTGGCGCGGTGCATTGACCCGGTTTTTCGCGCCGGTTGTCTTAGCTTCCACAATCTTTGTTTTGTTAACCGGCGCACAAGTTGGGTTGCAAGCCTATGAATACCCTGCTGTTTTGGCGCGTATTGGTAGCTCCTTAGCCGCCGCCTATGTGGTTATTCGGCTAATCTCTGGTTTTATTGCAGAGCCATTTTGGGCACGAACTTTGGCTAGGCTGGCTTGGGCTATTGCCGCCTTGAATATTTTTGGCTGGCTGACTCCGGTACTGGAATTTTTGGACACACCGTTTTCTGGTGAAGGCCAGATGCATTTATCTGTCTGGGTGATTTTGCGCGGTATTGTGTTAGCCGTCGGGTTGATGTGGCTGGCCAGTCGGATGTCAACTTTGTTACGAACTCGCGTGGAAAAACTACCTGTTCTTACACCATCCGTGCAAATTTTGCTCTCAAAGTCCATCCAAGTAACCTTGATGACGGCGGCGGTGCTATTCGCCATGTCCAGCATTGGCATTCCGCTTGGCTCCATTGCGCTGATCGGTGGCGCAATGTCCTTTGGTATTGGTTTTGGCCTGCAACGGATATTTGCTAATCTCATTTCCGGCGTGATTTTGTTAATTGACCGCTCGATCAAACCCGGCGATGTGATCGAGGTCGACCAGACCTATGGCCGAGTATCATCTTTGGGCTTGCGCTATACCTCTGTCGTGACCAGAGATCGCAAAGAACATCTCATCCCGAACGAGAATTTCATCACAGAAAAAGTCGTCAATTGGTCATTTTCTGATCCAATTGTCCGGATCAAAGAGAAAATTGGTATTGCCTATCATTCTGATGTTCGCCAAGCGATTGCTTTGGCTGAAGCGGCCGCCCTTGCGGTGCCACGGGTTCTACAAACACCAAATGTTGCCTGTCAATTACGTGAATTTGCCGACAGCTCCGTGATCATTGAAATTCGGTTTTGGATCCGCGATTCGCATAATGGTGTTGGCAATGTCTCCTCCGAAGTTTTGCTGGCCATCTGGGACAGCTTTCATGAAAACGGTATCGAGTTTCCATTCCCACAACGAGAAGTTCGGTTGTCCTCGCGCGAACCATTACAAATACAAATGGCTGAACCGGCTACTAAACCAAGAAAAGCGGCACGCAAGCAAACCGCAAAACCTTGAACTTCGAAACCTAACAGTAACCCTATTGCCGTAGATATAGATGTGCGTGTTTGAACAATTTCGAGGAATTTTGATGAAAAAGAGTAAACTTTTAACTGCGTTGGCGCTGTGTTTTCCTTTGCTTTGCGGCTGTGCAACAGGCGCTGCGGTAGGGGCAACCGCAAAAGTCGCCGGCACTGCTGTTTCCGTAGGCGCAAAAGTTACCAAAGTGGGCGCTGGCGTTGCCACGGGTGCTGTCGGTAAGGTTTCGCGCACCGTGTTTGGTGATAAGCGAAAGCCTAAGAAAGACGAGTAGAGCCACCTGCTCACGTTTTGTTGTCTGGTTTTTTTCGTGTATTTGTGCTAGCAAACTTATGGGGCGTTCTAATTTTTCAGCTTTTCTAGGAGCAACCAGATGTTACATAAAATAATTGCCGCCAGTTTATTGAGCCTTGTGGCCAGTGTCGCATGGGCGGCAAAACCAGTTTACCAATCGACATTTTCCGGTACCCAGTTCCATATTGCTTCGATCAGTGTCTCGGCAAATGAAGACGTGATGTCCGAAACTGAATTTTATGATCATCGTGATGTTAAACAACTGCAAAGTGCATTGCATAAAAAAATGATGTCGAGATTGTCAAAAAACAATTTAATAACGGATGATGGCCTTCGGCTCGAGCTGGTCATTACCAATCTAAAGCCTAATCGACCCACCCTTGCCCGGTACCGCTCCAAACCGGGGATCAATTTTCGAAGCTTAAGCCTAGGCGGCGCTAGTGTCGAAGGTCGCTTCCTAAACGCTGCCGGCGAGGAAGTGGGCACCTTGAACTTTACATGGGAAGAACAATGGCTTGACCAGGTTCAAGGCGTAACCACATGGCATGACGCGCGGTACGCCTTTGATCGGCTTTCTCGCAAATTGGTTCGTGATTTAGCGGCGCAACCAGACAGCTAAAGCCGCAAGCAACAATTTTCGGACAAGGATGGTCTGGAAACACGAACCACCGCTAAGCTGGAAAACTCAGGCGCTAGCTTGGCGGCTATCCACGCACAGAT
>JAESUG010000178.1 GCA_016763185.1 Robiginitomaculum sp. | reverse complement strand
TTTGTCCATTCGAAACGCTGAAGAATTGTCAATCACCAATGCGCCATCACGGGCAATGCGCGGCGCCCATTGCCGGGCCAGCTCGCCACCAGCGGCCATAAAGACCAGATCAACACTGGTAAAATCAAAGGTTTCAATATCTTTGCATTTTAGAGTTTTATCACCAAAACTAATCTCGCGGCCCAATGATTTGCGTGATGCCAACGCATGCACGTTGGCGATGGGAAGTGAGCGCTCGTCCAAAATAGTCAGTATTTCACGACCGACATTGCCGGTAGCGCCAATAATCGCAACATTGATGGGCATGGATGTGTCCTTACAGAATTAAGGTGAGGAGGTTTGACGTTCCTGTAGCAAACCTAAAAGGCTACGTCTCCCTCAAATTCCAGCTCGATGGGGCCGCTCATCAAGACGTGGTCGTCGGTTGTCCGCCATTCGATTTGTAGTTCGCCGCCATCAACGATGATTGTGGCGCACCTGTCGGTTAACCCTTGGCGGCAGGTGGCGACCAAAGCGGCGCAGGCGCCGGAGCCACAGGCCTTGGTTAAGCCGGCATCGCGCTCCCAGACCCGGAGCCGGATTTCGTCCCGTGCCCGAATTTCGGCAAAGCCAATATTGGCTTGTTCAGGGAACAGGGGATGAAATTCTAGCATTGGCCCAAGGCGCGAAATAGCCACTTGTTCGACATCATCAACCACAAATACGATGTGTGGATTGCCCATATTCACCGCACCCGGCAAGGCCAAAACCGGTGCATCTTGCGGTCCGACTTTTAGGTCAATGCGCCGTGTGTCCATGCGTTCTTCGAGGGGAATTTCCTGCCAATGCAGGCGCGGCTTGCCCATATCAACGCAAACTTGGTGTTCGCCGATTTTTGTTGCGTGTAATATTCCGCCTTTGGTTTCAATCCTCAATTCGTCTTCGGCGCGCTCGTTGATGACCAACCAAGCGACACAGCGTGTGCCATTGCCACAGGCACCAACTTCGGAGCCATCGGCGTTCCATATGCGCATAAAGATATCCGCGCCCGGTGTCTTGGTTTGTTCAATGGCTAATATTTGGTCGCAACTGGCCTGCTGGCCAATGGCGGTGATTTGCGCGGGCGTTAACACCAGCGGTTGGCCCAAGACGCGGGCATCAAATATGGCAAATTGATTGCCGAGGCCGTTCATTTTCCAAAATTTCATATAGAATATTTAATGTAAATGGCTCTTTGCTCCAAGCATAAAACAAGTATCATGTCGCAGAATTTGGAAAAAAAATCACAAATCAAACAAATCAAAAGGGGAATAGGATGAAAAAATGGATATTAGGCAGTGCCGTCTTGGTGTTGGCCGCGTGTGGTCAAACAACTGAGGTAAATGATGAAATGACAAAAGCCCCTGAACCAACGCCGGTTGAAACGCAAACGCCTAAGGGCGATACTCGAATTTGGCTAGAAGAAGTTGAAGGCGAAAAACCGCTGGAATGGGTGCGCGGCGAAAACGCGCGCAGTTTGGCTCGCCTTGAAGCCGACCCGCGATATGCGGAATTAAACGCCGAGGCTTTGGCGATTGTCAATGCCACCGACAAAATCGCCTATGGCGGGCATCGTGGCGATTATGTCTATAATTTCTGGCAAGATGCGACCCATGTCAATGGCCTGTACCGGCGAACTTCGATGGCTGAATATGAAGCTGGAGACCCTGTATGGGAAACCGTATTGGACGTGGATGCGCTCTCCAAAACCGAAAACGAAAACTGGGTATACCGGGGCATGAATTGTTTGGCTCCGGCTTATGAGAAGTGCATGGTTACGTTGTCGCGCGGCGGCAAGGATGCGGCGGTGCGCCGTGAGTTCGATATGGCGTCAAAATCCTTTGTGGCCGGTGGCTTTGAACTACCCGAAGCCAAAGGCGGCGTGGTTTGGGCCGATGCCGATACATTGCTGGTCGCTACCGATTGGCAAGAAGGCAGCACCATGACCACTTCGGGTTATCCGTTTGTGGTGAAACGCTGGGCGCGGGGGTCTGCACTGAACAGCGCTAGTGACGTATTGCGCGGCGACAAAGACGATGTTGGCGTATTTCCGTTTCGGGTCGAGATGGACGGAATGGGCTATATGTTCGCCTCCGAAGCCGACACATTTTATGATACCAGCTGGTGGTATATGCCAACCAATGCTGCACCGATGCAAGTTCCCGTGCCAAGCAAAACCAGCTTTCGCGATGTATTTGCCGGACAAGCGATTTTCTCGTTGGAGGAAGCGTGGGAGCATGGCGGTAAAACTTGGCCGCAAGGGGCCGTGGTTTCATTTGGGTTAAAATCGTTCATGGAAACCGGCGTGATAGAACAGGTATTTGAGGTGGTAATCCCCGATGTCCGTTCGTCGATTGATGGCATTTCTGCTATTCGTTCCTCATTGGTGATTGCCATGTTGGAAAACGTCAACAGCAAGGTGTTCAGCTATACATTTGATGGGGAAACATGGAGTTCCAGTGCGCTTGATTTGCCGGAAAATGGAAATATTGGTATTTCGTCGAGCAATGCCTATTCGGACGTAATTTACGCCAATATGGAAAGCTTTTTACAGCCCGATAGCTTGATGCGGGTGGATGTGCCGAACAATACCTCCTCGATTATTCGCGCTTTGCCAGACCGGTTTGATGGGCAAAACTTGGTGGTTGAGCAATTAGAAGCTATTTCCAAAGATGGCACCAAAGTTCCATACTTTGTGGTGCGTCACCAAGACACCAAAATGGACGGCACCACGCCGACATTGCTCTATGGTTATGGTGGGTTTCAAATTAGCTTGCAACCGTCCTATTCGGCCACGCTTGGTAAGTTATGGTTGGAAAATGGCGGCGCTTATGTGTTGGCCAATATCCGAGGCGGCGGCGAGTTCGGCCCCGCTTGGCACCAAGCTGGCCTAAAGATGGAACGGCAAGTGATTTATGATGATTTCATCGCAGTCGCCGAAGCTGTGATTGCGAGCAAACTAACCACGCCCAAGCATCTTGGTATTCGTGGTGGCTCCAATGGTGGATTGCTGATGGGTGTGATGTATACTCAACGCCCGGACCTGTTCAATGCGGTTTTGTGCCAGGTGCCATTGCTGGATATGTTGCGCTTTCACAAATTACTGGCCGGTGCCAGTTGGATGGGCGAATATGGCAACCCAGACGACCCGGATGAAGGCGCGTATTTGCAATCCATGTCACCGTATCACAATGTTGATGTTGCGCAAACTTATCCGGAAATGTTCTTGATGACCTCGACCAAGGACGACCGCGTTCATCCAGCCCACGCCCGCAAAATGGGTCATTTGCTGGATGAATTGGGCAAGCCGTTCCTGTATTATGAGAACATTGACGGTGGCCATTCAGCCGCCGCAAACCTAGGCGAAACGGCCCGGCGCGAAGCCTTGGGTTATACGTTTTTGATGCAGCAATTAATGGATTAGCGAGCGAAAGCTACGGCACGGCATTTCGTGCCGTTTCGTGCGCGCTTCTTTTGTTTTTCTTCGGTGCAGAGCCGGGGATTAGTTTTTCGTGCATCATGAAAAATTTCTTGGATCCTGGTGCGAAGGCTGGGGGCGAGGGCCGGAGTCGCAACATGACAAGCAAAACAAAAATACCTTTTCCTTGAAGCCGCACGGGCGTAGACTAGTCGAAATTTGGGGCGTAATGGCCCTGACAACACCGTATGAGGACATTCACCTATGAGCGATGCTTTTTATCGTCATCTGACCCAAGAATTGACAGACATTGAGACGGCTGGGCTCACCAAATCGGAGCGGGTGATCACCTCGCGCCAATCCGCCGAGATTACGGTCGAGCCAACGCCGGGTACGCCGCAAATCGTTGTTAATTTTTGTGCGAACAATTATCTGGGCCTGGCCGATGCGCCAGAACTGGTGGCGGCGGCCAAACAGGGCTTGGATGATTGCGGGTTCGGCATGGCTTCGGTGCGATTTATCTGTGGCACTCAAAGTGTGCATCAAAAATTGGAACGTGAATTATCCGAGTTTTTCGGCAAAGAGGACAGCCTACTTTATGTGGCTTGTTTTGATGCCAATGGCGGTTTGTTCGAGCCGTTATTTGGGCCAAAGGATGCCATTATTTCTGATGCGCTGAACCATGCCTCGATCATTGACGGTATCCGGTTGTGCAAAGCGATGCGGTTTCGTTACGCTAATAATGACATGATAGATTTGGAGGCGCAATTACAAGCAGCAGATGCCCAAGGCGCGCGCCATAAAATCATTGCTACCGATGGTGTGTTCTCGATGGACGGCATCATCGCTAATTTACCGGCGATTTGTGATCTGGCCGACGAATACGGCGCGATCGTGATGGTCGATGACAGTCACGCAACCGGCTTTATGGGGGCTGGCGGGCGCGGCACGCCAGAGCATTGCGGGGTGCTGGAGCGGGTCGATATTCTCACCGGTACCTTGGGCAAAGCCTTAGGCGGCGCGGCGGGCGGTTATGTGTCTGGCCGCCGTGAAGTGCTGGACATGTTGCGCCAACGCTCGCGGCCCTATTTGTTCTCGAACGCTTTGCCGCCAATGTTGTGTACGGCGGGCAGTAAATCGCTGGAATTGATAAAAAATGGTGCGGCGCTACGCCAAAAATTATTTGCCAATGCCGATCGGTTTCGCGTTGGTCTGCAGGCTGCTGGCTTTTGCCTAACCCCCGGCGAACATCCGATCATTCCGGTACTGCTAGGCGATGCAAAATTGGCGCAAAATATGGCGGAAAAACTACTGGAGGAGGGCATTTACGTCATCGGGTTTTCCTTTCCCGTCGTGCCCAAAGGCCAAGCGCGGATCCGCACCCAAATGTCAGCGGCGCATACACCGGAACAAATTGACTTTGCGGTCGCCGCCTTTACAAAAGTCGGCAAACAATTAGGCGTAATTTCATGAAAGCCCTCGTCAAAGCCAAGCCAGAACCCGGCATTTGGTTGCAAGAGATGCCAATGCCGGTGTTGGAGCACGACGAAGTGCTGATCAAGATTAAGAAAACCGCGATTTGCGGCACCGATATCCATATTTATAATTGGGATCAATGGGCGCAAGAAAACGTGCCCGTGCCGTTGATCACGGGTCATGAATTTATGGGCGAAATTGTCGAATTGGGCAAACATGTGCAGCGTCATCATGTGGGCCTTCGCGTCTCCGGCGAAGGTCATGTGGTTGGCGATCGCTCGCGCGCCGCCCGTGAAGGCAAATGGCATTTGGCACCGGACACCAAGGGGGTCGGCGTCAACCGCGATGGGGCATTTGCCGAATATCTAGCGCTCCCGGCGTTTAATGTGGTGCCATTGCCGGAACATGTTAGCGACGATGTCGCCGCAATTCTTGACCCGTTGGGCAATGCCACCCATGCGGCCTTGACCTTTGATCTGGTTGGCGAGGACGTGTTGATCACCGGTGCCGGGCCCATTGGCGCGATGGCCGGTGCGATTGCCCGCCACGCCGGTGCGCGCCATGTGGTGATCACCGATATCAATCAAACCCGCCTCGATCTGGCCAGCAAACTTGCTGATGTTCGAACGGTGAATGTCACCCATGAGGATTTGCGCGATGTGATGGCCGAGCTGGGCATGAATGAAGGCTTTGATATCGGGTTGGAAATGTCCGGTGCCGAACCGGCATTTGCGCAAATGACCGATACTATGGTGATGGGTGGTA
>JAESUG010000177.1 GCA_016763185.1 Robiginitomaculum sp. | reverse complement strand
TTATTCTTATAGAATTTATGCAATAAGTACTGCAGGAACTGGTGACTCATCTGGTGTTTCACGTGCAACAACATTTGATGTTGCACAACCTGGAACTGGACTCTCTATTGGTGCTACTGCAACTTCATTACAATTAACATGGGCTGCTCCTGAAGACACTGGCGGTACTCCAATTACAGGATATGTGATTGAACGTAAAGTAGTGGGTGGAGAATTTGAAGTACTAGTAGCTAATGCTGTAAGTACTTCCACTTTGTACCTTGATATTAATTTGCCAAGTGATACTACATACACATACAGAGTTTCTACGATAAACATCGCAGGAACAAGTGATCCTTCAGATACTGCAATTGAATCCACTCTTGGTTCTCCAAGTGCTCCTCTTGGATTAGAGGCAGTTGCAGGAAAAGGTAAAGTCCAACTCAAATGGGGAACACCATTTAATGATGGTGGTGAGGAGATCACTGATTATATTATAGAGTATAAACTAAAGACCGCAGCCGAATCTGCATGGACTCAATTCGTTGATGGTGTTGGAATTGAATTAATTGTATTAATTAAAAATACTGATAGTACTACATATGTTACAAACAATGTAGAGTACTCCTTTAGAGTCTCTGCAGTTAATGCCATTGGTACTGGTGATGCATCTACTGTAGTTGATGCAAAACCATCAATTCCTGGTGCAACTGCAGCATATAGTCTTAGTGAGATTGCAAGTGGACAAGATGTATTCTTGCCACACAATGAAGCAGCATCACTTGATAATGGTGGAAAGATGACTGGTGTAAAGATTCAGCCAAAAGATAAACTTGCATCATTCACTATGACATCTACCTTCCTCAGAAATGCTCCAACAGGAGTTGATGGAGATAAGTTAGGTGCAGACATGTATATGAAATTCGAATTGAACTATGTGGTAGAATCAGAAATTTCCTCAACAGCTCCTGGTACCCCGACTGGTATGTCTGTAACAAGTAGTATTCCAAATCAAGTCTCAATTTCATGGAGTGCTCCATCTGATGATGGTGGTGCAGATATTTCTGGATACAAGATTGAACGAAGTTCTACTCCTAGAAATAGTGTACAGTCTGGTTGGACAGTACTTGCTGCTGATACCAAATCTACTGCTACAAGTTACACTGATGGTGGATTAACTAATGGTGATGCTTATCATTACAGAGTTTCTGCAATTAATGCTGCTGGAACAAGTACTGCTTCTACTGATGCTAATGCTACCCCTATTGATGTTCCAGGTGCACCACTTAATGTTGCAGTAACTAGTGCCGGTGATGCAACAGTTTCACTATCTTGGAGTACTCCATCTAGCGATAGTGGAGTAACAGTTGATGATGGTGGTTCAGATATTACTGATTATGTTGTAGAATTCAATAATGGTTCTGGATGGGAAACATTTGATGAAGGTGTTGGAGTTGGAACTACTGCAACAGTTACTGGATTAACTAATGGTGATAATTACTCCTTCAGAATATTTGCATCTAATGCAAAGGGAACAATCTATCCATCACTTATTGTAAGTGAAGTTCCATCAACTGTAACAACTGTTGCACGTTCACTAACAGCTATCCCTATGTCTAGTACTGAAATTTCACTATCTTGGTCTGCCCCTGTATCTGATGGTGGTTCTCCAATTACTGGTTACCAAATCGAAAGAAAAGATGGTTCAATTGATTCAAGTAGTTCTTGGTCTATTATTGAATCTGCTTCTTCTACTTCTACTGCCCTTACTGCAATTGATGGTGATGGTGATAGCTCACTCAGATTGTTTGCTGGAACTACCTATTCGTATAGGGTATCTGCAATAAACTCTGATGGTGTAGGTACTGCATCTAGTATTGTACAAGGTACTACTCATTCTGTACCTGATGCCCCAACTGGACTTACTGCAGTTTCATTACCTTCAAAGTATATCCTTTCATGGACTCCACCTGTCAATGATGGAGGTCGAGACATCTTTGACTATATCATTCAATCAAGTACTGATGGTGGTACTACTTGGAAGACTTTACGTGATAATGTAGATTCAAACACATCTTATTCTGTTTCAGGTTCTAATGCAGTGAATGGTCAAACATACACACTTCGAGTCTTTGCAGTCAACCTTGTTGGTACTGGTTCTCCATCTACAACATTTGATGTAAAACCAGTTTCAGTACCACAAGCACCTAGAAGTCTTGACACAACTCCTGCAACTGGACAAATTACCTTAAACTGGGTTGCACCACTTAGTAACGGCGGTGAAACAATAACTGCATATAATATTATTTCAGAAATTGAAGACGCTGATGGAACATACTCTACAATTAATCCAACAATAACTCATACAAGTCCTACAGCAATTACTGCAGTTGTTTCTGGAATCACTGATGGAAACAAATACAAATTCCAAGTTTCTGCTACCAGTTCAGTTGGAACTGGTCCAGCATCAATTCCATCCATTGAAACTGTTGGTACATTGACAAATGAACATGATGATGACGCTTTTACTTCTATTGATGTAACTTTCTTGCTTGGTTCTACTGGCTCTTCTACTCATCCAACTGTTCCAAACAACAGCCATGCAGATGCTGCTGCTGGATTTGTTTGTCCTTCAGCAAATGTGTACTTTATCACTGATGGTGGCGAGACAGTCTTTGATGGTATCACAATAGTTAGAGCACCTGGTGGCGATACTGCAACACAATGTGCATACACTGCAAGCTTACCTCACTTCTCCACATATGGTATTAACATACAAGTTGATTCTAAATTCGCAGTAGGTGCAGCAGGTCTTGCAGTAGGTCAAGCAGGAATTGCAAATGTTCCAATTCCTCCAATTATTACCGGACTTGCAATGTATTCATTTGGAGCACCAACCCTCAATGAAGATGGACAGCTAGTATTTGCAAAGACTGGTAGTTATCAATCATTACCAGAATATAGTCAGACTTTACCTACTACCACCCTAAAAACTGGAGAACCATCACAAATTGCAGTTAGAATATTTGATTACAATGGACCAGATGCAGTTGTGCATGTTGGATTACATCTAAACTTACACGGAATTGAATATGAATCTGAAGACAGTGATACATACATTCTCTATGACAAGGGTGAGGACTTTACCCTAGTTGATCCTAATGGATTATTATCTAATGTTAATGTCACTCCAAGAGTAGAGAATGAAATCCTCTGGATATTGTTTGATATGACATTTGAGGAAAATATGGATACATCAAACATCAATGTTAATGCCTGGAACTATCATCTTGCAAGGGCTGAAAAAGTATCATATGAGATATTGAAAGTATCTGATCTAATCCCAGAACTAGAAAAAATTACTGGAGCTAGTGGTAGTGCTGCAGGTGGTAGTGGCAGTGTTGCTAATAGTTTCTATGTTGTAGAATCAGTAACTGAGACTTGTGATGTGGCATGCTATTCACCATTTGAGATTACACTAAATGAAAATGAAATTGAATGGGCAAACCTTGATGAATCTATTAGAACTATAATTAGTGGTGATCCAATTGGAGGATTTGATGGATTCTTTAAGAGTAACTTTATCTTCCAAGATAATTCGTATTCTGCCACAATTGAAAACACTGGATACTATTCAATGTATGACTTGTTAGAAGAACAATACCACAGTGCAATGATTGTAGAGGTAAGTGGAGATCCAATTAGTGATGCCAGATTATTAGAAAAACCAACAATGCCATATGATCATACTGCAACAAAGATTGTCTCTGGCTCATCTTTGGGAGTATTTGCCTTGGATGTATCTCTTCCTGGAACCATTAGAGTATTTGGTGACTTCTATGATGTTGATACAAGACAAGCTGTATTGTTGGATATCACACAACCAGACGGTACAATAGTTAGTCTAAAATTATCTTCACTCTCTGACGGACACTTCTCTACAATCCAAACTATCCCTGATGATTGGGAAGATGGTCTTTACACTGTTAAATTTGGTGGAACCAACAAACATGTTTCATCAATTTACTTCAAATTGGTAGATGGTAAGATATTACCACTATTTACTCCAAGTACTTCTGTTGTGGCAAATGCTGAAATTATTGCAGAGATTGCAACAGTTGAATTGACATTATTACACACTTCTACATTGGGTCGTGGTGGTAACTTGTTAATTGCAGAAGGTCAAGTTGATTCTTCATACTCTA
>JAESUG010000001.1 GCA_016763185.1 Robiginitomaculum sp. | reverse complement strand
TTTCAACCAAAGCCCAAACTTTGGCAGCAGCAGCGATGAAATTGGGCGAAGCCATGTACGCGCAAAGCAAAGCCGAAACCGAAAGCATGGACGGCACAGAAGCCTCTGATGAAGGTGTAGTTGATGCCGAGTTTGAAGAGGTTGACGAAAATGACGACGAGAGCACCGATGAGAGCAACTCGGACAAACAAGACGCTTAATCAATAAATTGATCTGGGGGCCGGTGTGAAAACTGGCCCTCATTTCGTTTTTTTAGGGATATCTTATGAGCGCGACCAAAGCCTGTTATTATGAAACCTTGGGTGTTGGCAAAACTGTCGATGGCAAACAGCTAAAATCAGCCTATCGCAAGCTTGCCATGCAATATCACCCAGATCGCAATCCGGATGATGCGGCAGCGGAACAAAACTTCAAAACCGTATCCGAAGCGTATTCAGTACTTTCTGACGAACAAAAACGCGCCGGCTATGACCGGTTTGGTCATGCCGGAGTGGACGGTAATCGTGGCGCTGGGTTTGGTGGTGGCCGCGGCGCTGATTTTTCAGATATTTTCGAACAAGTCTTTGGCGATAATTTTGGTGATATGTTTGGTCAAGGTCGCCAAGCCAGCTCTGGCCCAGCTCGCGGCTCCGACTTACGTTACCCATTGGAAATAGAACTAGAAGACGCGTTTTCTGGCAAAGATGTTGAAATAAAAGTACCAACCACCAAAGCCTGTAAAGAGTGCGATGGCAAAGGTGCTGAACCGGGCACAGACATCGAAACCTGTACCACCTGCCAAGGTCATGGCCGCGTTCGTATGCGCCAAGGTTTTTTTACGGTGGAACAGCATTGCCGCGATTGCGGCGGCCAAGGCACCACCGTCCGCTCGCCATGCAAAGAATGTGACGGCAATGGCACCCAAGCCACCCGCCGGGAACTATCGGTCAATATTCCTGCTGGCGTCGAAGACGGCACTCGAATTCGTTTGTCGGGAGAAGGCGCAGCCGGCACCCGCGGCGGGCCAATGGGCGATCTTTATATTTTTATCTCTGTTCGGCCGCACAGCCTGTTCGAGCGCGAGGGCGCTGATCTTTATTGTCGCGCCCCAATACCGATGGCCGTAGCGGCCTTAGGCGGCGATGTTGAAATGCCAACCATTGATGGTGGGCGCAAAAAAGTAAGCATCCCTGCCGGCGCACAAACCGGCAAACGATTGCGCCTGCGCGGGGAGGGCATGAGTAAATTACGCCGCCCCAATCGCGGCGATATGATCATCGAGCTCTATGTAGAAACTCCGCGCAACTTAAACGCCCGGCAAAAAGAGCTGATGGAAGAATTTCGTGAGGAATGTTGTCCTGATAGCCACCCCGAACACACAAACTTTTTCAAAAAAGCCAAAGATATTTGGGGCAAAGTAACCGGGGAATAAGTCTGTATGGACTTCTGGCTTTGTCACGCCCCTATCGGTTCCAAAAAAATCATCTATACTTCTACTTCACGTAAAGGGAACTTTGGAAGCACCAAGCAGGTTTACGACTAGGTGGTTTATTTTTACTGGCCATCACCAGTATCAAAGTATTTGTGTTTGACTTAGCGGGACTAGATGGTTTGCTACGCGGATTATCGTTTTTGGGTTTGGGGGCTTCGCTGATGGGTATTGGGTTGTTGTATCAACGAATGAATACCGCCTTGCCAACACCAAAGGAAATGCCATGAGCCAAGTTTTGCGGGTTGCTGTTGCCGGAGCCAATGGACGCTTAGGCCGTGAAATTTGTGCGGCGATTGCGGCGGCAGATGATGTAGAAATGACGTTCGGTTTGGTCCGTCCGGGCGGTTCTGCTTCTGGTTTGGCAGCACCTGTTTTGGAAAGCTTATCCAGCAATGCGCCTGATTTTGATGTGCTGATTGATGTCTCGACCTGTGACGGTGTATTGAGCCAACTGCCAGCCTTGCACAAACCAATGGTCATTGGCGTAACCGGGTTTTCACCGGAGCAAAATACGATACTTAAAACCGCATCAAAGCGCATTGCTATCTTGCGAACTGGCAATTTTTCATTGGGGGTCAACCTGTTATTGGCATTAACTGAACAAGCCGCCAAAGCGCTTGGCCCCAATTGGCGGGTGCAAATCACTGAAACTCATCACGTGCACAAACAAGACTTTCCCTCCGGTACTGCGTTGATGCTGGCCGCTGCAGCTCAACAAGGGTTAGGGCAAGAATTAGCCATACAATCCGTACTTTACCCGGACAAGCCAAACACAAATGACGCGGGTATCTTGCCAATATCCTCAATTCGCCAAGGCGAAGAAATTGGCCAACACACCTTACGCCTTACCAATGGCCGCGAGGAAGTAGTGCTGGCTCATACCGCGCTCCAACGCGGGATTTTTGCCGATGGCGCACTGGTGGCGGCAAAATGGGTATCGACGCAAAAACCAGGGCTGTATGCCATGCGTGACGTGTTGCACGGTTAGGCTGTCACCAAGTACCCGTATTGGGCATGTCTTTCCAAGGTTGAACCACGGCCAACGCTTTGCCTTTTTGGAGCAGCTCCACCGATATCCCATCCGGTGAGCGCACAAATGCCATACGACCGTCGCGGGGCGGACGGTTGATCACCACGCCCATATCAGCCAAATGGCTGCAAAGCGCGTAAATATCATCGACCTGGTACGCCAAATGGCCAAAATTGCGACCCCCGGAAACCGCTTCCTCGTCCCAGTTATGGGTAAGCTCAACCATTGGCAGGCCCGCTGCCATTGCGTTTTCTTCACTGCCATGACGAGCGATATCCGTAGCGCTGGCTAGAAAAACCAGAGTAAAGCGTCCCGCTTCGTTGGGAACACGCCGCAGTTCTTGCAAGCCCAAACCATCGCAATAGAACCGCAAACTTGCCGCCAGGTCTGTGACGCGAACCATCGTATGTAGATATTCCATCAGTCTTCCTTCGTTGGTGTTGGTTTGCCATATTCTTCGCCAAGCACCAGATCCTCACCGCTACGCACCAAGGGCGACCATTTTGGACGTTTGCGCGCGGGCTTTCCCATCGGTAATGGCGCATCCCCACGAACGGTTCGTAGCTCGTCACCCAAAGAAGACACCCCATCACGATGGTATAATCGCGCTACGACATAGGCAACGCCACCCCAACTGCCTATTAAGCCGAAAAATAAGAAAAACGAATATACCAACGGCCCATCCCTGCGAAGTTGCTGGCGAACCTCTTGGGCCAAAGTGGTGGCAATCGGTGCGGCTTCATCCGGTGTTTGCACAATGACATTGGCATAAATAAAGGTCAGCGCCATGACCGCCAGCGGCGTGACCAAAGCGGCCAGCGCCAAAGCTGCCGTGCCATAGGCCAACCCACGCGGGTTATGAGCGCGAGTATAGGCTTGTACGAATTGTTGCTGATTGGTGCGACGAGCCTCTTTGGAGTTGGTTTTGGCAAATGCCTGCCACTCGTCATTGGCATCACGGCGCACCATCCAATATCCAAACGCCGCGCGCAATGCGCCGCCGAGCAATAACAAGAAAACTAGTCCAAGAGCGATCAACGGTCCGGTATTCATGTGGGGTACCTTTCTAACTGACGACTAGTTTAGCGGTTTGCGCTCTCCCACGCCAGCATTGATCTTTTGCGTTCCACCCCCCAATGATATCCGGTCAAGCGCCCATCTTTGCCCAACACGCGGTGGCACGGGATCAACCATGAAATGGGATTGCGACCCACGGCAGTGCCCACCGCCCGCGCCGCTTTGGGATCGCCAAGCCGGGCCGCCAATTGGCCATAGCTAACGGTTTGGCCATGTGGAATACTCAGCAATGCCTGCCAAACTTGTCTTTGCCATTTGGTACCATACAACGCCAACGGCATTTTGGCATGAGAGATAAAAATTTTAACGGCCCAATCATTGGCAACCGCATCATCACGAACAAATTCAGCCGCCGGAAACCGACTGTGAAAATCCGCAAAGCCCGCTGCAATCGAACTGTCATCAACAAATCCCAAGGCCGATAACCCTCGCGGCGCCATAAGAAAAACGCCCAATCCGAACGGCGTAGGTGCCGCCCCCCAGATAAACGTCAACCCTTCGCCGCGCCGTTTGGCCTCGCCCGGTGTTACTGCCTCAAACGCTAAAAATAGATCATGCAGACGCGATGGCCCGGACAAACCGGCATCCAATGCAGCATCCAATATGCTGGTACCCCGTAGCAAAGAAGTTCTGGCTTCATCATGGGCCAACGCCTCGATCAGGCGCTTGGCTGAGGTGCCGGTCCATCTAGCAAAAACCCGATGAAACTGATCCGGTCCCAACCCGCAATGGGCCGCCAAGGTCGACAGATCAGGGCGCTCGCGCCAGTGTTCATCCAAATAGGCCAAAGCGCGGGTCACTCGATCATAATCAAGATTGGCGCATTTCAAGGTTTTCAAATTGCTCATTTGCAGTTTATACCCATGCCTAGGCACGCACCGCCACCCGAAAACCGGCAAGAAAAGAAACATATTGTGGCAAAAAAACCAACTCCGCGACCGATCACCCGTGCCAAAACCGCCGCGATTTACGCCCATTTACGCGAATTGGACCCGGAACCTAAAACCGAGCTGCATTATTCCAACTCTTATACTTTGGTGGTAGCGGTAGCTCTATCGGCACAGGCCACCGATGTTGGGGTCAACAAAGCTACCAAAAACTTGTTTGCGTTGGCTGACAACCCGGCGGATATGGTGGCACTGGGTGAAGATAAAGTACGTGATCTGATCAAGACCATCGGCTTGTTTCGCAACAAAGCCAAAAATGTCATCGGCCTGTCGCAATTATTATTGGATGAATTTGACGGCGAAGTGCCGCAAACCAGAGACGAGCTGATCCGCTTGCCCGGTGTTGGGCGAAAAACCGCCAATGTGGTGCTCAACGTCGCCTTTGGCCAACCGACCATTGCGGTCGACACCCATATTTTTCGGGTCGGAAATCGTACCGGCATGGCACCGGGCAATACGCCAGACGAGGTCGAAGCCGTATTGATGCGGGTAACACCGCCTGAATTTATGCAACACGCCCATCATTGGTTGATCTTGCATGGGCGCTATACTTGTGTGGCGCGCAAACCACGGTGTTGGCTATGCCGGGTGTCTGATGTTTGCCGGTTTCGAGATAAAACTCCCGCACCGGATACGTGAGAAAATTAGTCGATTACCCGCACTTCACCGGGCTTCGTGAACAAATCAACATCATCGAGCGCTGAACCATAACGCTCCTTCAAGCCGCTAAGGTCGGTAGGAACATGCACGCCGATGGCTTGCTTTGCGCGAATATGATCATCCAAAATCACCCGACGCTCGGCATCTTTGAACAACCAATAAGGCGTGAACACCAAATCGTTAGACCTCGCGTCCCAAAAGGTTTGCTTGGCGGCAAATGGCGCGGCGTCAATGGTGGCATCGCCTAAATGCAGCACCCGTAAATCGGGGGTCAGATGCACCCGAAACACCGTATTGCGGACTTGGGCAAATCTCTCGCCGCCGGAATGGGGAATGGTCACGGCTTCGACAATGATGGTGCCGGCTTGTAAGGTAAGGGGACTGTCATCGGTGGTTTGATCCACACTGATCACCCGTGTTGCAAAATCGTTTGCTGACAATCCAGCTCGCAATTGTTCAACGGCTTGTTTTGGTGCCACCAGCTTTACCTGTGGGTGGGCCTTCAAATACTCCAAGACGCTCTCGGCAGAAAAATGATCGCCATGGGCATGGGAAATAAACAACACATCAACCCCGTCATACGGCGCTGTTCCCGCCATCATTTTGGCGCGAATGCCCGAGGGTACCAATTGATAGGTGTTATAGTCATGATCAAACAATGGATCGAACATCAGCTTGGTTTCGCCATTGATGACCATGGTTCCAGCATTGCCCAGATAATGGGCCTCGCTAACAAGCGGCGCGGTATCATGGCTTTCAGGGTGAGCGTGGGCGCTAGATACGGCCAAGGTCAATCCGGTCAACACCAGAACCATGAAGCGATATTTATTCATCAAGGGAGGCCATAACTTCATCGCTAATATCAAAATTGGCATAGACATTTTGTACATCATCACAATCCTCTAATGCTTCGAGCATTTTTAACAGTGTCCCGGCTTTACCGGCCCCGACCTCAATATTATTTTGCGGCTTCCAGATCAGATTAGCCGCTTTCGCTTCGCCAAACTTTGTCTCCAAAGCACCGGAAACCTCGGCAATATCTTCGCGGGCGCAATAAATCAAATACTGGCGGTCATCGGATTGCACGTCCTCGGCACCGGCCTCTAATGCCGCTTCAAACACGGTTTCTTCGTCGGCAATATCTGTCGGGTATTTAATTTCACCGACACTGTCGAACATAAATGACACCGAACCGGTTTCACCTAAATTTCCACCATTTTTGGCAAATGCCGTACGAACTTCCATCGCCGCCCGGTTTTTGTTGTCGGTCGAAACTTCGACAATGACCCCAA
The DNA here is from genome assembly GCA_016763185.1 of Robiginitomaculum sp. Lineage (GTDB taxonomy): Bacteria > Pseudomonadota > Alphaproteobacteria > Caulobacterales > Maricaulaceae > Robiginitomaculum_B. The sequence goes on along the minus strand of JAESUG010000001.1, from coordinate 5,141 downwards.
TTCCACCGGGGCCAAAGCCCTCATAGCGGATCTCGTCATAGGCATCGCCTTCGCCGCCAGCGCCCTTGGAGATGGCCCGTGTGATATTGTCCTTGGGCATGCTATCGCCGCGCGCATTTTTCATGGCGAGCCGAAGACGCGGATTGCCGTCTGGGTCAGGGCCGCCCAATTTAGCGGCAATCGTAATTTCTTTGGACAAACGTGAAAACGCCTTGGCCCGGATTTTATCTTGTCGGCCTTTGCGGTGTTGAATATTGGCCCATTTGGAATGCCCTGCCATGGTGTCTGTCCTGCAATTATGGTTTGCGTAGTTTGTACCGGTTGCCAAGCTTCGGGGCAAGACTGCCTGATGGATTAGCGCGCATCCATCTTTAGCTCAATTCGCCGGTTCTTGGCCAAAGCCACCGCCGACGAGCCGCTATCTATCGGATGGTATTGACCGAAACCAGCAGCAACCAAGTGTTTTGGCGGCACACCGGCATCCTCAAAAAACTGTACTACAGACAAGGCCCGCGCCGTCGATAGCTCCCAATTATTGGCATACCGACCGCGGATCGGCACCACATCGGTATGACCATCAACGCGAATTACCCAGTTCAGGTCGGATGGAATTTCGCTGGCGACATCGCGGATCGCCTGGGCGATCAAGGTTAATTGCTGCACCCCGGCTAGGTTTAATTGCGCCGAACCGCTGGCAAACAGCACATCACTTTCAAACACAAAGCGATCGCCTTCCACCCGCACCCCTTCGCGATCGCCCAACACCTCCAATAATTTGGCAAAAAACTCGGATTTGTATTTCGCCAGCTGTGAAACCTGTCGCGCTAGGGCCGCATTTAGGCGTTTGCCCATATTGATAATTTGTATTTTTTGCTCGGCATCTTTGGCTTCGGATGCCGCAAGCGCTGTGTTTAACCGCGCCAATTGTAGGTTAAGCGCCGCCAATTGCGCCGTTAACGCCGCGACTTCATTGCGAGCCTTTTCATTTAGCTCCTGCTCGGCACCGAGCTGCACTGCGCCGTCTTCGACTTGTGCTTGTAAAATAGCAAGCCGGGCGCTTTGCGTTTCGGCTGTTTCGTTGGTTTCTTCAAGCGTTACCAACAGTCTGGTAATTTCTTCTTGGGCCAGTTGACCTTTGGCTTGTTCCAACGCCAATAAATCTGCCAATGCGGCAAGCTGCACTCTGGCTTGATCCAAGGCAACATCGCGTGAGGACAGCGCTCGGCCTAAGGTAAATTGGGCCGCGATAAATAGGGCCAGTAAAAACACAACCACCAGAAGAAGCGTCGCTAACGCGTCAACAAATCCCGGCCAATAGTCGTGGGTTTCGCCGCCTCGTTTGCGAATACGAGCCATCAGGATTTTTTATCTTTGGCCAATCCGACCATGGTTTTGGTCAGCACTTTAATCTCTTGGCGCACCGCCTCAATCCCGGCATTGCGCCGTTCTTCGGACGTGCGCAATACTTGTTCTAGGGCGGCAATATTTTCGGCAGACTGCTCCAACAATGCTGCCATATAGGTTGGAGATTGCGGGTCATGACCAGCAACCGATCCCACTCGCGAGACCGAATGAACCCAGTCCTCCACTTCCTTGAAGAACCGATTTTGGGCTTGCCCGGCCTGTAAATCAAGAAACCCGATAACCAAAGAACCGGCCAACCCAAAAAGCGACGAGGAAAACGCCGTGCCCATGCCCTTGATCGGCTCTTCCAAAGCCCGCATTAAATTGGCAATGTCCTCTTCACCGCCGGTGCCGTTTGACAGGGCACTTACCGCATCTCCAACCGAACCCACCGTTTGCAGCAATCCCCAAAACGTACCAAATAGCCCTAAAAATATCAATAAACGCCCCAAATAGCGTGTGATCTCACCGGCCTCGTCCATTCGGGCGCTAACCGCATCTAAGATCGAGTGACTGGAGCCTGAATTTATTTGTAATTGTCCCGGTTTTTCAGAAAGCAAAACTGCCATCGGTGCGACCAATGCCGGCGGTCTGGGCAGTTGATCAAATTCGCGAGCGCGGGCTAGTTTACGAACCCAATGCGCCGCCGGATACACACTTAAGACTTGACGAAAACAGTATAAAACTCCGACCGCAAACACAAAGAAGATCAAACCATTAATAGCCACATTTGCATGAAAGGCCTCTAGGAGCTGCACTTGAAACGCATATCCTAATGAACCAACGACAAACACAAACCCGGTCATCCAAAACAGATATCTGGCCGGACCACTAAAATGAGCGTCCATGATTGTCCCTTTACACTTGGTTAGCGCCCTGTATAGCACAAAATACGAACCAGATCAGGCAAAAAATTTATGGCGCTACTTGCTTGAGCTCTGCCTTCAAACTTTCATAAATTACTTCATTGCCGGCCAAAATTGAAGTGCCGTCCAGTGGTTTCTTACCCGTGATGTCGCTAACCGTACCGCCAGCTTCGCGAACCAGAACAATACCAGCCGCAATATCCCATAATTGCAAATTACGTTCCCAATATCCATCATAGCGGCCAGCAGCAAGCCAGGCCAAATCCAACGCAGCAGAACCAAAGCGGCGGACACCAGCAACTTGCTGGCTAACTTTATGTAATTCCTTTAGGAATTGCGCATGTCCAGGCCTGCCCATAAATGGAATTCCGGTGGCCAACAGCGCCGTTTCCATTGTTGTACGCACAGACACTCGTAACCGACGGTCGTTTAAAAACGCGCCTTTACCCTTTTCAGCGCGAAACATTTCGTCGCGGCTGGGGTCATAAATCACACCGGAAACCAGCTCGCCATTTCGCTCTAGCGCGATGGAAATAGCAAAATGCGGGATCGCGTGCATAAAGTTACTGGTGCCGTCCAACGGGTCGATAATAAAGCGATGCGATGGGTCGGTGCCTTTAATCTCGCCGCCTTCTTCGAGCAAAAACCCATACCCAGGGCGACTTTCGGATAATTCTTCGACCAATATCTCTTCGGCCATGCGATCCGCGGCGGTAACAAAATCGGCTGGGCCTTTTTTTGAAACCAGTAAGTTTTCGACTTCGCCAAAATCGCGATTAAGCGCTCTGGCTGCTTTGCGGGCGGCGGCCGTCATGATATTATGTAAACCAGATGCGATTACCATGGGTTTGTTCCTTGTTGGTTCATTTACTCGGCGCGCTTCACATAAGAGCCATCACTGGTGGATATGACCACTTTTTCATCCACACCAACAAAGGGTGGGATAGAGGTTCGCACACCGTTATCCAAAATAGCAGGCTTAAATGAATTGGCAGCCGTTTGCCCTTTGACCACCGGCTCGGTCTCGACCACTTGTAAAGTCACTTGTTCGGGCAGGCTTACGCTAATGGCCCGTTCTTCGTGAAATTCGATGCTGATCTGCATGCCGTCTTGTAAGTAAGCCGCCGCATCACCAATAAACTCTTTCATCAGTTCAATTTGTTCAAAGGTTGCGCTATCCATAAAGGCTAGAGTGTCGCCATTGTCATACAAATACGTATGCGGTTTTTGTTCGAGGCGAATTTTCTCGACTTTTTCAGAGGAACGAAAGCGTTCGTTTAATTTGGAACCATTGATCAAGTTTTTCATCTCTACCTGATTAAACGCGCCGCCTTTGCCCGGTTTTACCGCTTGGCACTTTACCGCCAGCCATAAGCTGTTTTGATGCTCAAGCACATGGCCTGGCCGAATTTCGTTTCCATTGATTTTCATCTGGGCTTTTCCAAGTGACAGTTGCAAGGCTTGCTCTAATCTGCCGCCTTCAATCGGTCAATCCCGCCGGGGTCAGTTGCGTGGGATATCAACAGCGGCATTTTCGAACGCGCATGGGCCATATCACGCACCGAAGCTGGAAGCTCTTGCGCCAAAGCATTGGCCAGTTCGCGGTATTCAGGGCGTAAGCGAACGTTCATCATTGCACGCAAAGCCCATTCGTATGCCAGTTCGCGGTCTTCTTCGATGCCTTCGCCTTTGGCCAAACTAAGAGCGAACAGGTATTGCCCTTCTGCATGGCTGGCCTCGGCGGCTTTTCGAAACCATCTGGCGGCACTGGCCGGTAATGGTGGCGTGCGGCCAGCAAGGAATAACCCATATGCTGTCATCGCTTGCGAATCGCCTGACTGTGCTGCGGTTAATAAATGTTGGTTGGCCTTTTTAGGCGCATAAACCACGCTTTCTGGGTCGGCTTGTAATACACCGGCTTTCCATGCGGCCTCAGCAGAACCACCAAACGCGGCAGTTTGGTAGAGCCGCAAGGCTTGTTCCGGTTTGTCTTGTGCCAAATACAAGTCCGCTAGCGAAATTCGAGCTGGGTTTACGCCCTTATTGATGGCCGCTGTAAACCAAAATTCAGCTTGTTTTTCGTCTAATGGCCCGCCATGTCCGGAGGCAAATATTTGGCCCAAAGCCCACATCGCCTCTGGGCTATTTTCATTTGCGGCGTTTTGCAAAAATTGTCTGCCATCACTAACCGACAGCCCACCGCGTTGTTCAAACGCCATGCCTGCTAAGGCCAGCCACGCATCCGTCTCGCCATTGGTTGCCGCTTCGCGATACCAGCGCACGGCATTTTGCGGGTCTTGGTCGCCGCCTAAACCTTTATCGAGTAAAATTCCAAATAATAATTGTCCGGCGCTTTCGCCGTTTGCACCAGATTGGGCGGCAAGTATTCTAGCTTTGATATAATCTTTGGCCTGCCAGGCTTGCCAAGCCTCGCTAAAATCAGTGTTTGCAGACAATTGCTCTATATTCGGCAAAGTAAGAAAGGGCGACGGATTTTGCGCGAAAACCGGCGAACTCAAACCTAAAAACAACACCGATAAAATAAAGTTTCGCATTTCGTTTCCATCACGTATTTGGCAAAGATTTAGCCAGTTCAAGCGCACCCGCTATCGGCCCGTTCGGTGCGTCCCAAATACCAGAGCTGACCGCCACAAAATCGGCACCCGCTTTGGCCAGTTCAGCCGCATTATCCGCATTGATCCCGCCAATGGCAACGCAAGGAACTTCAAATAAATCCGACCACCAAGTTAACAGCTCCGGTGTCGCGGTAAATTCTGTCTTTTTCGTGACCGTCGGGAAAAACGCGCCAAACGCCACATAATCGGCGCCAGCTTCGCCCGCACACATCGCCAAATGCCGCGAGTCATGAGC
>JAESUG010000176.1 GCA_016763185.1 Robiginitomaculum sp. | reverse complement strand
CGCTCGGCCTCTCGGCGATTTAGAAACTCTTGCAATTCCATACCAGCACCTCTCACGCCCAACATACCGGCGCACACCGCTATGTAAATTCATATTTGAAGCGCAGGTTGGCCTGTGCACCCGCTGCCGACGGTTACGCCGCAATTAAGTTTTTTGGAAAAATTTTCATACCGCACAAAGAGCTGGACCCCGGATTAAACTTAAGGACCGGGGTCGGGTATTTGGAATTACTGACGACTTCCTACCATCCAACGTCACCCCGATGAAAATCGGGGTCCAGCTTTCTGGGAAAAACTTCATGAGACACAAAGAACTGGACCACGGCGCGGGGACCGAAGACGACGCAAGGATGGCCGTATTACCGGTATTCTTGTACTCTGGTGGCGCGTAAACCAGCCAACCCGTATTGGTCGATGGATTGTTGCCAACCTAGAAACTCTTCGACGGTGAGGCGGTATCTAGCGCAGGCATCATCAAGGGTAAGCAGTCCCCCACGAACGGCGGCGACCACTTCGGCTTTGCGCCGGATCACCCAACGCCGTGTTGTTGGTTTTGGAAGATCGGCCAATGTTAACGGCGCCCCGTCCGGACCTAGAACCATTGTTTCGCGCTCTTTGCGTGCGTATCCCATATCACCTATACCTTTTTTTGTTTTTCGGGCTTGTGCCCCTTGTTTAGATGAACCTACCGAAAAGGTTTGAACATCTGGCAAAGGAAGCTGGTAAAATTGCCCGTAACAACGTCAACTCAATTTTAATAAAGTACCGCCCGACCGAAATGGATGATCGGGCGGTATTCCTAGATATTATTTATCGTTTGATCCGGATCAGCTCATCGAGCATCTCGTCGGCGGTGGTAATAATCTTCGACGAGGCCGAATACGCTCGTTGTACCGAGATCAGATCCGTAAACTCTTGCGCCAGGTCAACATTAGAGCCTTCTAGGGCTTGTGAACTAATCGAGCCTGCGGCTTGACCGGCTTGGCGTAAGGAAAAGGCACCTGATTGTGCGGAAGCCCGGTATGCATCTCCGTCCTCAGCGATCAATCCATTTGGATTGATAAACGTCGCCACCGGAAGCTGGTAAATCTGTCTGGAAATACCGTTTGAGAAATTCGCCGAAACAAAGCCATCATTATCAATGGCCACGCCGATCAAATTTCCAAACACCGAACCATTGACATCAACCGAGTTAAACACCGAAGGCGCATCAAACTGGGTCAAGCCACCCGCGCCATTGGCTCCACTCAAACCCAAAGCAAGAGTTTGCGCCGCGATCCCCTCACCGGCAGCCCAACGTACCGCACCGGCACCAGGGGCACCTGAGTCAGAGGCCAATATACTCAAAGAAGCGGGTAAGGTAGAGCTGGCAGTATCAATGGTACCATCCGCGTTAAACACCACATTGCCAACGGCAATTTGCCCATCGACCAAACCAGCGCCAGTCTCGACATCACTAGCCGGCGAGGCGTAGATCTCCGCATGCCATGTATTGGCTTGGGTTGCATGTTTTAGGAACCCGACATTTAAGTTCCGCACGCCGCCTAGACTATCAAAAACCTGAATGGAGCGGACAAAATCAGGGGTGATCCCACCGGAGGCTAAATTAGAAGCACTGGCACCCGCACTATATGTAGCCGCATCTACCGAGATCGCTTGGCTGGCCAGTAAATTACCGTTTAAGCCTACTGTTGTCGTCGCCTCAGACAGGCCACCAACCCCGGAAATATTCACTGTGGATAATGCCCCAACATCGGTGGAGTTGGCATTAAATGTACCATCAGCCTCTGGCTGCCAACCTTGGAGGAAATAGCCTGCGGTATTTCTAAGATTACCATTTTCATCCGGCGTAAACGCTCCGGCCCGTGTATAGAGTAAGCTATCTGTTGGGCCGGTTGAGTTGGCCGTGCTTGAAACTGCAAAAAACCCATTGCCAGCAATGGCAAGATCAGTGGTTGATGAGGCTGACTGGATTAACCCCGCTTGCGAGATTTGCCGCCGGCCTTCAACTGACACCCCGCCGCCTGCGTTTAGCACTTGTTGGGTTTGTGAAGAGACCAGTGCCGAAAAATCAGTTCGGGTGCGTTTATAACCCACCGTGTTGATATTGGCGATATTATTTGAAATGCCGGACAGGGCGTTTGAATTGGCCCGTAGACCCTGAACCCCGATATTTAAGGCTGCATATAATGACATGGTTGCGCTCCTTTATTATTTGACGCTTGTTGATAGGAGCTTCTGCTGTTGAGTGTTGAGGGTAACTATTCTGCACCCCGTGAAATAGATTAGATGTTAAATGTCTTCACTAAGTTGGGTTTCAACTTGGCGAACCGAAAGAATATCTGAAAATGAGGCTCGAATGGTTCCCAACAACAAAGCTGGCTCGCCATTGGCAAAATCAACACCGGTAACAATTCCAGTAATTGAGGTTGCCACACCGATCGCAGCGCCGGTTTCGTCACGGGCTGTAATTTGGGCGGAATACGCGCCATCGGCCAATAGTTGGCCAGAGTTATCACGGCCATCCCAGTTAAATTCATGTACACCATTTCCGGTTTGGCCGGTGCCGGTGAAAACCACTTTGCCATCACTATCGGAAATGACTATTGATGTAGCTGTGGCGGGCCGGTTTAAGGCATATGACCATTGGGCAGAACCATCTTGCAAGGAAGACGTGGTCGTCGATAATGCTACTTGTTTCCCAATAAATGAAACCGCGGCGGTCGATGAGGTAACTGCGCTTTGACTAACTAGGGTTTCCAAATTTCGGTTCTGGGCGATTTGCTGTTCAACCCCGGAAAATTGTACCAATTGACCGACGAACTCGCTGGAGTCCAGCGGGCTAAGCGGGTCTTGGTTTTGTAGTTGCGTCGTCAACAACGTCAAAAATGTATCAAAATTATCAGCCAACCCGGTTACAGAATCCTGCAAGGTTGAGCTTGTGATATTTTGTCCGATCGAGCTAATAGCTGTCATGATCTAGTCTCCTTATGCGCTTTTTTAAGCGCGAATATCCAATTTAACATCGCGCACCAGCCAATAGCCGTAGCCGGTGTCAATTTCGGTGAACTGGTTTGCAAGTGCGCTGTCCATAATTTGAGCCAAAGCTTGGCCATCAATTTCGGCTTCCGGGTCCAGTTGTTGTTCGGTATCTTGGCCTTGCTGCTCTAGGTGAAACTCCAGATCGTTGGAGCCAAGATCAAACCCTTCGGCAAGCAATGCCCGGCGCAGCGCATCGGCGCCTCGTTGCAGGTCTTGCAATACATCCGGATGTTCGGCGCTGAGCACCGCTTGCACCCGATTATCGCTTGTTACCTCTATCTTTACTTCAATCCGTCCCAACTGCGGTGGATCAAGACGCATCTCAAACTTGCTTGAGCCATTGGCCGCTCGGCTAGCCAAACGGGCCGCAAATTTTTCCACAGCTTCGGCGCCAATCCTTGATGCGCTCGCCTGTACCGCCACGCCGGTTATCAAATTCGTTGTCCCGACCGCCCCACGGTTGACGCTGGTACTGGCCGTTACGCTATCAACAAAATTCTCGGTGGTAGCGCTAAAATCGCCACCAAATTGCGGGCTTGTTGGTATAAAATTTGAGACAAAGTTTGCCAAAGATACGACATTTGTCGGTGTGGATATCGGCGCGACAGCACCGGTGAGCTTCGGCCCTGTAGTTGCGGGTTTTGCCGGTGTACCTGCGCTCGGCACCGAGGAAGCCGGGATCGGTATGGTTGGAGCAGCACTAGAAAGAAGCGCCGCTTGCGATGGTGGTGGAGCTGTACGCACCGGAATTTCACCGGGGCTGAGCGCCGCTCCACCGCGTAACGGAATTTCGCCGGGGCTGAGCGCCGGTCCACCGCGTAACGGAATTTCACCGGGACTGAGCGCCGGTCCACCGCGTAACGGAATTTCACCGGGACTGAGCGCCGGTCCACCGCGT
>JAESUG010000175.1 GCA_016763185.1 Robiginitomaculum sp. | reverse complement strand
TGGCTTTGGCGGCTACGAGACGCTTGGCCGGATCGTCCGAATGCTCACCCAGGCCAATTTGCAGGCCGCGAGCCGTCATACGCTCCGCTTGTGGCGCTGTATCGTCTTGCGCCAAGGTTTCGGCCGCTTGGGCCAGAGCCGCATCGATATCGGCTTTTGGGCCAATATATTGCTCGCTTAACGAGTGGGCCGCATCGCGGGCAGCGCGCTGGATAAAGGCGGCGAGCCCGCCCTCTTGCAAATTGATAAACCGGTGCGGCGTATCGGCATCCGACAGGGCGGTTTGTGACAAATCAAGCTTGAGTTTTTCTGCCGCCAACATAATGATATTTTGCATAAACTCCATACCGATGGTCGATCCCAAAACCACCGCATCGCGAACTGCTACGGGTGTGCGCTCTGGGTCGTCCAGCCGTTCGACAATCAGGCTGTGGGTATCAAACACCCCGGTGCGAATGGCTTGTCGTCCCGAATCCGAAAGCTTCCCGGAAGCGCGCTCGACCCAGGCGCGAGAGCGCCTCACTTTATCAATCAACTCGAACAATAATTGCGGGTTGCCATCCGATTTCTTCAATAAGAGTGCATGGTCATCAGGCAACAAATCCGGCAGGCCGGCCTGCACCATGGCCAGCAATTCAACATCACTGGTGAGCACGGACTGGCTGAACCGGTCTTTGATATTTGCCTGGTCGGGCGAAAAATGCGCGGCAAAACAGATTTCATCGGGATTTTCCATACCGCTTTGCCATTCTGCATCCCAATGGGTTGCGATCAGCAATAATGGTAGTTTCAGGCCAGTGGCATAGCTCCAGATATCCCCTAAAAACCGAAGAGTGCCACTATCGCCAGCTTTGGAGGCAAATTGGGCATCATCGACAAATAAAATCACCGGAAGAAAAGCGTCTTTACTTTGCTCTTTTAACACCATCCGGATTTTGTTAAGCGCGATTTCGTTTAAGCTGTCATCATCTTTGACGGCTATACTTTTGATGGTTTGTTGTGCAAAATCTGCGGCTAACTCTTGGCGTTTTTTACGATTTTTAAGGACGCCAACGCCCGCTTTTAAAACCTTAACCACCAATGATGCAAATGGAATGGCCGAAGCGATTATTTCAGCAGTCAATTCGATACCTTCATCTTGAGCCGTGTCTTTTGCAAGTTCAAGCAAACCTTTGTCCAGCGCCTTCCAGGCTTTGGCGTATTCCGCATTTTGCAGATGCGGATCAAGGCTCTGCATATGGTCGCGCAGGCCTGAACGAATGGCATTGCGTTGCCACGGATCTGCCAGACGAAGTCCCCACCACAAAAACGGCATAGGGCGGTCTTTGAGGGTAAAGCCGTCAAAATGGGATTTGGCAACCGGATCAATCCTTGGGTCTGGCCCCGGCAATAATGCTTTGCCGATAAATGACAAACCGTCGGGCCAATAATCGTCCGGGTCTTCATGACTAGAAAGATAGCGGTACAGCTCTTGCACCAGCCGGGTTTTGCCCATGCCCCGTTCGGCGCGTACTACATGCAGATGCGGCCCGTTCCCGGATTTGACCTTTTGCCAACTCGCTTTAAGCGCCTCAAGCTCGCTCTCGCGCCCCGCAAATACCAAACGCCAATCCAACTCATTCATATCCAAGCTCACTATCCCAACAGAAATAACCAATATTCATTATACCGCAAGGATATTTTGTGCCAACTCGCAAGCAATTAAAGCAATGGCCAAACGACTAGAGGCGTTGTGATGTGCTAAGTCAGTTTTTACTGACAGAATGGGATATTGGCGTACTTAGATGAATACGGACTACCATAATACCAATAAGGATTGTTAATGCTGTTGGGGGAGTATTTGCTGCCATATTGCCCATAAGAGTTTGCAACATTATCTGCACTCCCGCCTTTTCCCAATGCGGGCACATTATCGCAAATGCTTTGTACTGTAAATGCAGTGACTTAGCGTGCTGGCTCAGGATTCATCAATTGAGGTATAAATAGGAATTGCAGTGCTATCTGAACGTAATAATCCAACGTATAGAAAATCCAGTTTTGGGTTCTATTATGGTAACAATGCGCTATTTAGAGAAAATGTATAATAAAAACAAAGAGCAATGGCGGAGAGACAGGGATTCGAACCCTGGGAACGCTCACACGCTCAACGGTTTTCGAGACCGCCCCATTCGACCACTCTGGCACCTCTCCTTATGCGGGGCGCAAGTTAATGCTGTTGGTTGTGCTTAGCAATAGGTCATTTAGTGTGAGTGATGGTGCGGTTAGCCGGCGTCGCAAAACTGTGTACGGGCTTGCTCCAATGTTAGTCCGACTAACTCCAGTCCGCCATTGTCGGTTATCGTACAGGTTTCGATGTCATCCTCGGCATCTGGTAACTCGATTGAGGTTGTAGCGATCGGGGCGAGCTGGCCTTCAGTCATTTTGAAATAGGTGATGACCCACGAGACAGCACTTGATCTTGCCGCCACGCTAAACAGGCCGTCTTGATGGGTTTGAAAAGCAACGCCTGAGACTTCGCCGACGCGTATGTAAGGCGGTTCATCTATTTTGCCCTGCCAAACAGCATAAACCGTGTTCACATTGCCGGTCATCAGCGGCACCAATAGTTCACTTCGTCCGTCTTCGTCCAAATCAAAAAGCAAAGGCAGCCCAGACGTAAATTGGGCTGTTTCTTCAATCGCCATTACTATACGACCCCCATCATCAATGACATCAATTGCTATCGAGATATCTTCTTCGCGCTCACCCGTTGTTGGTTCGCCATATCGCACTTCAAAGCGCCACCTAGGATCGTCATCAGACACGAACGCGCAATTGGCCTGACCACGATCATTAAACTGGGTTTGCGTCAACGACGCACAATCAGATAGTATCGCAACTTCTTGGATTACCGGTTTGTTTTCTGCAGACTTATCTTCTTCTGTTGCCTGATTTGTACCATCGCCACAGGCGGTAACGCACAAACTTATGAGCAGCGCTGTACCGATAAACTTCGTCCTATTCATCATCGTGTTTTCCTTTGTATCAACCAAGAATTACCGTCAGCATTTGAGCCAATTTCACCTTAGCTTTGTTGAAACTGGAGCGCAAACTACTGCTGCACGTTCTGCTTCACAAGAGCTTATTAGGTATAGGCCAAGATCGGGGCAAGCCAGCGCTCGGCTTCGGATAAAGATATGCCTTTGCGCGTCGCGTAATCTTCGACTTGGTCTTTGCTAATTTTCCCGACGGCGAAATAGACAGCCTCAGGATGGGAGAAATATAACCCAGAAACACTGGCTGGCGGGGTCATCGCACAGCTTTCGGTAAGAGCAACACCGATCCGACTTTTGGCCTGTAGTAATTCGAACAAAGTGCGTTTTTCTGTGTGATCCGGTTGCGATGGGTAGCCCGGCGCCGGACGGATGCCTTCGTATTGTTCTTGGATCATTTGGCTGCTGGTGATTTTTTCATCGGTGGCATATCCCCATAACTCGCGGCGCACTTTGGCGTGCAGGGCTTCGGCCAAGGCTTCGGGCAACCGGTCGGCCAGTGACTTTAACATGATCGAACTGTAATCATCATTCGCATTACGAAATTGTTGGGCGCGTTCGGCTTCGCCATGACCGGCGCTGACCACAAATCCACCGATCCAATCGGGTATGTCGCGATCGCGAGGGGCGACAAAATCGGACAAGGCAAAATTGGGTTTGCCGGTGTCTTTTGGCATTTGTTGGCGCAAGGTGTGGAAGGTCGCCAGCGGCACTTCGCGAGCTTCATCATCCCACAACACAATGTCATCACCGACCGAATTGGCCGGCCAAAAATCCAGCACAGCACGAGGTTGTAACCAGCGTTCGCGCACAAGTCGGTCCAACATTTGCTTGGCATCGGCCAGTAATTGTTTGGCCTCAGACCCGACAATCGGGTTGTCGAGAATTTGTGGATACCGGCCCTTAATGTCCCAAGAAGCAAAAAACGGCGTCCAATCGATAAAGGGCACCAGGTCTTCTAACCGCCAATTATCAATCACCAATGCTCGGTTGGTTTTGGGCCTAGGGGGGGTATAGCCCGCCCAGTTGATTTTCATCGCCCGCGCCCGCGCTGCCTCCAGTCGAATGCGCGGTTTGGCTCCACGGCCCTTTTTGTGAGATTCGCGAATACGGGCGTAATCTTCTCTGGTTTGTTTGACAAATGGTTCGCGAGCTTCATCTGAGAGCAAGGTCCGCACCACCCCCACCGCCCGGCTAGCATCGGCGACATAGGTGGTTGAGCCGCGGGTATAGGCCGGTTCAATTTTCACCGCGGTATGGGTTGGCGAGGTGGTCGCACCACCGATCAGCAACGGCTTGTCCCACCCGCCGCGTTCCATTTCGGCGGCGACATGGATCATTTCTTCAAGGCTTGGTGTGATCAATCCGGACAAACCAATGGCATCAACATTTTCTTCGCGGGCAGTGCGTAAAATCGTATCGCACGGTACCATCACGCCCAAATCAATGATCTCATAGCCATTACATTGCAGCACAACGCCGACGATATTCTTGCCAATATCATGGACATCGCCTTTGACCGTCGCCAGTAAAATTTTTCCGTTCGACATATCCGCAAGGCCGGACAATTGTTTTTCTTCTTCCAAAAACGGCAGCAAATGGGCGACGGCAGCTTTCATCACCCGCGCTGATTTTACCACTTGCGGCAAAAACATCTTGCCGGCTCCGAACAGATCGCCGACGGCGTTCATGCCGTCCATTAACGGACCTTCGATGACGTGCAAGGGTTTGTCGGCGGCGGCTCTGGCTTCTTCGGTGTCTTCGACGATAAATTCGGTAACACCGCGCACCAATGCATGCTTTAGGCGTTCGGCAACAGTGCCTTTGCGCCATGATAAATCACGGCGGCTGGCTTTGGCAGTATTGGCACCGCCGCGATATTGCTCGGCGATCTGCAACAAGGTTTCTGAAGCGTCTGGATTGCGGTTTAAGATCACGTCTTCGGCGGCATTTCGTAGCTGCGGTTCGATATCGTCGTAAATATCTAACTGTCCGGCATTGACGATCGCCATATCGAGGCCGGCTTTGATCGCATGGTATAAAAATACTGAATGCATGGCCCGGCGCACCGGTTCATTGCCACGAAATGAAAACGATAAATTTGACAAGCCACCAGATATGCGAACAAAAGGCAGGTCCGCCTTGATCCTTCTCGTGGCATTGATGAAGTCCAATCCATAGCGATCGTGTTCAGACAAACCAGTGGCGACGGCAAAAATATTAGGGTCAAAAATAATGTCTTGCGGCGCAAAGCCATCACCGACCAGCAAGTAATAGGCGCGGGTGCAAATTTCCACTTTGCGGTCTTCGGTGTCGGCTTGGCCCTTCTCGTCAAAGGCCATCACCACCACGGCGGCACCAAAAGTGCGGATGATCCTGGCTTTGTCTAAAAAATCTGCTTCGCCCTCTTTCATCGAAATGGAATTGACCACGCCTTTGCCTTGCAAGCATTGCAGGCCAGCATGGATCACTTCCCAACGGGAGCTGTCCAGCATCACCGGCACCCGCGAAATGTCCGGCTCGGCAGCGATCAAGTTCAAAAACTTGGTCATGGCATCGACGCCATCTAGCAAACCATCATCCATATTAATGTCGATGATCTGTGCGCCATTTTCTACTTGCTCGCGGGCGACAGACAAAGCGGCTTCATATTCTCCATCAACGATCAAGCGCTTAAACTTGGCCGAGCCAGAGACATTGGTGCGTTCGCCGATATTGATGAAGTTGGCGGTGTTCTGGGTCACGGTTTTTCCGATTTACTATGGGTGACAATGCCCGGTAATCCGTCCAAGCTAACGGCGTTTGTACGTTGGCGTTTTTCGACCCATTTGTCAGTGCTGAGAGCCGGATTATCCACATAGCGTTTTAATTGTTCACGTTCGGATGTGAACTCGAAAAACGGCACACCCCAACCGCAACTCTCGGCAATGCGCTCAATGCTAAGAGTAAAAATATTTCGAGCGCGGCCGTGCGCCGGAAACAAAGCCATCAACTTGGCAAAATCAGGATCATCAAATTGACTGACCTGCGCCTTGCCATGTAGACGTAAGATATTAGCTGATCCTTCAAATGCACAGAACATCAAGGTCATCCGACCATTTTCCTTGGTATGGGCCAAGGTTTCAATACCAGAGCCACCTAGGTCAATCCACGCAATTGTGGTGGGGTTCAGCACGACAATACTATCATAGCCCTTGGGCGAGAGATTGATCAGGCCATCAGCTGCAAGCGGCGCGCTCGCGACAAAAAATATTTTTTGTTGCTTGATGAACTCAATGAGTTTTTCGTTAAGTTGATCGTGAATTTTGTCCATGTTTTACACCTCCAACACAAAAGGTTCTAAGCCGGACAACCGCAATGCCGTAGGTGGCGTTGGGATCATTCGTGGTTTTAACCCAGCTACAGCTTCGGCAATCGCGGCGATATGCGCCGAAGTTGTCCCGCAACACCCACCCACCAAATTTACCAAGCCATCTTCGGCCCACTCACTCAAATGCAGAGCCGTGGTTTCCGGCGTTTCGTCATACTCCCCAAAGGCATTGGGCAGGCCTGCATTGGGAAACGCAATAATTCGGCAATCCGCAGCTCTAGCCAAATCCGCAATATGAGGCCGCATTTCCTTGGCCCCCAATGCACAGTTCAGCCCAACCGCCCACGGGTTTGCATGGGCAATGGATATCCAAAATGCTTCGGTTGTTTGGCCGGATAATGTCCGCCCAGAACCGTCCGTAATCGTGCCCGAAATAATCACCGGCACATCTGTTTTGGCTTGAGCATTGGCTGCCACAATTGCGCTGATCGCGGCTTTGGCATTGAGGGTATCGAAAACAGTTTCGATGATCAAAAAGTCCACATACGGGATCATCGCACTGGCTTGTTCGAAATAGGCTTGGCGAACTTGTTCAAAGGTGACTTCGCGAAATCCGGGGTCTTCAACTTTTGGGGACAGGGACAAGGTTTTGCTCAAGGGCCCCATTGCGCCGCCGACCAAGGCCGCACGATCCGGGTGTTGTGCCTCAAACTCGTCGGCGATTTCTCTGGCAATTCTGGCTCCGGCTTCGGCGATTTTTGGTGCCCATTCTTGTAACCCATAGTCGGCTTGGCTGATGCTGGTGGCGTTAAATGTATTGGTTTCAATCAGGTCGGCTCCGGCCACCAGAAAGTCTCGATGGATTTGGCGGATCACATCTGGCTGGGTCAGGTTCAAAAGATCGTTGTCACCTTGTAACGACGTTGGCCAGCTAGCGAACACATCGCCGCGAAATTGCTTTTCACCTAACCGCAATGTTTGGATGGACGTACCCATCGCGCCATCAATGACCCCAATGCCCGATTTTAGCTTGGCCTCAAATTTCAACAATCTTTGCGCTCGATTCATTTTGAAGTTTCCCGTTTTGGCTTTATGCCCAGCACCCGACAGGTGGCATAGGCAAAATCAGCGTTGTTTAAGGTATAAAAATGAAACCGGTGAAACCCTGCTTGTTGCAGCGTAGTACAATAGTCCGCAGCAATATTTGCGGTCAGCAATTGGCGGGTAATCAGATCGTCTTCCGTGCCTTCAAATTGATCAAACATCCATTTTGGAATGCGAGCGCCACACATTTTTGCCATCCGCACCAAACCGGTAAAATTAGGCTGGAGCATAATCCCCGGCACCACTGGAATATTGATACCAGCAGCGCGCACACGCTCAACAAAATCAATCATCTGTCCCGGCTCAAAGCCAAACTGAGTAATCGCTTGATCGGCACCGGCATCGACTTTGCGCTTCAAGTTATCCAGCTCGTCTTGCCAGTTCGCTGATTCTGGATGGCGTTCAGGATAGGCCGCCACACTAACCACTGTATCCCCAGATGATTTTAGCGCTGCCACCAAATCGGAGGCATAGGCATAGCCCTTGGCCGCGGGTTGGTATGCACCATCAATTCCCGAAGTCGGATCCCCGCGTAACGCTACAATATGACGAATGCCCGCCGCCCGATAGGTTCGAACAACTTCGTCAATTTCACTGGCATCCGCGTCAACACAGGTCAGATGTGCCGCAACCGATATACCGGTCTCGGCAGCCATTTGTACAACCGTTTTGCGCGTCCGTTCACGGGTCGTGCCCCCTGCCCCATAGGTGACAGACATAAAATTAGGCTTGAGCGGCGCCAGCTTTTTGACCGACTGCCATAATTTTTCCTCCATTGCCGGGGTTTTCGGCGGAAAGAACTCAAAGGAAACCTCAATTGGGCGTGAGGACGCTGGGCTTTTCGTCATGGCACAGAGCGCTCCTTGGTCGCGGTCCAGATTTTAACGGTTAGAGATGGTTTGCCGATTTTAGGTTGCGAAGGGCTTAAGGAAAGTGTTTGGCCTATGCTCAAACCAGCATCACTCACCCAGTGTCCGATCTCTTGTTCGGTGAAACCAAGTCGACGGTGGGCATGTTTTTCGCGCAAAAATTCACATTGGTGTGGGGCAAAATCTACCAAGGCCAATATGCCATCTGGTTTTAACACACGGGCCGCCTCGATGAGCGCTGCGGCTGGATCCACCAAATAGTGTAAAACCTGGTGCACGGTGACAAGGTCTTGACTGGCATCCGCGATGGGCAGCGAGAACAGATCGGCTTGTTGCACCGAACAATGAGTGATGTCTTGTAACTTTGAACGGGCAAAGTTCAGCATTTCACGGCTTAGATCCACACCCAACCCCTTGCCAATTCGCGGTGCAAATATTTCAAGCATGCGGCCTGAGCCGGTACCGATATCCAGCATCTGTGCAAACGGCCCATCACCAACTGCGCCCAACAGTGCCGCCTCGACATCGGCTTCGGCCAAATGAAGCGAGCGAATTTGATCCCAATCCGCGGCCGCTTTGCCAAAATAAAGCGCGGCGCTGGCAGCGCGGTCTGCATTTACCAATGCCAAGCGTTCGCGATCTCGGACCAGCACCGGGTCCGACACCGACATGGTTGCAATGGCAGCTCGCACTAGATCACTTAACTGCGTATCCATCACCAGACGCGAAAACACCCATGTGCCTTCGGGCAGACGTTCGACAATTTGAGCATCGACCAACAAACCCACATGGCGCGATACCCGCGGCTGGCTTTGGCCTAAAATCTGGGTCAGTTCACTAACCGTCAGCTCACCAACAGCCAACAACGCCGCAATCCGCAAGCGGGTTGGCTCCGCAATAGCGCGTAAAGCTCGAACGAGTTCATCCATAATTGGTGTCTTTCCAAACCATATTATACCTTATATAAAGATATCTTTATATATCAATCAACAATTTTTCGTGCAAGCAGGTTCGAAACCTTGAAAATCGCCGCTAAACTGCCATATTCGCCTGATTACTTCTGCCTGAATTTGTTGAAATCGCCTATTCCCCACATAGAGGTGCCGCCCGTGCTTACTCGATTAGCTTTAGTTTGTAGTTTGTTTGTCCTAACGGCCTGTGCCAGCACCGCTCCAGCCGGTGACCCTTGGGCGGGGTATAACCGCCAAATGTTTGACACCAATTTATCGCTTGATCGCTCAGTTTTGGAACCGGTGGCCAAAGGGTATCGGGACACAGCCCCCAAACCAGCGCGTGATGGGTTACACAATGTACTCAACAATTTGCGAGCGCCAACCGATCTGTTCAATAACGTGCTGCAAGGTCGCCCGGAGGCAGCATTTACGACGATTATTCGGTTTGCGGTGAACTCAACCATTGGCATTGCGGGCTTGTTTGATCCGGCAACCGATATGGGTATTCCAATTTACGCGGAAGATTTTGGTCAAACCTTGGCCGTTTGGGGTGTGGGTCCCGGCCCGTATACGGTGTTGCCCTTGCTTGGGCCATCAAACGTTCGCGATACCACCGGATTGATAGTCGACACCTTCACCCATCCTTTTAGCGTGGTTCGCTATGATGGCTCTTTGATTGTGCAAAGCACTCGGTTTGGCACAAATAGCTTGGACCAGCGC
Organism: Robiginitomaculum sp.; assembly: GCA_016763185.1. Taxonomy (GTDB): domain Bacteria; phylum Pseudomonadota; class Alphaproteobacteria; order Caulobacterales; family Maricaulaceae; genus Robiginitomaculum_B. The sequence continues at coordinate 12,229 of JAESUG010000175.1, read as the reverse complement.
ACACGAGCTATTGATTTAATTGATAATTTGGAAGAAACTTCGGTCGATCAATATGCGGCCTATCGCTCGCTTTATGAGCAATCACGGGCCAATGCGATTAGAAATGGTGCGGTTGACGTTGACGAGCTACCAGATTTTGAAGAGTTTGATGATGAATAAAACCAAGGTTAGCTTATTTTTTCTTATCGTTTTTTCCTTGTTAAGTCACGGGGCGAAAGCCATTGCCGGTCCGGTTGAAGAGGCCTTTGTGCAACAACAATCCGTTGCCGGTTTGGCGATATTAAGCAATCAAGAACTAGATGAAGCAACTCGCTCTGAACAATTTGGCACGTTCATTGACCAAATCGTTGATATCCGTAAGGTTTCCCGCTTCGCGCTGGGTAAATATGCCCGTCGGCTTGACCCAAAGGTTTTGACAGATTTTCAAACCGCGTTTACCCTGTACGCTAAAGGGATTTATCAAAATAGCTTATCGCAATATGGCGGCGAAACCTTCACCATTACTGGCTCCATCGATCGCAAGCCCGGTGATGCCGTGGTCAGTACCATGATTTCCGGCGGTGCCGTGGAAAAACCATTGCGAGTAAGGTGGCGCGTTCAAACCAAAGACGGCGTGTCCAAAGTCATCGACTTAGAAGCTTTTGGCATTTGGTTGGCCGTACAACAACGAAGCGAGATCACCGCCTATATTGCCAACCATAACGGTGATGTCGGCGCCGCTACCACCATGTTACGCGGGCGGGCGCAAAGCAGCGGCCAATAATGCGGGCTTCATCGCCATAATATAAGCTCCACGCTACCCTAAACACCCCGTATCTTCATCCGCGTATCGGGTCAGATCGGCAGTGCCCATGCAAAGGAAAACGTCGAGACTGCTAGTTTATCACCGGGCCCACGCCTTGTTCGGCAGCAGCGCTTAGCATTGCGGATTGTAGTTTTTCGAACGCCCGCACTTCAATTTGGCGAACTCGTTCGCGGCTGATACTATAAACTTGCGCGAGCTGTTCGAGGGTTTTCGGTTCATCTGACAATTTGCGCTGTTGGATGATTTGCTGTTCACGCTCATTTAACCCTTGCATGGCGTTTTGCAGTAATTCCATGCGGGCCGACAGCTCGTCAGTTTCAGCAACATGAGTTTCTTGGTCAATTTGGTTTTCGTCTTCCAACCAGTCTTGCCATTGCCCAGCATCACCATCTTCGGAACGAATTGGCGCGTTTAGCGAAGCATCGGGTCCTGACATTCGCCCGTTCATCGAAATAACTTCGGTTTTGGTAACGCCTAGTTTGGTCGCAATAATTTCCACTTGGTCAGGGCGTAGATCACCCTCATCAATGGCTTTCATCTGACCTTTCATCCGGCGCAGATTGAAAAATAATTTCTTCTGGGCGGCAGTGGTGCCCATTTTCACCAAAGACCAAGAACGCAAAACATATTCTTGGTTCGAGGCTCTAATCCACCACATCGCATAGGTTGCCAGCCGAAAGCCTTTTTCTGGTTCAAACTTCTTGACTGCTTGCATTAACCCGACATTGCCTTCGGAGATAATTTCACCAATGGGTAGGCCATAACCGCGATAGCCCATCGCAATTTTTGCCACAAGTCGTAAATGCGACGTGACCATTTTATGAGCCGCATCGCTGTCCTCATGTTCTTTCCAAGATCTAGCCAGCATAAATTCTTCGCCCTTTTCCAGCATTGGAAACTTGCGAATTTCGCTTAAATACCGTGAAAGCGAGGCTTCCGGGGTCAGAGCTACGGGCAATAAACTGGTCATAACTTCTCCTACCTTTTTTAGGCTTTTATCTTATAGAGAATTAGATAGGCGTTTTTAAGGCAAATAAAAGAGTGGGTGGCTAAAAATGCGTTTCACATCCCCGTGATTGCCAACACCATTACGTTTTGGCTACACGAGACACTTCACTGGACAAGGCTAGTTTCATGAAAATTGGTAATCGCACCGGCAACAGGCTGGGCACATGTAACCTGCAAATTACGGGTTCAGGGCGCTTTGCAAGCGTTGTAAATACACAAGGCGTTCACTGGCCGCTTCTTGCTTTTCTTCGGTGTCCGCGTCACGCAGGTCTTCGTTGACATCGGTAATGTCTTGGGCAAGTTGTTTGACGTCCAAGTCCGCCAATTCAATGGCTTCTTCGGCCAATATGATCAAGCCCTCCGGCGTGACATCGGCAAACCCGCCCATAATATAAATCCGCCGTTCCGCCTCGCCATCCATCACACTAATGGCACCGGGGCGAATGGTGGTCATCACCGGCATATGGTTCGGATACACCCCAAAATCACCTTCGGAACCGGGAACGGTAACACTGTCTACCTCGCCCGAAAAAAGTTCTTTTTCCGGGGAGACTAGCGAGAAGTGCAGTTTATCAGTCATGGTTCAATCCTAAAGCCGTTTCGCCTTCTAAGCAGCTTCTGTGGCCATCCGTTCGGCTTTTTTGATGGCATCCGCCATGTTGCCAACCATGTAAAAAGCTTGTTCTGGTAGATGATCATACTCACCTTCAACCAAGCCCTTAAAGCCAGCAATGGTATCTTTGATGTCGACCAAAATACCGGGGGAGCCAGTGAAAATCTCGGCCACATGAAATGGCTGTGACAAGAAGCGCTCTACTTTACGGGCTCGGCTAACCACCAATTTGTCGGCTTCGGACAGCTCGTCCATGCCCAAAATAGCGATAATGTCTTGCAAGGCTTTGTATTGTTGTAACACTTCTTGTACCCGGCGGGCAGTTTGGTAATGCTCGTCGCCAATGACCCGTGGTTCCATAATCCGTGATGTACTGTCCAACGGATCAACCGCCGGGTAAATACCTTTTTCCGAGATCGCACGGTTTAGAACCGTGGTCGCATCCAAATGGGCAAAGGAAGCAGCTGGCGCAGGATCGGTTAAATCATCGGCTGGTACGTAAATCGCCTGTACCGAAGTGATGGAACCCTTGTGAGTTGAAGTAATTCGCTCTTGCAATTGGCCCATATCAGTGGCCAACGTTGGCTGATAGCCCACAGCAGAAGGAATACGGCCCAACAGCGCCGACACTTCGGAACCGGCTTGGGTAAAGCGGAAAATATTATCAACAAAGAACAACACGTCTTTGCCTTCTTCATCGCGAAAATATTCAGCCTGCGCCAACCCGGTCAACGCCACCCGCGCCCGTGCGCCTGGAGGCTCGTTCATTTGGCCATAAACCAATGAACAACGGCTATCACCGCCGCCGCCTTCAATATTTACCTTACTCTCGATCATTTCCCAATATAGATCATTGCCCTCACGGGTCCGCTCGCCAACACCAGCAAATACCGAATACCCGGAATGAGCTTTGGCGATATTGTTGATCAGCTCCATAATCAGCACGGTTTTGCCAACACCGGCACCACCAAACAGGCCAATTTTACCACCCTTGGCATATGGGCAAAGCAAGTCGATAACCTTGATACCCGTTACCAATATTTCAGCATCCGTGCTTTGGTCAGCAAAGGCCGGGGCATCTTTGTGGATGGAGCCACGAAATTCTGAAATAATTGGGCCAGCTTCGTCAATTGGCTCGCCAATTACATTCATGATCCGGCCCAAAGTAGCGGGGCCAACAGGAACCATGATCGGCTCGCCACGGTCAGAAACCGGCGCGCCGCGCACCAAGCCTTCGGTCGCATCCATCGCAATGCAACGCACCGTGTTTTCGCCCAAATGCTGGGAAACTTCGAGAACCAAAGTTTTGCCCTCATTGACCGTTTCCAAGGCGTTTAGAATATTTGGCAACTCGCCGGTAAATTCCACATCAACCACCGCGCCAATAACTTGGACAACGCGGCCCGTGGCCTTTATTGCGGCAGGTTTCTTGACCGGAGTCTTTTTTGCAGGAGCTTTTTTTGCAGCAGGTTTTTTAGCAGCTGCTTTTTTGGGTGCTGCGGGTTTCGTAGTGGCCATATTGTTTCTCACCTATTCCTAGATAGCTTCGGCACCGGCGATGATCTCGATCAATTCGGTCGTGATCATGCTCTGGCGCTTGCGGTTGTATTGCAGGGTTAGTTTGTCAATCATCTCGCCGGCATTGCGCGTTGCATTGTCCATGGCGGTCATTTTGGAACCCATTTCTCCGGCGACGTTCTCTAACAACGCTTGGAAAATTTGGGTCGTTAAATTTCGGGGTAGTAGAACTTGTAGAATTTCTTCTTCATCTGGCTCATATGTGTAGCACGCGCCGTTTAAATCGGGTTGTTCTGGATGATCCGACAGCCCTTCGGTAGCAGGGATTAAAACTTTTGCGGTTGGTGTTTGGCTCATCACATTGATAAATTTTGAAAACACCAAGGTGCAAACATCAAACTCACCCGCCTCAAACAGTTGCAAAATCCGCGCAGCGATTGAAGCTGCAATGGTGCTGTCAATATGTTTGTGTTCACGCAAAGAAATAACGTCGATGATTTGCTTGTCATAAAACCGGCGGAGCTGCTCGTGGGCTTTGACCCCAATGCATAGAATTTTTACTTGCTTGCCGTCACGCAACAAGCCAGAGATCATTTCACGCCCACGCCTAGCAATTGCGCTATTAAAACCACCGCATAATCCACGGTCGGCACTGGCAACCACCACAAGGTGAATTTCGGTTTTACCGGTGCCCACAAGCAGTTTCGGCGCATCGAGTTGTTCCGTCATCGAGTTTGACAAATTCGCAACCACTGCACTCATTCTGGCGGCGTAAGGACGGGCGTTTTCTACTGATTCTTGCGCCCGGCGCAGCTTTGCCGCCGCCACCATTTGCATGGCTTTGGTGATTTTTTGCGTCGACTTTACACTGTCGATCCGATTGCGAAATTCTTTGAGACTAGCCATCTGCTTGGTCCTTACACCTTCAGCCTATTCACGCAAAATGCCCGGCAAACGTATCAAGTGCCGCCCGTATGCCAGCCTCGATCTCTTTGGTAAGCTCGCGTTTGGTGTCAATTTCAGCCATTAAGCTGGCATGTTCCGCATGCATGGTACGCAACATTTCTGCTTCGAACCGGCCAACATCAGCCACCGCAATTTTATCAAGATAGCCACGGGTGCCTGCATAAATCGCGCACACTTGCTCTGCCAAGGATAATGGTGAAAACTGGGGTTGCTTCAACAGCTCGGTCAACCGCTCACCACGGGCCAACATCGCCTGGGTGGAGGCATCCAAATCCGAACCAAATTTAGAAAAAGCAGCCATTTCGCGATATTGAGCCAATTCGCCTTTTACCGGACCAGCTACTTTTTTCATAATTTTGGTTTGGGCCGCTGAACCTACCCGGCTTACCGACAAACCAACGTTCAAAGCGGGCCGAATACCTTGGTAGAACAGATCTGTTTCCAAGAATATTTGACCATCAGTGATTGAGATCACATTGGTTGGAATATAGGCGGACACGTCATTGGCTTGGGTTTCAATGATCGGCAACGCCGTCATCGAACCAGAACCATTGGCTTCGTTTAATTTCGCTGCGCGCTCCAACAGGCGCGAATGCAGATAAAACACATCGCCCGGATAAGCCTCGCGGCCCGGTGGTCGGCGCAGCAATAGGGACATCTGACGATAGGCCACGGCTTGCTTGGACAGATCATCATACACAATCAGAGCATGCATGCCCTGATCGCGGAACCATTCGGCCATGGCACAACCGGCAAACGGGGCCAGATACTGCATGGGCGCTGGTTCAGACGCAGTGGCAGAAACCACAATGGTGTATTCCATCGCGCCATTTTCTTCGAGCGTTTTAACGATTTGTGCCACTGTTGAGCGCTTTTGACCGATCGCCACATACACACAATACAGCTTTTGGCTTTCATCATTGCCTTCGTTGATTTTTTTCTGATTGATAATGGTATCAATCGCAATCGCGGTTTTACCAGTTTGGCGGTCACCAATGATCAACTCGCGCTGACCACGGCCCACAGGGATCAGCGCATCAATCGCTTTAATGCCGGTTGCCATTGGTTCGTGTACGGATTTACGCGGAATAATACCCGGCGCTTTGACATCAACCCGGCGGCGGTCTTTGCTCGCCACCGGCCCTTTGGCGTCAATCGGCTCGCCTAAGGCATTGACCACGCGGCCCAACAGACCACGTCCCGCCGGAACATCGACAATTTCACCAAGGCACTTTACGGTATCGCCTTCTTTGATACCCCGGTCTTCGCCGAAGATAACAACACCAACATTATCGCGCTCCAGATTTAGCGCCATGCCTTTGATACCGCCTGGAAACTCAACCATTTCACCGGCTTTTACTTCGTCAAGGCCATAGACCCTGGCAATACCGTCACCGACAGAAAGAACCTGACCCACATCGGAAACTTCCGCTGATGCCTCATATCCTTTGATTTGTTTTTTCAAGATTGCGGAAATTTCCGCGGCCCGAATATCCATAAGCTCTAACTTTCTTTCATCGCAAGTTTTAGTCCCTCAAGTTGCGTTTTTAAGGAACTGTCAAACATAACCGAACCGATCTGAACGACCAATCCACCCAGCAGTCGACGATCGACCTCTGTGTTTAATTTTACCGTACGGCCCAAAGTTTTCTTCAAACCGGCTTCCAAATTGACTTTTTGCTTCGCGCTTAGGGCTTGTGCCGTTTTGGCATTGGCCCGAAGCGTTCCAGCAGCAAGTTCAATTCTCACCACCAATGCCGTAACAATATCTGATAGCTCAGCCGCGCGACCATTTGCACAAATCACGCCGATGAAATTACCAATTAACGGTGTAAATTTGGCATGTTTTGTAATGTCTTGTAGCACTGCATTTTTTTGTGCCGCCTTGATCAGAGGCGAAGCCAATACCGCCGACAACTCAGACGACTTTGCTAACAAGGATTGCAGTGCCATCAACTCTTTTTTGACCCGCGCAAGGTTTTTACCTTCACTGGCCAGCTCAAAAATAGCAGCACCATATCGATTTGCCGCACTGGCTGAATTTACTTGCTGGTCAGACACCCAAAACCACTCTTTGCTAAAGCGCCAAACCCCAAGAAAGAGTCCAGCTAGTAACCGTTTGTTTTTGCACAGATTTTTTTAGAATATTCGATGACTAGAATCGAATATTTCATCTGTTCGGCGGCGACATAGCACGGGTAAGTCCCCCCTGCAAGACATCCTCGAAGACCAAGCTGTATCTTCGCGGCAGAGGTGGGGTTGAGGGTGTGGTTGAGGAGCTGGGTTCAGAGGTGGGGGTTCCGCGTGCTTTTCTGTCTCGCGGCGCGAAGAGAGCGCCTCCGACCGGGCGGGCTGACCGCCCGGCGCTCAGTCGAGCTTGCGCAGCAAGAGCCGCGGAAGGCCTGGGATTGAGGGTGTGGTTGAGGAGCTGGGTTCAGAGGTGGGGGTTCCGCGTGCTTTTCTGTCTCGCGGCGCGAAGAGAGCGCCGTAGGCGGGGCGGGTTGACCGCCCGACGCTCAGTCGAGCTTGCGGAGCAAGAGCCGCGGAAGGCCTGGGGTTGAGGGTATGGTTGAGGAGCTGGGTTCAGAGGTGGGGGTTCCGCGTGCTTTTCTGTCTTGCGGCGCGAAGAGAGCGCCGTAGGCGGGGCGGGCTGACCGCCCGGCGCTCAGTCGAGCTTGCGCAGCAAGAGCCGCGGAAGGCCTGGGGTTGAGGCGGGCAATTGGGCGCAGGCTTTGGGTTACGCGATAATATCAGGGATGGTTTGGGTATGTAGTTTGGCGATTTGGTCTTTGAGTGCCAGCTTGCGTTTCTTTAGTCTCGCGATTTTTAGCTGGTCGGCGATACTGGTTTCAACCAACGCCGTGATCGCGCTGTCCAGATCGCGATGCTCTTCGTGCAGGGCAGCAAGTTGGCCGGCCCCGTCGTCCGTATCGTCAAAAAAATTCACGGGCGGTGTCCCCTAAAAAGCCAAAGCATCAAGGCGTCCAACGCTTAGCGGTTATCGGTGCCAAGCCAAAGCTGTCTAGCACACGAATGAGGGTTTGATCCACCATTTCTTCCAAATTCTGTGGTTTTAGATAAAAAGCCGGTACGGGCGGGGCAATCGTCGCCCCCATTTCGGCCAAGGCAGTCAGCGAGCGTAAATGCCCGACATGTAACGGCGTTTCGCGCACCATCAGCACCAAAGGCCGCTTTTCTTTTAAGGTTACATCCGCCGCACGAGTTAACAAAGACGAGGTGACACCGGTGGCAATTTCGGACCATGTGCGAACCGAACAAGGCGCAATGATCATGCCTTGGGTTTGAAAAGAACCGGATGAGATCGCAGCACCAACATCTTGAACTTTGTAGACGGTATTGGCCAAAGCTTTGACATCAGCCGCCCGATAATCAGTCTCGTATGACAACGCTAGCTCTGCTGCTTTGCTCATCACCAAATGGGTCGGCACATCAAGTTCGGCTAAGATTTGCAGCAACCGAATTGCAAAAACACTGCCCGAAGCGCCGGAAACACCGATGACAATGGGTAGGGAATGTAAGGATTTTGACATTTTTTTTACCTCAGAACCAGTTTTGATGTGACGCATACATCAAAATCTGTCATACTGACAGCCTTACCATACGCAAGGAGATGCACATGTCTATGCAAGCGCGAATTCGGGAACTTGATAACCGGCACGCACATTTGGAAACCAAAATCACAGAAGAACTAAAACGACCCGCCCACGATCCAATGCATATTTCTGCGCTCAAAAAACAAAAACTTCGATTAAAAGAACAAGTATCGTATTTAAAGCAACAAAACTAAACCAACGACCCCGCCCACAATAAAAGGTTTGGCACCTAACCTCGGTGCCAAAGGATACACTATGGCCAACGAACGAGTGGTGTTAATTACCGGTGGCGCAAAGGGGATCGGCCTAGCCTGCGCCCGCAGATTTACGGGGCAAAAAGCCAAAGTCATCATTGCCGATATGGATGAAATAGCTGGAAACGCTGCTGCCCACGATCTGAGCACCGAGGCCGATGCCGTGCTTTTTGTCCATTGTGATGTCAGTGATTTGCTCTCAGTTCGAAATTTATTCGCCCAGATCCGCTCCAGCTTTGGCCGTCTGGACGTGTTGGTCAATAATGCCGGGGTGGTTGCTGCGGGCAATATTTTATCGCTGGAACTAGATGATTATGATCATGTGATGGGCATTAATCTACGCGGTAGTTTTTTGGTGGCCAGAGAAGCAGCCAAACAAATGGTCGCCCAAATTGAAACCGAACAAGATAGCAATCGTACCTATTTGAGCCAGTATGCCATTATCAATATGAGTTCGGTCAATGCCGTGATGGCAATCGCTGATCAATTGGCCTATGTCACCACCAAAGGCGGTTTGAACCAGATGACCAAAGCCATGGCCTTAACCCTTGCGCCCTATGGTATCCGGGTCAATGCGGTAGGTCCCGGTAGCGTAAATACGGATATCCTAAAAGCCGTGGCTGACAATCCAGATGCAAAACAGAAAATTCTATCTCGCACCCCGCTGGGTCATATTGCCGAGCCTGATGAAATTGCCGGAATTGTCCAGTTTCTAGCCTCTGCTGATGCCAGCTATATCACCGGGCAATGCTTGTATGCCGATGGCGGGCGACTGGCGTTAAACTACACGGTCGAGCCCGCATAACCTGCGCCACAAGCTTTATTCTTCTTCGTCGCCAGATGGTTTGGCATCATCTGAAAATGCGCCAAATACGGTCGCGGCACTTTCGTCTTTGGGGATAACCGGTTCTTCTATAGCCACCCGATCATCGGTTGGTGCCAAGGCATCGGTTTCTACTGGGTCGGCGACAATGCCGGCTTTTTCATCCATTTTACGTTTTTTCTCGGCAGCCAATTGCACGACACCATCAAGATCAATTTGCGTACACAAGCCAACAGACACCGGGTCCACTGGTTTAATTTGTGACGCATTCCAATGAGAACGATCGCGCACCGACATAATGGTAGGTTTTGTGGTACCGATCAGTTTTGAAATTTGGGCATCAGATACTTCCGGATGGTTTCTGACCAACCAAGCAATTGAGTCTGGGCGGTTTTGCCGACGTGAAACCGGTGTATAGCGTGGCGTTTTGCGCCGGTTGATCATTTTATCAATATGCTTAGGAACCACAGCGACCATACGATACTCCGCATTTTCCTCGGCAGTTGCAATTTCAGCGCGGGTCAATTGACTGCCGCTGATCGGGTCCAGGCCGCGCACGCCTTGGGCGACATCGCCATCGGCGATCCCTTTGACCTCCAATGGGTGAAGGCTACAAAAAGCGGCGATCTGGCCAAAGGTTAGCGACGTGTTGTCGATCAACCAGACAGCGGTTGCTTTGGGCATCAGAATATCAGTCATCGAGGTTCTCCAAACCAGACAAGCCCGGCTTGATCAGCCGGGCTGGTTGAGCGGAAGCTAACCAAATTGGCAATTTTCCGTATTCGACGTGATTATAGAATGGTTTTTCCAAATTGCAAAGTAGTCATCCTAAGGTTTTGTCACAAACCCGCCAGCAATGATTTGACCGAAATTCAAGAGTTTTGAGTTTGGCGCTGACAACGCCTAGTGCTTCTTGAGGCTGGTCATTTGCGAAGATTTAAGGTATTTAGGTTGATAAATGAGATGTAGCGCGAGCGTAGGCAGTGGCGATGACCAACGAAGATGACCTACCAAAAACCACAAAATCACCTGCTGTTGGTGATGATCTGTATGATTGCTCGGTGGAGGAGCTACGGGAGCGAATTTCGCTATTCAAGCAAGAAATTCACCGAATTGAACAAATATATAGCCAAAAAACCGCTGGATTGGATGCTGCGAACGCTTTGTTTGGAAAATCTTAAAGAAATTGGCAAGATGCTTGCACAGGATCGTCAACAAATTCATTATTGCTCCTTTATGAGACGGAACCAAAACCATGACTGATAATTTTGCTGCCCGACTAAATAATTTCACGGCCTCTGAAATTTTTTCTCGAAATTTTCGCGAAGGCATGGATTTGGTCGAAGAAGCGGCAGCCTACCTTGATGGCCCGGGCCGCGAAGAATCACGTGCGTTGCCACGGGCCGGTGCCTTGGCCTATGCCGGTGAGAGCATGCGCTTAACCACCCGCCTCATGCAAATCGCCAGTTGGCTGCTTGTCCAACGCGCCGTACGCGAAGAAGAAATGACCATTGCCGATGCCTGTAATGACAAATACCGGCTGGGCACCGACAGCATCCGAAAATCAAGCCTAGCCGACGAACAAACTCCAGAAACCTTACGCGACTTAATCACCCGCACCGACCAAGTATTTGAACGCATCAGTCGCCTCGACAACCAGATCTACGGCGCTAAAGGCCGCGAAGGCCCCACAAACAATGTCTCAGATCAACACGCTCAATTGGCCGCAGCCTTTGGCAAAGGCTAAACTTTTTAAGACCGCCGAGCACGTTTTTTTACGCCGATATATGCCGTAAAGGCTAGAACCTAGCGCGCGCCGATGTGACAGATACAAAACTCATCCGGCCAAGTAAAAAACGGCCAAGTAAAAAAGATTGTGCGGAGTTTGAGGTATTCTCCCCGTGGAAATCAATTGTCTAAAATCGCTTTGAACACCAAGTGGCGACAATAAAGCGCCTTGTGCCGTAACCAACGGGTATCCTTGTATGTGTACAGTTTACCATGTCAAAGAGCCAAAACCGGTCATTAGATAACCCGTTTTCATTGGTATTTTAGCGGTTGTTTAGGACAGGTGAATACCTAAGGCTTATCCTCGGATTTTATGTGCCAGTCTTTGGCGGTATTGGCGTTTTTTGGTTTTTTATGGCGTTTTATACAAATCAAACGGCGAGTTATTGCTGATACTGGCAATGGGGTATGGCGCGGTTCATCGCTATCCGTGGGCTATTATTTCGCCGGCTCGTCACTCCACGACCCCCTCTTGCGTTTTCACGCTCACAACCATCTCTTCCATTATCACTCTGCGACCCCTTCTCTTTTGTCACCCCACGGCCCACCCGTCTGTCACTCCACGACCTCCACCACCTGTCACTCCACGACTTGTTCGGGGGGCCCAGTTCTTCGTGCCCCACCACGGCTTTCCCAAAAGACTGGACCCTCCGGTCAAGCCGAAGGGAGACGAAAGTAAGAGGCGCCAAAATAGGTAATGAAAAATCTAGCACCACAACACACACAGTCCCCGGACTTGATCCGGGGTCCAGTTCTTCGCGCCCTATCACGGCTTCCCAAAAGACTGGACCCTCCGGTCAAGCCGGAGGGAGACGAAAGTAAGAGGCGCCAAAATAGGTA
>JAESUG010000174.1 GCA_016763185.1 Robiginitomaculum sp. | reverse complement strand
GATAGCCGATACTGATTTTATTGACGATCAGTTTTACGGGCAAACCGATCCGGTATTTGGCTGGCAGGAATTGGCCGATAATGGCCGCTTTATGATGACGGCTTTGGACGTTATGATCCACGCGCCTGAGCTGATCAATTTGGCCCCCAAGGGACAGATGAACCGACCTTTGCACAAAATTGAAACCATGCGCGAACACGCCCAACAACAATTACAAACCGAAGAAAATCGCTTACATTTGTTGCAAGATCAGCTCACCACTGAAATGGCCGAAAACCCCAAGGCCCAAGCCCAGATCGCCCAGGAATTACTTGAAACCCGCCAGCAATTGCGAGGGGTTCGCCACGGCTTTCGCTCGCAAATTATCGCGATTGAGCGTTGGCTGATATGGCTAAACGTCATCTTGTTCCCCCTAGGCTTTGCATGGCTTGGGTTGCGCCGCCGGCGGTAAGTTAGCCAGCTTAGGCCAACTGTCACCGCGCTGAAACCGGGGTAGGTTTTGGCGATTGAGAAATTTTCCAAAGAGCTGGGCCCCGGATTAAACCTAAGGACCGGTTGGCATCGGTGTTGATGATAATATGGCCACAAGGAATAACATAGGTTGGTTTGGGGAAAAATAATTGGGATTATTTTGGTAAAACGCCAACAAACCTTGAACCAAAATTTTGTACAAAGATAGCTGTCAACGGGTTGGCTCCCCGTGCCATGTACCGGTAATTATTCATCAATAATCATAGTAAAACGCCAATAAACGCCATATATATCCAGAAATTTGATATATTGGCGCATAAGCGTTGGGGATAAGCCATCTGTATCCCCGCCATCAATCAAAGCACTACAATCATGAGGAAAACCAGCAGTTTAAGGCTGGGCTTGGCTCTTTGACATGGTGAATATCGTTACAAATATGGGATGTGCAGTGAGACGCGCATTTGCGCAACTGACCATATCTGTGGGTGTGAAGCGTTTTATGCTGGCTTTTGTACTGCAGATAACTTCAAAATTCGGTGATTATTTTTTTGCCGTGCTATTTTGAAAATTTTTTATCGCCCAAAAGTCAAAGTCAATCCGGCAAAGTTCTCAACATCGGTGGAGTTTAGTTCGCGAATACGCGAGTAAACATCTACTTCACGTCGGATATAGGCCAAGGAAATATTGGCCCGACCCACGCGTATGGCAATTCCGGCTTGGCCGTCACCGACCAAGGTTTTCTCTTCGAGACGCAAACTATCACTCAGCGAACGGGTGGCCCCCGGCTCATAGGTTAAGGCCTCGGCACCGCCGCCGATAAACACGTACCAATTGCTAGAGCTGGCTCTGGGTTCGCGTAAATTTTTACCAATAGAAACCAATGCACCAACCCGGGTGGCACTACCTTCGGGTCCAAACGCAAATCTGGCTCGCGGGGTAATGCCGACATCGAACGAACCCAACGCATTGTCGGCAACAAAGCTTTTTCGATAGCCGATGGCAATACCTTGCTCATCTGCAAATCGGTCCTGACCCAAAAAATGATCTATTTTGGCCAACCGAACTTGTTGGCCATTTTCTCGGCCCAAATGCTCTCGCGACTGATAAAGTTGGGCTGACCAGCCTTGGTTTGTGTCTTGGTTTGCCGTCTTTGGTAAAATGTGGATGGTTCGTGATTGCAACCGGCTCAGATCATAACGAACACCCGATGCCGTACGAGAGCGAACGGTACTCGAAGGCGTAGAGGTCTCTTGGAGCAAGTCATAGCCGTTAATGGCTTTCCTAGGTGACAAGCCTAATTGTACATTTTGCGCTAGTTGCGCAGACGCTGTCTGTTGTGCCGTCAAATTTACTTCACTGGATTTGTTTCCCAACCAATGATGCGAACAGCCAGCAACGCCAAGCGTGCCCACAAGGATCAAGGCTTTGGTAACAGGCTTCACTGTTGATTGTAAGGCACGCAGTTCAATCTTCATTCAACCAAGATACGTTCAATCATTTAATAAATTGCAACTTTTGGTATTTTATCCAACAAAATAGAATATGAGTACATAGATTCAATAAGTTAAATGGTTACTGGCAGGCCAAACATTCTTCATAGTCAATCGGTTCTGCCACTAATTTTACGTCAGGAGCTTGGGTTTGACTATTGGCAAACGCCGTTCGCTGTACTGATTTTGAACGACAATAATACAGCGATTTAACCCCGCTTTCCCAGGCTTTCCAATGCAGCATGTGCAAATCCCATTTGCTGACATCACCGAGAAGAAATAAATTAACCGACTGTGATTGGCAGATAAATTTTGCTCGGTCTGCCGCATGTTCGACCAGCCAACGTTGATCCAATTCAAACGCGGTTTTGAACAAGCTTTTCTCCATCTCATCCAGCTCATCAAGATGCTGGACCGAACCTTCATGCTCCAAAATAGATGTCCAAATTTCGGGCGTATTGATCCCCTTGACCGTAAACAATTTGACCAAAACCGGATTTTTTACTGTAAACGAGCCGGATAAAGTCTTGTGGGTGTAAATATTGGCTGGAATGGGTTCAATCCCGGCTGAGGTTCCACCGCAAATAATCGAAATAGATGCAGTGGGCGCAACGGCCAATTTGTGCGAAAATCGTACCATCAACCCGGCATCAGCCGCATCCTCGCACGGGCCGCGCTCAAGGGCCAATTGATGCGATGCCGCATCGGCGGCGCGGCGAATATGTTTGAACATTTGCAAATTCCACGACTTAGCTGGCGCTGATTCGAACGCCACATTTTGTTGTTGCAAAAATGTGTGGAACCCCATCAACCCAAGGCCAACCGAACGCTCACGCTGAGCCGAATACTTGGCCCGATCCATTGCCGTAGGCGCGGTGTCGATAAAGCTTTGTAATACATTATCCAAGAACCGGTAAATGTCCTCGATAAAGGTTTCGTCCTCGCGCCATTCGAAAAATTTCTCGGCGTTTAGCGAAGACAAACAACAAACCGCCGTGCGCTCAACACCCAAATGATCCGGGCCTGTGTGCAGCATAATTTCGGCGCACAAATTGGACTGTTTGACGGATAATCCAAGGTCTTTTTGGTGCTTGGGCATCGCCCGATTTACGGTGTCCGAGAAAATAATATACGGCTCGCCAGTTTGAATACGCAACTCCAACACCTTTTGCCACAAAGCACGAGCATCTACTTCGCGTAACGGCTCATTGGTTTTGGGGCTGCGTAGGGAAAACTTATCCCCGGCCTCTACGGCGCGCATAAACTCATC
Source organism: Robiginitomaculum sp. (assembly GCA_016763185.1). Classification (GTDB taxonomy): domain Bacteria; phylum Pseudomonadota; class Alphaproteobacteria; order Caulobacterales; family Maricaulaceae; genus Robiginitomaculum_B. Next base: position 1,764 of record JAESUG010000174.1, on the reverse strand, counting down.
ACAAATATTGATCCCATGATGTAGGTTTAAACTTTTGCGATTGAAGTCGCCAGATGGTTTGCGAATTTCCAAAAACTCTTCGATCTCTGGGTGATGAATATCCAAATAAACGGCCGCAGAGCCACGGCGTAAGGAGCCTTGAGAAATGGCCAAGGTGAGCGAATCCATCACGCGAACAAACGGGATAATCCCTGCGGTCTCGCCTTTTTGACCCACCTTCTCACCAATGGAGCGCACCCGGCCCCAATAGGTACCAATACCGCCACCATTAGAGGCCAACCAAACATTTTCATTCCAAGTTTCAACAATCCCATCCAACGAATCGCTGACTGAATTTAAAAAACAAGAGATCGGAAGCCCCCGTTTGGCACCGCCGTTCGACAATATAGGCGTAGCCGGCATAAACCAAAGTTTCGACATATAATCATACAGACGTTGGGCATGCTCTGCATCATCGGCATAGGCGCTAGATACCCGCGCAAACATATCTTGATAGGTTTCGCCAGGTAGAAGATAGCGGTCCGTTAATGTGGCTTTGCCAAAATCGGTAAGTAGATCATCACGCGAATGATCCATTTCTATGTTTGGCACCAGTTCTAGAACCGGTTCTAATTTGCCGCTTACAAGATTATGGGCCGGTGCAACCACAGCCGTTTCGTCTTCAAATTTTACGGCTGCCGAATGCGTTTTCGTACCTAACATATTCCCTTTATCCCCCCTGTGCCTGTGCAACTACCCGACACAATTTTCCCGCAGGCGCGCCGGTGTTTTGGCGCACCCAATATTGTTCAGAGTGATCTGAAATGCCGAAGTTTTGTTTTCAACACAACATATAGTGTTTGGGTTCGGCTATAGGGTCAATATGTAGAGGTCAAAAAAATTGCTTTTTTTATTACTGAAGGGTTAACGCACTGAAAAACAGGAAGCAATTTTTTAATTTTTATGTTGGTTTTATTTGATTTCATGACCAAGCCGACCGTCATTTTTGAGCTTAACAATACCCCCATGGGTAGAAAAACTATTGGAAGCAATACCTTGTCAAACTTTCATCACCTAACTTCAAGAAAAGGCCCTAAAAGTATCAGATCAGGTTGAGTAGTTCCGGATCACCACCTTGCGCTGTGATGTTCACACTAACCACCTGTTCTCTGGCAAATCTGAACAAATAGTGTGGGCCACCAGCCTTGGGGCCGGTACCCGAAAGCCCATGACCGCCAAACGGCTGAACCCCGACCACTGCACCGATCATCGAACGATTTACATAGATATTCCCAACCGGAACTTTTTGGCGGACCCGTTCGGCAAAGCTGCTAATTCTTGAATGTACACCCAAAGTCAGTCCATAACCCTTGGCCGCCAGCTCTTCCAAAAGCCCATCTAAATCCTTGGCCTCATAGGGTAACACATGTAATATCGGGCCGAATACCTCTCGTTCAATACAAGCCAAAGAAGTGATCTGGACCAAGGCTGGCCCGAAGAAAAATCCGGGTTTTTGTTCGGTTTCTATTTGTACAACCAGACCACTTTTGATGGTTGTTTGTTGCAAATGGATTTGTAAATTATCGTGCGCGGCACGGTCTATGACGGGTCCCATATCCGTGTCTGGCAAGGCGGGATCACCAATGTCCAACTCGCCCATCGCACCGGCTAAGCCAGCAAGGATTGTGGATGCCGTTTCCACGGGAAGCAACAAGACCCGCAAGGCGCTACAGCGCTGACCGGCGGAACCAAATGCCGAGCTGATCACATCATCAATCACTTGCT
>JAESUG010000173.1 GCA_016763185.1 Robiginitomaculum sp. | reverse complement strand
CCCACAACTTGTTCGGGGGGTCCAGCTCTTCATGCATTTTCATGGTGCACTATGGACCCCCCGAACAAGTCGTGGGGTGACAGACTTAAGGAGTCGTGGGGTGACAAGTTTGGGTGAGGTCGTGGGGTAACAAATGAGAGAGGGTCATGGAGTGACAAATGTTGGGATGATAGAGACTTACCACGAATTTACACATATCCCTCTAGCCAAACCAGCAAAAACCGGCCAATAGAAACTCATGTCTGCATCCGTTCGCATTGCTGTTTTTTATGGTGCCTTATTTTTGGGGTTGGGCGGGACATTTGCATTTTTACCGGTTTGGTTTGCGGGCCGTGGTGTTGGTGGCGAGTGGATTGGCTATGCCTTGGGCGCTGGGGCGTTGGCTCGGTTTTTTGCTGGGCCATTGGTGGCAGCGCAAGCGGGCCATCCGTCGCATATTCCCAAAATTCTACGTTGGGCAGCTTTGGCGGCAATGGTAATTTTTGTCGCCCATGCGCCGTTTTCTAATCCGGTCTTATTCGTGTTGTTGGGCTTGGCCCTTGGCACGGCTTATGCGCCCTTGGTACCGTTAGCCGATGCATTGGCGATGGCATTAGAGCGGCGCGGCATTGTCCAATATGGTCCTGTACGCAGTGCGGGTTCTGCGGCCTTTATTGTCGGCACTTTGTCTTGTGGATGGTTGATCGCCGAGTTTGGTAGCGAGATGTTGCTAAGTTGGGCTGTGGGGGCCGGATTGTTGCTGGCGATTAGCGCCTGGTTTTTACCACAAGTGACAACCGCACCGGATGAGCTGATTGATGATGACAAGGCGCATCAACGATTGCGTGATGCTTTGTTGTTTTGTGCGCGTCCCGATGTGGCCACTGCATTGCTGGTGACGTTTTTGGTACAGGCCAGCCATGCGTTCTTTTATGGATTTAGCGCCTTATTATGGTCGGCGGCGGGATTTTCCGGTTTATTGATCGGCGCGTTGTTTGCTTGGGGTGTGTTTTTTGAAGTGATATTGTTTAATCTTTCGCCTTGGTTTCGTAAATTGGCTTCGCCGTTGGTGTTATTGCTGATTGGCGCGGTGGCGGCATTGGTGCGTTGGGTGGCATTATCGAGCGATCCGGAGTTAGGTGCATTGATAGGCTGGCAGGTTTTGCACGGGTTTAGTGCCGCCATGACCAATTTGGGGATGATGGCATATTTACAGCAACACACACCGGAGCGCTTGTTGGCCGGTGCGCAAGCGGTAAACTCTTCAATTACCGCAGGTTTGTCGTTTGGGGTTGGGTTTGCGGTTTCTGGAATATTATATGCCAAATCCGGTGCAGATGGCTATTTGGTGGCCGCATCTGTCGCCGCATTAGGTGTCGTGATTTGCCTTGGGTTGATGACGGTTCAGCGTCGCCGGGGATAGCCCCATAATGGGCTGGATTGGCTGGGGATTACTGCTTCATCATAGAGCAATCCATCATTTCGATCGCGCTCCAGCAATAACGGACCGTCCAAATCAACCAATGCTGCATGGTTTGCAACTAGCAAAGCCGGGGCCATTGACAATGAGGTGGCTACCATACAACCAACCATGATCTGCAAATTCAGTTTTTGCGCTTGGTTTACCAATGCCAAAGCATGGGTCAAGCCACCGGTTTTATCCAGCTTTACGTTAATCATGTCATAGAGCGTTGAAATTCGTGGCAAATCGTCGCTGGTGTGTAGGCTTTCATCAGCGCATAGTGCAAACGGCGTGTGTAAGCCCCGCAAAGCTTCGTCATCCCCGGCAGGCAAAGGCTGTTCGATGGCCAGGATACGCAGCTTCTGTAATGGCTCGATCAAGGCCTGTAAGCTGGCGAGTGAAAACCCTTCATTGCCATCCAAGATCAAACCAGCATCAGGTCGGGCATTGGCAATGGCCAGCACCCGCAACTTGTCTGCCGTATCTCCAGCCAGCTTTATTTTTAACACGGGTCGCTGTGGCACGAATGCCGCCGCCGTCGCCATTGCATCTGGAGTGCCAAGAGAAACGGTAAAGGCGGTGGTGACAGCATCCGGCGAGGATACCCCCGCCAATGCCCAGACCGGCTGTCTGGTTTGCTGGCTGTGTAAATCCCACATGGCGCAATCAAGGGCATTTCGGGCGGCACCAGCGGGCAGGGCGCTTTGTAATTGCTCGCAGGTCAACCCGTCATTGATGGCCGCCGACATAGCGTTGATTTGGGCCGTGACGTTGGGAATGCTTTCGCCATAGCGAGCATAGGGCACACATTCGCCTCGGCCATGCAAACCGTTGTCATCGGTGAGGGTGGCAACCAGAACGTCGGCGTGGGTTTTTGCACCGCGCGCAATGCGAAATCCACCAGCAATGGGCCAGCTTTCATGAGAAATTTGAAGTTTTGCGCCTGTGCTCATTTTATCTCTATTGTAGGGTAAGGCGTTTATGCCTCTTTTAGCGTGTAGCAAACAAGGGTAGAGAAGCCTATGGCAAATGCTGGATTGCAATTGACTATTCAAGAGCGCGGAGTGCAAACGCTTGTCATCCCGGCGGGGGATTGGCTGATCCAAGACTTGTCGTTGGTTGACGAGCGTCTCGTGGAATTACGCAACGCAACTCAGGCCATCAATATTGTATTTGATTTTTCGCAATTGAGCCGGATTGACATGGCTGGTGCATTTGTGTTGTCGCGTCTGGTTCGCGATGGGGCGTACCCGAATGGTGATTTTCATTTTGAGGGCGAGCATCCCTATGCCCGCAAATTAATATTGGCGGCATTGGACAATTCTAATGTCTGTCCGATGCCCAAATCACGGCCCCATTTTCGGGATATACTTATTCGTGCTGGCCAAGCCATTGATGATATGTGGCAAGATCTGGTGGGGACCATGGCCTTTGCCGGTCGGTTGTTTCAAACCTTGGGTAGTGCATGTATGAACCCATCGCGCTTGCGCCCGGCCTCGATTATGAGTGTTGCCGAAGAAGCCGGGATCAACGCATTACCGATTGTCGCTTTATTATCGTTTTTCATGGGCGCGGTGATGGCATTTTTAAGTGCCAATATGTTATCGCGCTTGGGCATGTCGCTATTTACCGTTGATTTGGTCGGGGTGATGATGCTGCGTGAAATGGCAGTGGTGATTACGGCAGTAATTTTGGCGGGCCGTTCGAACTCGGCGTTTACGGCGCAAATTGGTTCAATGAAAATGCAACAAGAAATCGACGCAATGAATGTATTGGGCATTGACCCGTTCGAGGCCTTGGTGGTCCCACGGGTGATCGCGTGTGTGTTGATGTTCCCCTTATTGGTGTTTGCGGCGATGGTTTCGGGGATTATCGGTGGTGCATTGGTAGCGTGGGCCGAGTTGGGGATTAGTTTGAACTTATTTATCGCCAGATTGGTCGAAGTGGTTGAAGTGAAACATTTTTGGGTCGGAATGTCCAAAGCACCGGTGTTTGCCCTGATCATTGCCTTGATCGGGTGCCGACAAGGAATGTTGGTGGAAAATAATGTTGAATCATTAGGACGACGGACCACCATGTCGGTGGTCCAAGCCCTGTTTGCGATAATCCTGGTTGATGCGCTTTTTGCGTTGGTTTATATGGAGCTAAACATATGAGCCTGCCATTGGACCCCATTATCGAGGTGACGGGGGTGCAAAACGCCTTTGGCAGCCATGTGGTTCACCATGATCTGAACCTGCAAGTCATGCGCGGCGAGGTGTTGGGGTTGGTTGGCGGCTCTGGTTCCGGAAAATCAGTGTTGATGAATACGATTTTGGGGCTGCGCGAGCCACAAGCCGGCACGGTTCGGGTGTTGGGGACAGATATTGCTTCGGCAAGCCCTTGCGCCTTGATTGCCCTGTCGCGGCGCTGGGGGGTGTTGTTTCAAAACGGAGCGTTATTTTCGGCGCTTAGTGTGCGCGAAAACGTCAAAGCGCCGATGCGCGAGCATACTGATTTGTCCGATCGGTTGATGAATGAGCTGGCGGATTTACGTATCTCTTTGGCCGGATTGGAGCCTGATGCCGGGGCGAAATTACCTGCCGAGCTTTCGGGGGGCATGCGAAAACGAGCGGCCCTCGCACGGGCTTTGGCATTGGACCCTGAATTACTGTTTTTGGACGAACCAACGGCGGGTTTGGACCCGATTGCGGCGGCGGCATTTGATGAATTAATTTTGGAATTAAAGGCCACATTGGGTTTAACTGTGTTTATGGTAACTCATGATTTGGACAGTTTGCATACAATCTGTGATCGGGTGGCGGTATTGGCCGATCAAAAAGTTGAAATTGTGGCTCCGATCAACGAATTATTGCGCTCTAACCATCCGTGGGTGAAAGAGTATTTCCACGGACCACGGGGACGGGCTGCACTTGGGGGAAATGGGCAAATGGGGATAGGAGCGTAAGAAGATGGAATCTGATGCTAAATATGCTGTGGTCGGTGCGTTCGTGTTTGCAATGGCGGCGGCGGCCATTATTTTTGTTATTTGGCTGGGGCAGATCAGTTTCGACCGTGAGTATTCCGAATATCAAGTGGTGTTCCAAGGGCCAGTGCGCGGCCTGTCGCAATCTGGCGAAGTGCGCTTTAACGGCATCAAAGTCGGTGAGGTCAATGATTTGCGACTAGACCCAAAAGACACCAATATTGTGTTGGCGCGTATCCGAATTTTCACCGAAACGCCGGTCAAAGAGGATAGCTATGCTCAGTTGGAACCCCAAGGCATTACCGGTCTTTCGTATATCCAAATTTATGGTGGCACCGCCCAAAGCAATAAATTAACCCCTAAGGACGGCAATCTTTACGCGCAAATTCCATCCAAGCAAGCCCAACTCGAAGGCTTGGTCGCCGGTGGTGAAGATGTTTTGCTCAGCGCCAATACCGCCCTTATTCGGATCAATGCAGTGTTAAGCACGAAAAATATTATAGAATTTTCGCAAATCCTCAAAAATATTAACGAAATTACTGGGCAATTGGCAGAACAAGACACCCTGGGACAAGATATAAGTGAAATGCTTACGGCCATTACCCAAGCCGCGAACCGCATAGAAACGGCGGCCAGCGCGATGACCGAACTTAGCGTAGCCGGAACCGATATGATTGAAGGCGATACCACGGATATGATCGCGCAAATTAATGGGGCCGCTACCGAGTTGCGGGCGGCATCGAAGCAGGCAAACCAATTGCTTATCCAAATATCTGGCCCAATCGAACAATTTTCGTACGAAGGGCTTGGTGAATTAACGCGGGCATTAGGTGATTTGCGAACGATGTTGCAAGCCATGGAGCGGGTGATCGACGAAGTAGATCGTAACCCTGCTGAGTTTATCACCGGTGAGCCGCTAACTGAAGTGGAGGTACCAAGATGACTATCAAAGCATTTGCCTTACTAACTTTGTGCGCAGCCATAACCGGATGTATTTCTTTATTGCCTGAGGCCGGGCCGGGGCCGGATATTTATCGCCTGTCTGATGTGTCCGCAGGGTCGGATAGCAAGCATACTGAACTGGTGATATTATTGCCGTTGGTGCAAGCGCAACGTGAGTTGAAAAACAATCGACTGACCTTGGTTCGTCATGACCGTTCCATTGCCTATGCCGCTGATGCGAGATGGGCGGCACCGACCCCGCAAATGTTACGAAAGCTTATCGCAGATACGTTAACCATCCGGGCCGGTATTCGTGTGGTTGCGCCTGCGGATGGGGTGGATACGGCCATCGAGCTGCGCGTGGGTTTAACCTCGTTTGAAGCCTTGTATGACCAAGGGGCCGAAGCTGCACCCTTGGCCGTGGTTCGGTATCAGGTTCAAATCATTGATCGCAAATCTCGTACGTTGCTGGCACAAGAAACCTTTCGCGCTACGTCACGCGCCAATGATATACGCTTAGGCCAAGTGGTGAACGCTATTGATCTGGCTGCCCATAGTGCCGCATCTAAGCTCAGCGATTGGGTCGCGCAACAATCAGCTTTGCGAGACCAGGGCCGCTTCAAGTAGCAAATAGGCCGGTCCATCACCGGTTCGTAAATGAGTTTCAACATGCATTTGCTGGCCAGAATTGGCCGCTTGATCAACTTTGTGGCGCAGTTCAGTAACAAATAATTCGGCATCATTTCGTAATGCAGGGTCGTTGTATAAGGCGCTTTGTAGTCGTTCAATAATAGCAGCGGCATCGACCCGTACTACGTCTGACATGGCTTTGTGGCCGTGGGTTAGTCGTGCCAAAGCCGCCGCGCGATAGCTGGTCGCATCAAACAATTGGTCGGGTTGAATGTCCAGCTCTTGAAAAATCGTCACCAGGCGATCTACGGTATTCGACTGGATAGTTGGATTTTGGGTTTGGGCCGGGGTTCCGTCAATGCGCGACAATACATCTTTCCAGCGCCATCCATCTTTGTCGCTTGTGGGTTTTGGTTCTAATTTTGGCTCTAGTTTTGGCTCGACCGCGGCAACGGGTTCCGGTGTGGGTGCTCTTGTCTTGGCCGGCTCCACGGTGGACACGGGCAAAGGATTGGGTACCTCAATCGGACCAGATTTTGGTGCCGCAGTTACGCCCATTTTTAACATGAAGTCTGATAGTAATGCGTAGTTTTGTTGAATGCGGGACTGAAATGCCGCATCAATACCCTTGGCTTCGTTCGAGGCCGCCAATGCCGCCGCGTTTAGGCCGGCAAGACGGTTACGGAACGTCTCTTCGATTTTGCGCCCGGTTGCATCAGCCACGACAGGCAAGGCTTGCAGGCGTTGATCTAAGGCTCCCGTGGCATCTTGTAATTTCTCTAGGGTTTTGTCGGCCCAACTCGCGGCAGAAAAACTGGCTTCATTTGTATGTTCTAGGCGTTTGGCAATGGTATCTGTATAGATATCAAGTGCGTTCTTAGCTTCAATGGCGGCATTTTTCAGTTCTTTGGTTTTTCCTTGATGGCTCTCGGCTAAGGAACGACCTTCTTCGCGTAAGATTGAAGTATAATGTCGGGCTTGATCCAATGTTTCATCCAGCGTGCGTTTCATATTTTGCGCACTTTCTTTGGCAACTGTTTGTAACTGATCGGCACAAATACTGGAAGCTTCAATCAACTTGGCAGCATCGCCTTTATGTCCATTAAATACTTCTGCTGCATTGGATTGCGTAACTTGTAACGCTCCAGCGCTGATCTCTAGATCGTGGCGAGCTTCGGATAGGGTTTTAGCCGTGTTCTCAATTTGATCGGCCCCGGCCATAAGTTGTGCTGATATTTCGTAAGATTCAGAACGAGTTCTTGCGGCGGCATTTGCTAAATGTTCGGTTGCCTTTGTCAGTGTTTTTGCGCCTTCAATGGTTTGAGAATTAGCAATGTCTGCCGCCGAAACGACCATTTTTGATTGCTCAGCGATGACTTTGGCAATATCTGCGGCCTTGTGATCAAGTTGATCGGCCAGATCACCGACAGCTTCGCGTTCACGGCGCAGGTCGTTAATTAAAGTGTCGGTATGTTGTCTAGCATTTTGTTCTGCTTGTTCAAACGCTTCCGAATGGTGGTTCAATACCTCCTCCATCGCCCCCAATCTGGCCAAGGTGCCTTCTACTGCTTTGTTCATCTTGATGATCTGTGTTTGCACGGCAGTGCTCATTGCAGTGGCATCTTCACGGGTGGCTTTGGCCGGATCTGAAAAGCGCTCGGCCAATTGCCCAATGTGCCGAGCCGCCTTTGCAAACGAAATAATCTCAGTTAGCGCCCAAGCCAACACAATAATGAACAAGGCCGGACCCAACGTGCCAAACAACAAACCGGCGATGGCAAGCGGTGGTAACGCCAACAGCCCAGATGTACCTATCATCCCTGCGAGGTAGGCCAGTGCTCCGGCGCTCCACATCAAAGCAATAAACCCTCCACCAAGCAATATCCAACCACCTGATTTTGGGTTACGGGTGGGAACCGTTACATGTTGTGAACTAGAGGTTTCGCTGTCTGATGGCGCAACTGTTACATCACCGGAGTTGGGGCCAGGATTGGAGGTCAGGTTTATCGGTTCAATGTCGACAATATTGTCATGCTTTTGATTTGGGTATCCGAACTTTTCCATAATTTTCTCATTCCCAGGTTGTTGCCCCACAATAGCGCAAGGGTTAACAAGGTCTTACCATAGCAGAGGCTTTGCATTCGTGCAGTAAATTGTTTGGTGGGTTTGTGGTATTTTTATTTTGCGCAGTCCGCAAATAATAACAACCTAAGTCGCAACAGAACAGGCAAATAAGCCATCCTGTTTGCGGGGCAAACTTCACCTAAATGCTAAAATAGTTTTACGAAGATATCGGT
>JAESUG010000172.1 GCA_016763185.1 Robiginitomaculum sp. | reverse complement strand
CGTACACCCACAGATACTGAATTATATGCCGCACATTTTCTTGGGGCAGGGACCGCCAACGCCCTTTTACATGCGGTTGCAAACACCCCTAACCAATCCGCAGCGCTCCTATTTCCAAAAGAAGCTGCGGCAAATAAACATGTGTTTTTCACCGCAAAAGGCACCGCGCGCACCACACAGGAACTATTCGCAGAACTTGGCCGTTTGCATGGGGCGGATACGCCCAAATTACCGCAAGCTATTTCGGCGACACATAACCTAACATCACAATCAACATCTGCAACATTCGCTCAACCATTGAGCGGCGGATGGGTTCGCTCCCCCTTATTGCAACTATCTCCAGTTTTGGTACAATTATTAGCAGAACTGTCCGCACCGGAAGCGCCAAAGCATTTTGATAAAAAATGAAGAGCTAACGCAACCTTCCGTTAAGCATAACCGTAGATAATCATGTAATTGAAAAATTATTTTCCTCGGAGAAAATGCTATGTCTGTTGCCGCGATGCGCTCTAGTTTAACTGATTCTGATATTCGTCGATTGGTCAAGGGGACTGATGATGGCGATCGAGCGATTGCCGCACATAAATTATGTCGGGTGATTGATCGAGCTCCGTTATCGCGCATGGAACGACAAAGCGCCGAAGCCATCATGCAAGTCATGGCCAATGATGCGGCCGAATTGGTTCGCCGTGCGTTAGCAGTTACATTGCAAAATTCGCCACACTTACCCCGGGATCTGGCTCGTAAGCTCGCCAATGATGCCGAATCGATTGCCGTACCAATTTTGGCCTCGTCTCCGGCGTTAACCGATGATGATTTAATTGATATTGTTCGGTCAGGCGCTGCAACACGCCAGATGGCCGTAGCTGGGCGCAAAACAGTGTCTCGCGCAGTGGTCAAAGTCATTGCCGCCGAAGCACGGGAGCCAGCGGTTGCGGTTGCTGCCGCCAATAATGGCGCGCAATTTAACGATGATTCATTTGATGATGCTCTGAACCGCTTTGGTGAAAACGCCAAAGTAACGGATGGACTAATTTCACGAGCGGTTCTGCCGATACATGTAGCAGAAAAATTAGTCGCATTGGTCAGTGACGAGGCCCTACATCGCTTGGCCAAGCGTCATGAGTTGCCACCGCAACTGGCTGTTGAGCTCGCAGAGGGCGCACGGGAACGAGCCACCATTGATCTAGTTGATCAAGCCGGAAAAGCCACGGATATGCAGCGATTTGTGCAACAATTACATTTAAACGGACGCTTAACCCCATCAATCATGGTTCGTGGTCTGTGTATGGGGCATATCCGTTTTGTTGAATGGGCGATGGCTGAACTAGCCGGTATTGCGCATGCCCGAACCTGGTTGATGGTCCATGATGGTGGGACATTGGGGTTGCGAGCGATTTTTGAACGGGCCGGCCTGCCGGGTCGTTTGTATCCAATTTTTCGAACAGGAATCGATATAATTCACGAGTTAGAATATGATGGCGGTTATCTAGACCGTGAACGTTTTTCACGACGGATGATTGAACGAGTGTTAACTCGTTTCCAAGGATTGCCAAAAGATGAGTTGGATTATTTGCTTAACCGGCTTGATGCGCTCTCTGCGACCACACGCAATACCTTGTCGAAGGCGGCGTAAGGGATAATTTCTTCGTAAGAAATGGCTCTATAATGTATCTAGGAAATCCTGGGTCTTGTTGCGAAGTTCTGCAATGAGAATTTTACCCACGGGATGATCGACATTTCTGATGTTACTTTTTACAGCAGCTCGAATCGTATCCACATGCGCGTCTACTAAGAACAATGGCGCCTGCTCACGTAGCTCTTGAGTTTGAGTTATTTTTGATAATGAATCGGCAATTTGGGTTACAATTGGAAAGCCATAGGTGGTGCCAAGCCCTTTAAGGTCGTGCGCGCAATTAAATAACTGCTTGCCCGCTAGGCCGGACAGTTTATCTTCGCCTACTTGTCGTCTTGCGGCCTCTAACTTGGTAACCTCATCGGATATCCAATCGTCAAAATTGGAACTTAATGAAGCTAAGGCTGCTTCAGCTTTGGCGATGGCCGCCATATCGACTTTTGCCATTTGGCCGCCAATTTTGACTTTTAAGGTATTTGGTACCTTGATAAGTTCGCCGTTTTTTGCGGGGTGCGCCATAATATATTCTTTCGGGTAGCTAATTGAAGCACTAAATAATTGTGAGGCTCTATCTGTAGTGCAAATCTCCTAGCGGCTTATTAACAATCTGAATATTCTTTATTTTTTATGCTCGGAATTGCTCAATGGCAATTCGTTCGCTTAAGGTTCGGCCTTCATCAAATAATATACTAAGCGCCGCAGACTTACTCTCCCGCACTTCGACAAATCGAACATCTCGTATCTCACGATTGTCGGCAACTGCGCTGACTTTTCGTTTGTTTGGGGCACAGATAACAAACCGTATGATGCTGTTATGGTCCAAAAGCGCACCGCGCCACCGGCGCGGACGAAACGCGCTGATTGGCGTTAACGCCAATACTTTTGCATCCAACGGGATAATCATGCCATGGGCGGATAGGTTATAGGCGGTACTGCCAGCCGGTGTCGCAATCAGTACTCCGTCTGCTATTAATTCTTCCATCCTAACAATACCGTTTACCGAAATTTGGATTTTCGCGGTTTGATGGGACTCGCGCAGCAACGACACCTCATTGATGGCAAGCTGATCGAATTTTGTTCCGTCAAGTGTTTCACCGGTCATCCGCAACGGTCGAAGTACGGCAGTTTCAGCTCGATTAAGACGCTCCATTAACCCATCAATAGCAAAATCATTCATTAAAAAGCCAAGCGATCCACGGTTCATGCCATAAACTGGAATTTGTGTATTAATTTGCTGATGTAAGGTTTTTAACATGAACCCGTCACCACCTAATGCGATGATGATGTCGGGCGTATCGGACAGACACGCGCTATAGGCTTCTTGAAGCGCTCGTAAACCCTTTTGGGCTTTTGGGTTTTTCGAGGCCGTAAATGCAATCTTAAAAAGCTTTGTGGAGGGTTTTACCATGAGTGCTAGTGGCAATTATTAAGCCGTTATGTCAAGTATTTTGCGCCATCAAACGCAAAGCCACAGTGGCCGCAGCCGAAGAATGGCCGCTAAATGCTTTGGCTGCTTTTGCGCCAACATCACCGCTTAAAGCTTCGTTCAAATAGGTAAGCTCAGTTAAATTGCGATGTAGAGATGGAAACACACTTCGTTCAATTCCGGCGGCTTGGCAAGCCAGAGCTATGGCTGTGCTTGGGCTACGTTTAACCGCCAATCGAAATTGATCGATAGGCACGCCCGATAGTTGGGCGAGGCTGTGTTCAAACAATAGGATGTTTTCAAGCGCAACCGCTTTGATAACGGACGCCGGGTTTAATTGTTCTGCTTTGGCTAGTTTGTGGACGAGTTGTGCGATTTTTAGCTCTTCGGTGTCGAGTTGCAATTCTTGCTCAGCGGATGTTTGCTCTAAGACAGCTTGGCGAACCACATCAGAGAATTTATCAACATCAACGCCAAATTTGGTGGCAATTATTTCGCGCTCTTGTGTATTTGAGTACGCAAAAAGTGATGGGATAAGACTACGCGGCAAATCATCGCGATTAGACAAAAACAAGCGCAATTGCCCATGCCTACGTGATACGCGGACGCAAGACGCAAAGGTATTAATCGTCATTTTTGCAGTGGCGTTTCCCGCCATTGCCACCAAGACTTCAGGCTCACTAAAGCTACTCAATGCATTGGTGACACCCTCAAGGATATGAGGGCGATCAGCGATGGCTAGGCGATGGAATAGGCTGGCATTTCCGATAACGTTGATCAGATCGTCTTCTGTTAAGACCGGGCTTTTAAGCAAAATCGGGTTGGCTACAGGAATAGCATCATTGGCCCATTGCAAGATCAGTTTGCGCGGTGCCCACGATTTTTCACATAACATATTCGCCGCTTGCTGGCGGATGTTCTCTGCAGCATCGTCATTTAAGAGGAACATGATCTCATTAAATGCACTGCCTTCGGCTGACTGTTCAGTTGGCTCCAATGCACACAGCGAACCCAAAGCAAGAAACAACTGGTCTCTTTTTTGCGGATTATCCGAACGCGCCAGCTTTGCTAACTGAGACATATTGAACGCTGCGTTTAAGTTGGCCATTGGCTCGCCTTGTGATCTATCACAATCGAGTATGAGGCCTGAACTTTGCCGTCTCGTTAATTTTTGCCGGTAATTTGCATCAAATTATGAAAATGGGCCAAAGCGCCTGTTCAAACAGCCGTTTGATTGCTATGCATGTCGCGGAATATAAGATGGGGGGTGGTGATAGATGCTACTATTTCTATTTCACCAATTTATGTTTTTGATATACTCTATCGACCCAAAAAGTGGGCACCGGTTTTTAGATAAGTTGATGGATAACAAAAAAAACTATACTCAAAACACCGGTAAATTCGGTGTTTTGAGTATAGTTTGCGTATTGAGTTTTGGTTGGCACCCGGCCAATGCGGGCGCATGGGTACAAAAACCTGGAAACGGCGAGGTTATTTCCTCTGTTTCATACCATACCGGAACTATCGGCTTTGATGATCAGGGGCGACAAACCGAAAACATACAGTTTTCCAAGTTAGAATCAAGTATTTACGCTGAGTACGGGCTAGTAAAAAATTGGTCAGTGATCACAAGATTGGCTGTACAACAGGTAACATTAATTCGCGGCAACAACGTCGATGAAGGCGTTGGCTATGCTGCATCGCAATTAATGCTGAAACGAAATTTGGGAGAAGTAAAAAGCTGGGTATTTGCAGCGCAAGGCGGTTTATCAATCCCAGGGAGTACCGAAAATGGGCTAGACCTTCGTTTAGGAAGCGGCGGCGCGGAGTGGGAAGTTCGCGCGTTGGCGGGGCGACCGCTACGAATTGCGGGATTTGACGGCTTCGTTGATGCACAGTTTGCTCGACGATTTCGCGCGAACGAAGTGCCAAATGAGTGGCACGTGGACGCAACACTTGGTGTTTACCCGACAAAACAAATATTGCTCACGGCGCAGGTATTCGCAGTGCGTGGTGATGTGGCGCAGGTTGACGGAACTAGAACCTTGTCATCGACCAAACTTCAGGGTGCCGCCGTGTGGTTTTACAACCAACGAAATGGTATCCAAATTTTTGTGGTTAAGCCTATTGCTGGTCGAAATATTATTGTGGATACAGCCATCGGAATAGGATGGTGGTGGAAATTCTAAGCAGGGCTGTAAAGGCTTG
>JAESUG010000171.1 GCA_016763185.1 Robiginitomaculum sp. | reverse complement strand
GGGTGACATGTGTGTGGGGGCAGTCGTGGAGTGCATAACCCCTTGGCGCGATGCACCTTTGCGGCACGCAAGCCTAGTGCATGGCGCTGGCGCATAATGCGCCCTATTGCTTGCTAGCCTTTAGCGTTCATGTAGTGAGCGAATGCTTCACGAACAACAAAGCCTACCTGATACATAAAAAAGACTATTGTAATGGCAAAAAGCACAGAAACTTGTAGAGAGCTTATCTCAAATGAAACTCGTATAGGTCTCACCTGAAGTGATTCCGGGGGCTTAGAGTTCTTCATATTACAATCCCTCAATTATCATATTGCCAGTATAGGGTGCCTGAAACAGGTATACACGCGCCTCTGTTGAAGTCAATTTATCCCAGCCATACCCCACCAAAAAAAATACCAGATGGCCGATAAGCCGGGTTCTGTCATCTTGGTTGCCCAAGAGAGGCGATCATTCATCTAGGGCGCCTGTTGCCAGACACCTCATGCAACCGACCCGGATGACGGCACAAAGACCTGCCAGTTGTCATCCCTATTTGGTTTTGCTCCAGGTGGGGTTTACCATGCCTTTGTTGTTACCAACAAAGCGGTGCGCTCTTACCGCACCCTTTCACCCTTACCATTTTAGCCAAAGCTAAGCTGGCGGTTTGCTTTCTGTGGCACTATCCTTAAGATCGCTCTCACCGGATGTTATCCGGCACCTTGTCTCCATGGAGCCCGGACTTTCCTCGAAATTTTCATTCCGCGATCACCTAGCCATCTGGTACGAAGGTTCAACAAGGTTTGTCCGGCTGGGTCAAGGTTTTAACTTGGGCGATTAAATCAATCGTTTCACCATCCAGCACCCCATTGATCAGGGCCGGGCGATAGCGCCGTTGAAATTCTAATACCTGGGTGTGGCTCGCGTCTGGCACGGCATAGCCGATATCAAACAGGTTTTGGTGCGCTTGTTGCTCGGCGCTGTTCGTCACGCTGGCAGTGCCAGCTTGTGCCATCGGCCAAACCCCAATCCCGGCGTTGGCCAGCTCCGCCCACGCGAAATGCTCGCCGGGGTCGCGCTTTCTATCGGGGGCGATCTCATTATGGCCGACAATGTTGACTGGCAAAATCTGATGCCGCGCCAAAATGCCTTGGCACAGCAAGATCAACGCCGCAATTTGCACACGCGGATAGGGCGGCAATCCAAAATCATGACCGCCATTGACCAGTTCAATCCCGATGGAGGCACTGTTGATATCCAGCACGCCGCGCCAACATGAAACACCGGCGTGCCAAGCGCGTTTTTCTTCGGGAACTAGATTGAACACCTCGCCTTGCTCATCGACCACATAATGCGCCGACACCTTGGCGGCCGGATCGCACAATCGCTCCAAAGCCGAACCTGCGCTGTCCATGCCCGTATAATGCAGCACCAGCATCGACACCGCTTGCGCTCGTTCGTCATAATTTGGTGAGGAATAACGGGTGGAAGCCAGCTTAGCGGTCAAATGGGCGTTGTCCGTTGACCGTCCACCCCTTTGGGCCACGGGTTGCATCCAGTGTTGTGGGATGGCTTGGGTTAGACGTTTTGGGCCTGAAGTTTTTTGGCCCGATCAATTTGAACAAAAACCACGCCAAAGCCACCGCACCCGCCAGCACGAATGTGCCGATAATGGCCGCCAGTGCAAAGAAAAACGTAGCAACAGCGGCAAGAACTGCAAAACTAATGCCCAGCACCCACACCGCGCTTTTACGCAACAATACGACAAGCTTCGCAAGCCAGCTCATACGGGGGTCCACACCGGGACCCATATTTAGTCTAGAAAGGTCCATGCCTCTCTCCTTTTTCTTGCCCACACCTCTAATATTTGCCTTTATGAGCCGTTCGTCAATGCACAAGATTGTTATCTTGGGTGCGTTCACTGACAATTTTGCTATAGGCAAGGTTAATCATCGCCATTTTTGCATTGGCCAAATTTTGTAATTCCACCGGTAAACCACGCGCTAAAACCCGATCTGGATGATTATTTGAGGCCATCCGGCGATAGGCTGTCTTTAAATCATCATCAGAAATACTCTCCTCAACCCCCAAAATCAAATACGGGTCATCTGGCTCTCGGCCCAAGCGCGACGCGCGAATACGCCGGTATTCCAAGGTTGAAAACCCAAAAATCTTCGAGATGGTTTGTAAAAACTCCTCTTCTTCTGGTGTGATCACCCCATCGGCTTTGGCGATATGAAACAAGCCATCCAGCACGTCTTCGAGGACAAACGGGCAATTTCTAAATTTGCGGGCAATGCGCTGGGCGTATGAGCGGTAGCCCAATGTGGTTTCGCGAAACATGTTAAACAGCTTGGCCACATCTTTTTCGGCCTCTGGCGGCACCACAAATATCTGATGAAAGGCATGGATCTCATCTGATGTCACCAGCCCATCAGCCTTGGCCATTTTTGCACTTAGGGCAATTAACGCTGCAGCAAAGCTGGCATCATCAATGCGCCGATCCGGAGGCAGCCCGTCCATTTTACGCTCCACCAACAACTCCGCCGCCCGAGCCGCGATATCAATCAACTTGCGCCACATTCCCATTCGGTTAGTTTACCTTTTTCGTAGCTTGGGCACAGTGCCAGTTTGCGATCCATCAGTTTGAGCAAGAAGTGGCGCAAAAAGCAATGAAACAAGGTTGGGATTTTTGGATAGATCGCGGCGGCACATTTACTGATATTTTGGGGCGCGACCCTTCGGGGCATTTACATATTTGTAAATTACTGTCGCAAAACCCCGAAGCGTACAAGGATGCGGCCACGGCGGGCATTTGGCAAATCCTTGGATTACGCCCAGATCAACCCTTGCCCAGCGGTCTAATTACCCAAGTACGAATGGGAACCACATTGGCGACCAATGCCTTATTGGAGCGCAAACAAGCTAAAACCCTATTGCTAACCACCAAGGGGTTTGCCGATGCATTGTTGATTGGCAACCAAATGCGCCCCGATATTTTCGCCCTCAATATTGCCCGAACCGAGCCTTTATTTAGCCAAGTTATCGAAATTGACGAGCGCGTGCAAGCCGATGGTCAGGTTATCACCGTTTTCGACGAAAAATCCGTACACCAAAAATTACAACACGCCAAACGGCACGGATTTGTCTGCGTGGCCATTTGTTTGGTGCATGGCTATCGCTATCCGGCCCATGAAGATCAGCTCGCACAATTGGCCGAGCAAGCCGGGTTTTCACAAATTACGACCAGCCGCCTTGACCCCTTGATCAAGTTTGTCCCCCGATGTTCGACCTTGGTGCTTGATGCGGGATTGACCCCGATATTACGTGCGGGCATTGCCGAATTTCGCGAAAACTTGGCTGATGCCGACCTTTATTTCATGAAATCCTCTGGTGGCTTGGCCGATGGCGACCGATTTTGTGGCCGCGATGCCGTATTGTCTGGTCCCGCCGGGGGCGTGGTTGGCATGGCCGCAAGTGCCGCCGCCAGTGGCTTTAGCAAGGTCATCGGTTTTGACATGGGCGGCACCTCCACCGATGTCAGTCGAACCCATGATGATCAACGCCAAACCCGTAATTTGTCGAACCTAGATGGGTTATTATTACGCGCCGATATGTTGGATATTCATACCATTGCCGCCGGTGGTGGTTCGATATTAAGCGTCCAAAATGGCCGGGCGCAGGTTGGCCCAAACAGCGCCGGCGCACAACCGGGACCGGCCTGTTACGGACGAGGCGGCCCGGCCACCATTACGGATGCCAATTTGCTATTGGGACGAATTGACCCAATTGGTTTCCCGCAAATCTTTGGCGAAGCCGGCCTTGATCTAGCCGCAGCCCAAGCGCGATTGGAAGCATTGGCCACCGAATTGGGTACCGAAGATGTGGCGGCAGTGGCGGCTGGTTTTCTTGAAATTGCCACCGAGAACATGGCCCAAGCCGTCCACGCCATCACGGTCCAAGAGGGCGAAGACCCGGCGGGGTATGCCTTGGCCAGCTTTGGTGGTGCCGGTGGCCAAATGGCATTGTTCGTTGCCGAAAAGCTGGGCATTGGAACCGTATTGGTCCATCCGCAAGCTAGTTTATTATCGGCTTTGGGCATGGGGTTGGCCAAAGCCGAAGCCAGCCATAGCGCCGCATTGGGTATTGGTTTTGATCGTGCTGGATTGACGCACGCCATCAGCCTTGTTGACGGTTTGCGGCACCATGCTCGCCAAGAAATAAGCGCGGTGATGACCCGCCAACACCCACCGAACAGCAAAGTCGAAGTAGAATTGCGGGTGCGCGGCTCGGATACCGGTATTCGCATTGCACTGGCTAGTTTTGCCGCCATGAACAAGGAATTTGCCGCCCGCCACCGCCGCCTATTTGGATTTTATGCCGAACACGCCCAATTGGTGATGGCATCCATCCATGTCCGTGTCCGCGAAATCGGCGACCCGCATACCCAATTGCCCAGGCCAGCATTGGCCGATATTGCACGCCAGCCCATCCGCCATACCAAAGTTTGGCTCGACGACAACTGGCACCAGATACCGGTGTGGCAGATGGCCGAGCTGGCCGCCCAGCAATCCATTGTGGGTCCGGCGCTCATTTTGCAACCGCATACGCAAATTTTGGTAAAATCCGGTTGGGCTGGAACGGTGGACGCCACCGGAATGTTGGTACTTAGCGGCGGGAAAACCAAAGCGCGCACCGTCAAGCCATTTCCGGTAAATCCGGTGCAATTGGAGTTGTTTAATCGAAGGTTTATGGGCGTGGCCGAACAAAT
>JAESUG010000170.1 GCA_016763185.1 Robiginitomaculum sp. | reverse complement strand
TAAAAAAGATCGAAAGGAATTTTTGAGAAAAAACGCAATTCAATATCATAGCGTGATTGCTCAACCGAACCAAACACTCGATAAAGTTTATCTAACAGATGGGGTTCCTGACACCATATACATCAAATATGTCAACAAATACGGTAGCGAAAGGTGGAGATTTAGGACCGTCAGCGGACAGAGGTATAAAACAATCTTAAAAATTGTTGGGGGTCATGTCTCTATTGAGCAAACCCCATTTTAGAAGTTCTATTCTTTTTCAATGGGCTGAAAAAGGTGGTGCTAAGAGGCGCTCCTATGATAGACTTTGTACTCCGTGTGCTTCTTACTGGTGTTGGGCGTTTTCTCTTGGTCATTGTAAATCGTCCTTTCTAAAGCACAATCCACCTTAACACATGGTCCGAAGTTATAGGACCACCTCTGTCACGAACCTGAAGATATGTACTTCATATCGGCGGCTGATGGTGTCTGACGTCAGCGCTATGGCACGGCATCTAAACTCAAAAATTGGAAATGGAGAGGTAATACCGATTAGGTGTTACATATGAGAAAGAGTGGAATTAGTCAGGTTACGCAGGTTAGATTGATCAAGTATTTTGTGTCAGATAGCCCGGCCAGTATGCGTCATGATTAATCGGTGCGAGCAAGAGCATGGGTGCCTCGTCTTGACGGCACCTGTTTCACAGCTAGACTAACCGCAACTTACGCAAATACAAAACGAAAAGAATAGCAGCAGCAATTCTATTGGCATTGGTATTATCTTTTTAACCAAAAAGAGCGTATACTAAGCGGATCATACATTTAGAATCGGAGTCCAAGAATGGGAACGTCAAACCTTCGCGCTGACCCCAGAACAGATACTATTGCCGATGATTTCATCGTAGAGCAAAACTGGGATGCCTATACGCCCGAACAACACGGAACTTGGGATATTCTCTACAAACGACAACTGGCAAGCTTGCCGGGATTGGCTTGCGATGAATTTATGCAAGGCTTAGACGCGCTTGATCTGGGCACAGGTGGTATTCCTGATTTTAAGAAAATCAACAAAAAACTAAAAGCCCTGACCGGCTGGGAAGTGGTTGCGGTTCCGTGTTTGGTGCCGGATGACATATTCTTTGAACATTTGGCCAATCGACGATTTCCGGCTGGCAATTTTATTCGCGAGCGCGAACAATTAGAATACATTCAGGAACCTGACGTGTTCCATGATGTGTTTGGCCATGTACCCATGCTCACCAACCCGGTATTTGCCGACTATATCGAAGCCTATGGCAAAGGCGGCATGCGCTCAATGGGCTATGACCGGCTCAAAGCTTTGGCTTCACTTTATTGGTATACGGTTGAATTTGGGCTGATCAACACCCCAAAGGGCATGCGGATTTACGGGGCTGGTATTTTATCATCGCGCAGTGAAAGCGCCTATTCCTTACAGGCTAGATCGCCCAACCGTATTCATTTTGATCTGGAGCGATTAATGCGCTCTGATTACAAAATCGATGACTTCCAAGCCACTTATTTTATAGTCTCGTCGTTTGATGAACTGTTTCGCGCCACCGTCGATACTGATTTCGGCCCGCTTTACGAACGACTGAACGCTACGTTTGACTTTACCCCAACCGCCGTACTCGAAAGCGATAAAATTTACACACGCGGTACCCAAGAATATGGCCGAAATGGCGGCCGCAAAAACGCAGCAAAACCGGTTTAAGATTTCGGGTGACGTGTCAACATACCGGCACACGCGACGCCCACCTATCTGTCACCCCACGACTTATTCGGGGGGTGACAAGTGGTGGATAATCGTAGGATGACACATCGTCGAAACCGTGGAGTGACAAGTGGTAGCCGTCGGATGGGTGATGAATGTAGACAGGTGGCGACCCGCATAGTGGCTCTTTACCCCACGCACTTTGCTTTATCGTTGAAACGGATAAAAGTCATCGCCTAGCCCAAGAATACCGGTAAGTGCATCAAGTGCCTGCCTGCTTTCATCCAGCAAGGCCGGGTCGCTTAAATCCACCGGGGCCAATTCATCGCGATAATGCTTGTGCACCCATTTTTCCAGGCTATTGAACAAACTGGGAGTTATCAGCATTTTTTGATTGCACGCCGCTAATTCGGCTTGGGTGAGAACCACCCGCAAGCGCAAACAAGCGGGGCCGCCGCCATTGCGCATGGATTGGCGCACATCGATAAACTCTACGCGGCCAATTGGCCCATTTCCGGCCACTAGTTTTTGGCAATACCGAAGCACTGACGGGGTTTCTTGACATTCCGCAGGGGCAATCAGCACCAGACGGGCTTCACCCGGCCATTGCACCAACATTGAATTAAACAAATAAGAAGTAATTGCCTCGGCAATTGGAATTTCGCTTTCTGGCACCTCAAGAAATACCGGCTCAAAAAGGCCAGTAGCAGCCTTGGTAATATCGGACAAAACCCGTGGTTTATCATCAAATGCATGCTCATGGAAAAACAAGCAATTTCGGGTGCCGACACAAACCACGTCATTGTGAAACGCGCCGGCCTCAATCGCCACTTTGCTTTGCTTGGCCATCACGGTTCGCGCCGGGTCCAGCAAATGCGAGCGGGCAATTGCCTGCCCTGATAACAAGGTTTGCCGAGCCGGATAGGACAGGTGATGATCAGCATCGCGGCCATAGACGAACAGCTCGACACCGGGAGCTGCGTGCGTGTCACACAAGCGCACATGGTTGGCCGCGCCCTCGTCCGCAAAATCGGCGTGGGCTGGCAAGGGTTGGTGAATGTCGAAATGGCCCAAACATGGAAATGCCCGTTGCAAGGCGCGGCTGGTTTGCGCGCCTTCGATTGAGCGATGCAACATCGTCGACAAATTAGCCGCCGTGAAATGCAGTCGACCATTTTGCGTGTCTGATGATGGACTAACCGTGGCCGCATTGGCGGCCCACATCGGGGCTGCCGACAGTGATGCACGAGCCAGGTTTGGAGCGATTTTCCACGCATTTTCAAATACTTCACGGTCGGAGCCGCAAAAACCAGCATCTCGTAATAAAGGCAAAAACGGTCGTTCGTGTGGCGGGAGCACCCCTTGCACCAACCCGGCATCCGCTAGCCATTTCATCTTTTTCAAGCCTTGTAATGCGGCTGATTTTGGTTGTGAGACTTCGCCTTGGTTGCGGGTGCTGGCTAGATTGCCAAATGACAAACCGCCGTAATTGTGGGTCGGGCCAACCAGACCATCATAATTGGCCTCAACCGCGCTCATCGCGATACGCCGGGGCTATCAATCCAAAGTGGATTTTGCGCCTCTTGGCTCGCCATCGGCCACGCGCAATAATCAGCCGCATACCACGCGCCGGGACGGTGGTTGCCGCTGATGCCCGGCCCCCCAAACGGCAGGCTGCTGGCGGCACCGGTGGTTGGGCGATTAAAATTAACAATTCCGGCGCGAATTTCAGTGGTGAACGTCTGCCACAGTTCCGGGTCGTCACTTACCAACCCCGCAGCCAGGCCAAACCGGGTATCATTGGCCAGCTCGATTGCGGCGGAAAAACTCGTCGCGCGATAAACTTGGGCCAACGGGCCGAATGTTTCTTCGTCAGGGCGTTTGGCTGCCCCCATTTCCAGCAAAGACGGGGTTAAGGCTGCCGCCGACCAATCCAATGGCTTGGCCAAGCGCACCGGCTGCGCGCCGGCAGCAATATGGTCCTGTTGATCGCTCAATACCGAGCTGGCGGCTTGCTGGGATATCAAACAACCCATAAACGGTGCAGGCTCGGTATTCCAAGGCGCGATTTGCAACCGATCGATTTGCGCGGCCATTGCCTCGACCAGTTGATCGCCAACAGCTCCATGCGGTATAATCAACCGCCGAGCGCACGAGCAGCGCTGTCCAGAGGTTACAAACGCCGATTGTACGGCGAGGTTAGCGGCGGCTTCAATGTCTTGCGCATCCCAAATCACCAATGGGTTATTGCCGCCCATTTCAAGGGCCAACATAATCTCAGGCCGACCCCCAAATTTGCGGTGAATAAAAGCACCGGTTGTGGCCGAACCGGTAAACAGAACGCCATCCAATGCGGGGTGATCCAATACTGCGCCGCCAGTTTCCCGTGCGCCTTGTACCAAGTTCAATACACCATTTGGCAAACCTGCTGCCTGCCAACATTGCACCATGAGCGCCCCCACAGCCGGGGTTAATTCGCTAGGTTTGAACACCAAGGTATCACCGGCAATCAGTGCCGGTACCATATGGCCATTTGGCAAGTGACCGGGGAAATTATACGGGCCTAATACGGCCAGCACACCGTGCGGGCGGTGGCGTAAACGAGCGATGCCAAATGCGGTTTCGCGGGTACGATTGCCGGTACGCTCATCATAGGCGGTAATGGAAAGTTCTATTTTGCCAATCATCGCGCCGATTTCGCCAAGTGATTCCCAATGCGCTTTACCGGTTTCCAGCGAGATAAGTTCAGCAAACTGCGAGCGTGCTTTTTCTAATTGTTGGCCAAAGGCGCGAATAATTCGCAAGCGCTCGTCCAAGGGTGTTCGCGCCCAATTGGGTGCAGCTCGTTTTGCGGACACGAAGGCTTGGGCGACCTGTTGCGGGCTGGCCGTCTGTCCTTGCCATAGGATTTCGCCAGTGCTCGGGTTGATTGAACGCAGTTCATCCCCGGCACCAATTGTCCAATTTCCATCAATAAAACAACCAATTTCAATCATGTTTCATTCTCTATAAATCGAATGGTGTCGCCCTCGATTACCTCTAAAGCATCAAGTATTTGCGGCTCTACCACCAATATGCCATCCTCGTGCACGGGGGCAACCATGCCGGCACAGGCCCGAAATTTCTCAAAACGTTCATTGGAGATCAAGCCCCGCACGGAGCCAGCTTTTCCAGCCTTTATCTGCAAGGTTTGGCTCCTTTTAACGGTCAACAAACTATCAATTGGTGCCGACATGGTGGGGCCGCCATCAAAAATATCAATCACCCGTTCGTAGCGAAACCCTTCGTTTTCCAATAGTCGCCGTGCGCCTACGCCCTCATGATGGGTTTTCCCGATCACGGCTTGGGCTTCTTCGGGCAATAAATCTACATAAATTGGGTATTTTGGCATCAGGTCCAAAATGAACTGTTGATCGGTAATGCTGGACAAATGATCGGCTTCTGCAAAGTCCATATGGATAAACTTCTTGGCCAAATGCTCATAAAACGGACAAGTTCCGTCCTCATGAAACACACCGCGTAATTCCGATAACACATTGCGACTAAAGCGTTTAAGCTCGGTAGCCATCAATAAGTACCGGGCGCGGGCAATTAAACTGCCCCGGCCACCACCGCGAAATTCTGGGCGCACAAATAAAGTTCCAACCTCGGTGGCACCAGCATATTCGTTGACCAATATCATAAGCTCCATATCAAAGCGGCCTTTGGTCGAAGGCGATACTTGTGAGATTGAAAACAGTTTATAGCTAAAAAACGGCCTGGAAATGCCGATGCCAACCTTGACTGCCGAAGTCCCGGCCACTTTGCCGCTCGTCATGTCCTCTAATACCAGTAAATAGCCTTCTTCACCGGGTTCTTCTATGGCTTTGGCAAAGCTTTCCTCCGAAAAATGAATACGAGATTGCAGCAATTCCGGGTCATTCGGCAACGAGGTAAACCCAAGACCGGAAAGCTCGGCTAGTTCAAAGAAATCATCTTTGTCTGATGCTTGGATAGGTCGAACTCGCAACATATCTTGTTCCTATTTCATCTTGCGAAGGGCTTTGGCATCAAAGTCTCCGCTGGCAAATTTAAATAGCATCAAAGCCGAAAGACGCGCCCGTTCCGCCAAGCTGGACACAATCATATACTCGCGATCCGAATGAATTTCACCACCGCGAACGCCCAGTGTATCTACATTTGGACAACCCGCCGCCCATAAATTATTACCTTCACACACACCGCCGGTTGCCTTCCAAACAATATCAAGCCCCAACGCGCCCCCCGCCGCACGGGTCATCGCAAACAGCGCCGCATTTGGCGGTGCCATCGGTTTCGGTGGCCGGGTAAATCCACCATGTAACTTGGCCGTAAATCCGTCTTGGGCGTTTATTTCTTGGCGTATTTGCTGCAATATCGTCTCAAACCACACCATGTCCTCTGGCTCAGCAAGCCGCGCATTAAAGCGCACAACCGCCACATCGGGAACCACATTATTGGCGCCGCCGCCTTCCAGCTTTGCCGGATTTACCGTCAAGCCTTCACGGGCACCGGTTAAGGCCGCCAGACGCTGGATTACCTCGGCACCAGCCACGATAGCATTGCGGCCCAAATGGTGTTCGCGCCCAGCATGGGCGCTGCGGCCTCGGATGACAAACGAGAAATTTCCGGTGCCTTTGCGCGCGCCCGACAACGAGCCATCGGCCAAGGCTGGCTCGTATGTTAGCCCCAGATCCGCAAGCTTGGCGTGATGGGCCAACAAACCCGCCGAGCCGGTCGAGCCAATTTCTTCATCGGGGCTAATCAAAATGGTGTATCCGATATTTTGATGCGCTTTGCTTTGCTCCAAAGCCAACAAAGCTTGGAACATCACCAATAGCCCGCCCTTCATATCGGCGACCCCCGGTCCATGTAGCTGGTCCTCGCCAACCGCACGAACCGTTTGAAATGTCGAAGTTTCGGGAAATACCGTATCATAATGCCCGGTTAGCAAAATTTGAATGGGAGCCGCGGGGCGCTGCACCAAACGAAAGCTTGCAGCGTGTTCAATCTCATAAGGTGTGCCAGCCCCGTCTACGGCCTGCGTCGGCGGTAATGCCACCTCATCCATAGTGCCGCCCAGTTCAGCAAACACCGTCTTAATTTGCGCCAACTGTCGGTGCAGGCCGGGGATATTCATGCTGCCTGAATTGATGTTCGACCAGTTTTTAAGGGTCGCAATCATCTGCGGGGCCGCCACGACAATTTTGTCGAGCGCCGCACGTTCCAAACTTGTAATGGCAACGCTCAAACGACTATCCTCACTGATTTCAAACGAATTCCAAGGCTTGTTTTAGGTCCATGATCAAATCATCAGGGTGTTCAATTCCAACCGAGAACCGGACCAAACCTTCGGTATAGCCTTGGGCCTTTCGCATCTTAGCAGGCACGCCAGAATGGGTGGTCGAGCCGGGGTGACACATTAAACTTTCAGTTCCACCTAAGCTAACCGCTAATTTGATCAATTGTAAATTGTTTAACATCCGAAACGCGGCTTCTTGTCCGCCGGCCACATCAAACGAAAATGTCGAGCCCGGCGCCAGACAGGTTCGCTCAAATATCTCTTTTTTCACCGGATCATCATCCAAAAACCCAAGGTATCGAACTTGCGTCACTTTTGGATGATTACGAAGAAATTCCGCACAAAACTTTGCGTTTTTGGCTGCTTCATTTACCCGGATTTTCAAGGTCTCTAACGAACGCAAAATCAACCAACAGGTATGGGGGTCGGGAACGGTGCCCAAAACCGTGCGTAAGGAGCGAATACGCGCAATAACCTCGGCTGAACCAATAGCGGCACCGGCAATTAAGTCCGAATGACCCCCAATATATTTGGTCACCGAATACAACACCAAATCCAAACCAGAAGTTGCCAATGGGGTTTGGCCGATCGGGCCTTGCATGGTGTTGTCACTCATCACCACGGGACGCTTTTCTTGCTGTGTCGCTATTTCGTCGGCCAAGGTGACGCAAAGGTCAAGATCAACAATCGCATTGGTAGGGTTGGCCGGGGTTTCAAGATAAACCACGGCGATCTCGCCCATTTTTTGTGCTTTGGCGAATGTTTCGCGCATCACTTCAGCCGAGCAATCCGCCGGAAAAGAAATGCTTTTGATGCCCAATTTCGGTAAGAAATCCTTTAAGAACATCTCTGATGGGCCATATAGCGGGCTAGAATAAATAAACACGGTTCCGGGCACAGCGAAGGTCATCAAGGTTGTGGTAATCGCCCCCATGCCACTTGAAAATGCCAATGCATCTTCACCGCCATCAAACAAAGTAAGGCGGTCTTCCAAAACTTCTAAATTTGGATTGTTAATCCGGGTATAGGCCAAACCAGGGTCCGCCATATCACCAGGTTGCGCCTGCCCGCGAGATTTACGAAAATAGGCCGCGCCATGTTCAGCCGATTTAAAAGCAAATGTAGAGGTTTGAAAAACCGGTGGCTTGATTGAGCCTTCCGACAAATGTGGGTCATAGCCATAACTCATTGCCAGCGATTCAGGTTGTAATGAATGATTGCCTATCGTTCGTTTATGGTAAGATTTTGTTGGTTTTTTCATGTGTCGAAACTCCGAAATTCTTTGTACCCGTCTATGGGCGGTTCAATTCTGTTGGTCAAGGGATTGTAAAATCCAACAAGCAAAAAAAAACGGCCCGGTTTTCACCAGGCCGTTTCTCATTTTATGATAAAGCCTTATCTAGCGCGCAGTACAACGTCCGCACGTCTATTGAGTGGCTCACGAGCGCCATCAGGTGTCTGCACAGCCGGGGCTGTTTCACCAAACGCTTCGGTTGAAATAACACCATTGTTAACACCACGATTAATCAGCTCGCCGCGCACAACGTCTGCCCGTCTGGAAGACAGCCCGACATTGTATTTTCGATTACCTGATTTATCCGCATGTCCAGCAACGGTTGCTGAACGAACGCCGCAACGATTGGCCCGAGAAACACCGGCGGCGATTGCATCGCGCGCTTGTGCAGTCAGACTGGATTGATCCCAATCAAAGTAAACCGGGAATGCCACATCATTACAAACCGGCGCAGGAGGCGGCGGTGGTGGAGGTGGAGGTGGAGG
>JAESUG010000169.1 GCA_016763185.1 Robiginitomaculum sp. | reverse complement strand
TCACTGCCTCCCGGTAGATAATAGGTTTACCATTAGCCACGAATGGCATCAGCCCGTATTCCTTGAGTACGCGAATCTGCTCCCTGGCATTGTCGGTGCCGGTGAGTTTAAGTAATTCCGGCTTTGTTAAGAATGGGCTAGGCATTATTCACTACCTATTAGGAATCGGTTAGGGTTAAGCTTACTTATCTAACGCTGCAACAACGACCACAGCGGCCAAGAATATTAAAGCAACTACCGCAGCCCCGCCCCAAAATGGTAGCGTTACCCACCACCAAGACCAGTCAATGTAGCCTGTCAACTTTAGGCCAACGAAAAGAATTCCAAGCAGGCCTAAACCGCTAACACCTGTAGACGAAGTTGTTTCGCTCATCATTTACCCCTTATGGTTGCTATATGTCAGATAACTTCTTTGAAATCTTTTAACATCGATGACGAAGCGGAAAAAACCACTTCTGGCCTCTTGGTTGCGATAGCAAGCTCTATCTTGTTCCCGGTTGGTGACCAATAATTATTCAAATGCCCTATAGATATCCCTAACAACTCGCAAGCCCGCTTTTTAGTTCTGGTTGCCACAATGGTTCTGATTTGCTTGCCTTGTTTGGTGTAGCCAAGGCCGCCCCACACTTTTAACTCTCTCATCATTTACCTCTTGCTATATATCAGTGTTTATTAGGAGCTTTAGTGTTTGCTGCCTGTTCCAGTTTATGGATCACTTTGTCCTGCCGTGCCTGAAAGTAATCGCGCCTTCCCCAATAGGTACCGCTTTCTTTATTATCTAAAGCTAACTCTAAAAGATATTCAATTTCAGTATGCGTTAAGAATAATTCTTTAGTTTTTGCCATGATTTACTTCCTCACTTTTCGTGGTTGCGGTATCGCACAACTCATTCAGCTTAAGAAAAACCTGCTCCATTACTTCCTGCTCGGTATCATATGAATCTTCTAAACACCTAAGCATTTGTATTTCTTCTTGTAAGTTTTCAAGCTCGGTTTGGGCTTTGCCAGCGGCATCAGCATAAGTTTGGGTATATTCTTTTTTAACCCATCGCTGTCCGTCATCGTCGGTCATGTAGTTGTCATTGTAATTTTCCACCATTTACCCCTTATGGTTGCTATATGTTGGTGTTAAGTAGTGTTTTAATTAGTCAGATCAGGCTTGTTTTGATGCGGCGATTATTGCGTCGCTTGGCTCAAAATTTGGTTAGCGTACCTGACCAGCGCTATATCTAGCGCGTCAACTAATGCAGCTTGTTGGTTTTGCGGCAGATCATCAAGCACTTCGCGCGCGCCTGGTTCATCCTCGACTTCGCAGGCTTTAGTGAGGTCAGCCAATAAATCCATAAATAGCTCGCGCCCGGTATTATTTATATTATTCGCTAGTTCACGGCCTTTTCCTTTGGCTGTCGTAAATGAATTAATCAGCGACACTTTTATTAGATCATCAAGGGTCTGATACCACAGAAAGTAATCAAGTGGCTCGCCTTTCAAATGCGACTTAAATTCTTCAAGTTGTTCTGGCGAATGCTGCAAATAATCTGTGCCGGAATTGCTTTTTGATGCTTCCAGACCTTCGTGCTCATTCAAAACATTAATGGCAACGTCCATGCGCTCTCTCTCGCTGGACTGAGGCCAGGATTTAGATGCACGTTTAACCAGCGTTTTCTTTGCCATTTCGCCAGCCCATTTGCCAGCCCACGGCCCTTTTTTGGCCTTTGATGAATCCCGTACTTCTAGTATTTCCCCGGCAGTCATAACATCAACCATAAGCGAGCCGTCTTTTAATTTCGCCAAACAGTAGCCGCCTTTTAGATTGATTAACGGGTCACTCGCATTCATTCTATCCACAGCAAACACATCGGCTTCATGTAGTGGTGCTTCGGTAGGGCCGCGCCACTTAAATTCATCAGCTTCATAGACCAATATGGATTTAGCCCACTCTATAGCGCCTGAGTCTGTCGCTAGCTTAACCAGGCCCCGGTAGCTTATGTCGAGACAGATAGAGCCGTCACGCGGCACCAGATAGGCGTGAGCTAGCGCAGGGTTCAGGCTGACACCTACAGCGGCAACATTAAGTATTGCGTTTCTCAGTGAGCCAGTGTTGTTCTCGGCGGTTTTTAGAGTAAATTCGTTTTTCTGTATTTGCTGCTTGCCGAATAAACATTCTGATTTAAACACCAGGTTAAAATTATTCTGTAATCCAAACGGTTTTTCGAGCTTAATTAATTCATCAACTATCGACACTTGATTCATTGTCTTTAACCTCTTTAATTAACGCCATTACTCTATTGCAAAAATCACAAGGATCATCTTCACAATGGTTGTAATCCCATGAGTCTTTGTTGCAGTGGCTATACGTAATTTCAACAAGCAAATCACAGGCTTCTTTCAGGTCATCATTCATTCTTCTATCTCCCATAGTTGCCATTTATATCAATACTCCGGTGGTTTAATCATTAATGCGCTGAAATTGCCGTCACACCACGCTAAATAAAGTGCGTCTTGTTTCTTCGCTAGTAGTACGGCCTCGCCTATATTCAAATCGTCGCCCATCTGTTCAGCGTATCGCTTGTTGCCTTCCCACAATTCTCGGCATTCTTCTCTGGAAATCATTTGTCTTTCCTGTTCCCGCACATTAAGCGCGCCCTTCGCCGCATTTGTGGCAAGTGTCTGTTAGCCCGTTGTCATTTGGCAGCCAGCAATGATTGCAGCCAGGCTCGCCAGAAAGCAGCTTTGCTACGACAGCTATGGTTTCCGGTGCGTCATAGCCCATAATAAGATTGCCGTATATATTGTCCCGGTATTGGCGTACACCAGCTTCCAGTAGTTTTGTTGCTTCTTCTTCATTCATACCTATCTCTCCGGTGGCTGTACAGTAGGGCATTCAAGATTTAATTCCCTAAAATCAGCCCAAGCAGCCCAAGCAGCATCAGCAGCCCAAGCAGCACTAGCAGCACTGGCAGCCCAAGCAGCACTAGCAGCATCAGCAGCACTGGCAGCCCAAGCCCCGGCGCAGGTCATAAGACGGTAATACTCAGCATCAGCCAGGGCATCGTCATAGCTCATATTTCCCACCCAGGCTAGAATACAGCCTGTGGCAAGAGCCAAGGCGAGGGGTTTCATGCGGTGGCCTTGAGCTTAATTAAGTTGTTTTGCGCGTGAAGCAGGGATATTTCAGCCTCAACTATTTTTGCGGCGGTAATTTCATCCTGAGTAACTTTTGGCAGCATTGTGAATTCAACATCAGCGTACTCGGATATACGAAGATACTCATTATTTCCTGAATAAGCGTTTTCACCATCAGATACGGCTATAAAATTAAAGCGTGTATTTTTATACAATGCTATTTTCATGGTCTATTCTCCTGTTGTGTTTCGCGGTCATAATCGGCTTTCTGTTCTGAATAATTCATTTCGTCTTCGACGGCATGGCCGTCACAAATATCTTCCAGACGGCTTAATTCCTCTGTGCTTAATGTGTCGATTATTTCAAAGCCACCATTTAGGTTAGGCATAGCAATCACTTCATAAAGCTCAAGTTCAGAGTCTTCGGCTGGATGGGAGTCTTCCATAGGGCCGTTAAGTTTCGCTGGCCTACCCTCGCAATAGCTGAACCCCAAAAGTACGGGTAGTTCGCCCTCGCCTATAAATGCTGTTGCGGTTTTGTTCATAGCAAAGCCTCCAGCTCACATGCTCCATTAGCAATTTCCGCAGCATGGTCATTCAGCATGTCCCGCGCTTCTTCAATGGCTTGACCTATTCCGCCCTCTTGCAAACCTTCTGGCATGTTGTCGAATTTTTCTTCTTCTTCTTCGGCTATACCGCAGAGCGCGGAGCACTGATCTTGAATAATGGCGAGAATATCGCTCAACTCTTTCCTGTTTGCTTTATTCATAACTATCTCTCGTTAGCGTAGTAGTGGGAATCTTCGCCACGACCGCAGTAATCAGGGTCGCTGTACTCAAAAGCGTCAAGGCCACGATATTTCTCTACCCACATTTGGGCACAGGGCCAATTACCTT
>JAESUG010000168.1 GCA_016763185.1 Robiginitomaculum sp. | reverse complement strand
ATATGCCAATGTGCACCGCGGTTTGCATAGCTTGGCCAATGAAACTACGGATGCGTTCGAAGCAGCCAGACATTCAGTGGCCGTATTTTTGAACGCCAAATCTGACAATGAAATTATCTTAACCCACGGCACCACCGCCGCGATCAATTTGCTGGCCAATAGTTTGGGGCAAGGTTTGACGGCTGGCGACGAGATTATTTTGTCAGAAATGGAGCATCACTCCAATATCGTACCTTGGCATTTCTTGCGAGAGCGCCGTGGCGTGGTGTTGCGTTGGGTGCCGGTAACCGATGCTGGCGAGTTGGATATGCAAAGCTTCGCCGAGCTGTTTACCAACCGTACTAAATTGGTGACGCTCACTCATATGTCCAATGTGCTTGGTACGATTACGGACGCCAAAAAGATTATTGAAATTGCCCATGATCACCAAGTTCCGGTACTGTTGGACGGCAGCCAATCGGCGGTGCATATGCCGGTGGATGTACAAGAACTGGACGTGGATTTTTACGCGATTACCGGACACAAATTATATGGCCCAACCGGGATTGGCGCTTTGTATGGCAAATATGAACGCCTGTTGGAGCTACCACCTTGGCAAGGCGGCGGCGAGATGATCAGCTCGGTCTCCAAGGACGAAGTGTTTTACGCCGAACCACCGCATCGCTTTGAGGCCGGAACGCCGCCGATTATCGAAGCCATCGGCTTTGGCGCGGCGCTAAATTGGCTTATGGCGCAAGACCGCACGGCGATTAGCGCCCATGAAGAATTGCTGCGCCTGCGCCTAGAAAGTGGATTGCGCCAATTTGCCGATGTCCGCATCATCGGCCAAGCCCCCGGCAAAGGCTCGGTAACCAGTTTTGAAATCAACGGAATGCATGCCCATGATATCGCGCAGTTGTTAGACAAATACGGTGTTGCCATCCGTGCCGGAAATCATTGTGCCGAACCGTTAATGCGCAGGTTTGGTGTGGGCTCGACCTGTCGGGTTAGTTTTGCGCTGTATAATACGATAGATGAGGTTGATGTGTTTTTACAATCCTTGGAAAAAGTAAGGGGATTTTTGCAATGAAACCCAAAGAGGATGAGATGACCGAAAAAACCCGTGATACCATTGATATTAGTGCGCCCACACCAGAGGTCGCCGCCAAGTCGCAAAGCTCAAGTTTGCCGCCAGAAGAATTGGATCGGTTAACGGCTGAGCTAATCGCCGCGTTCAAAACCGTGTACGACCCAGAAATTCCGGTTGATATTTACGAGCTGGGCCTGATTTACAAAGTCGATGTCTCTGACGAGCGCGATGTTGAAATTGACATGACCCTTACTGCGCCGGGCTGTCCGGTGGCGGGTGAAATGCCGATATGGATTGAAAATGCGGCCTCGACGGTGGTCGGTGTGCGTTCGGTTGTGGTTAATCTTACCTTTGAGCCACCTTGGGATCCGTCTCGAATGTCCGACGAAGCCCGTCTTGAGCTCAATATGTTCTAAGAGACCTCTTGGTCGAGCCAATGTTGAAATTGGTTGCGCTGTTTGTCGCTTAAAAACAGTCCAATTTTGCTGCGCCGCCATAATATATCTTCGGCACTTCGCGCCCATTCTTTGTTGATCAAATATCTTACTTCTTTTTCGGTAAACCCATGACCGAAATCCTCCCCTAGGTCAGCGGCATGGGTTACGTCCGTAAACACCTCAAAAATTCGAGTGCCATAGGCGTGGGCCAAGCGTTGGGCCGTGGCATGGGCCAAGAACGGCCATTTGATGATGATTTTATCGTGCAGGGCATGGATACCACCCGCACCCAAATCACCACCGGGCAGGGGGGTGGTGCCGGTCCAAGTTTTGGTATTTTTTTGGCCCAGTCGCTCTGCCATTATATTCACCGCTTTTTCAGATAAACTGCGATATGTTGTAATTTTTCCGCCCAAAATACTAAGAAACGGCGGTGTGTCGCCGGGCGGGTCCATCACCAATTGATAATCACGAGACAACTCAGAAGCATTTTTATCGGCATCGCCAAACAAAGCGCGGACCCCGGAATAACTCCATATAATGTCTTGGGGGGTTGTGGGCTTTTTGAAGAACCGTTTGATGGCGGTCAATAAGTATTCGGTTTCTTCGGTGGTTAACTTGGCGGCACCCGGATCGCCCGACAACGGCGTGTCGGTGGTGCCAAACAAGGTAAATTTGCCTTGATACGGAATAGCAAACACCACCCGCCGATCCGGGTTTTGCAGCAAATAGGCGTGATCGCCCTCATAAAGCTTTGGCACCACGATATGACTGCCTTGAACTTTGACCATGTCTTGGGCGTGGCTAAGGCCGGCGAGCGCATCCACCTTGTCGGCCCAAGGCCCGGCGGCGTTGATCACGCATTTGGCAGTTACATGCATGGTTTGGCCGGTGGCGTTCAATGTCGCGTTCCAATGCCCGTTTTGCACCTGTAAACCCATCAGTTCGCAACGGGTACGAATGTCTGCACCACGGGCGGCGGCATCAATGATATTGGTGACAACCAATCGAGCATCATCAACCCAGCCATCAGAATAGGTAAAGGCCTTGGTCGGGCCGGGGGTAAGAGCCGCCCCTTCGACGGTATTTTTAAGTGACAAAGTACGGGTTGGCGGCAAGGATATTTTGCCACCCAAATGATCGTATAGCCACAAACCCAACCGGATTAACCAAGCCGGGCGCATGTCGGGCAATACCGGTAGTACAATCCGCAATGGTGCAATCAAATGTGGCGCAATTTTTAGCAATTTTTCGCGCTCTTTGAGGGCTTGGCGGACCAGGCCAAATTCATTGTATTCCAAATAGCGTAAGCCGCCGTGGATCATTTTTGTGCTGGCCGATGATGTGGCCCCGGCTAGATCGCCTTTTTCGACCAGACAAACCCGCAATCCGCGTCCGGCGGCATCGCGGGCAATCCCGGCGCCATTAATTCCACCGCCGACAATCAATACGTCAAAGTCTGCTTGCATTTGTTGTCTCGCCTGATGAAATGCTTTATCATATAACCACATGATAATGGGTGGGTTGGTGAACCATGAAAGATGCGATTCTTGCGATTGATCAAGGCACGACCAGTAGTCGGGCGGTGATCTATGATCTTGCTGGCACCCAAATTTGTGCGAGCCAACAAGAATTCGCACAAATCTATCCAAACCCCGGCTGGGTTGAACACGACCCCGAAGACATCTGGCACAGCGTATTACAAACTATCCAAAATGCAGTGGCGACGGCAAAAGACAAAGGGTATGTGCCGATTGCCTGCGGCATTACCAATCAACGTGAAACCACTATGATTTGGGATAGAAATACCGGCAAAGCGATTACCCATGCGATTGTCTGGCAAGACCGGCGCACTGCCGATTATTGTGACACCTTAAAAGCGAAGGGTTTCGAGGCGGAAGTCTCGCAGCGAACCGGCTTGTTGTTAGACCCGTATTTTTCAGCAACTAAAATCACATGGATTTTGGATAATATTGACGGGGCCAGGGTGCGGGCCGAGCGCGGCGAGTTGGCGTTCGGAACGGTGGACAGTTTTTTGATCTGGCGGCTAACCAATGGCGCATCTCATACCACGGATGCGACCAATGCTTCACGAACGGCGCTGTATGACATTCACGCCGGGCAATGGTCGCCGGAATTATTGACAATGTTTGATGTGCCAGCAGCGATTTTGCCGCAAGTATTGGATTGTGTCGCTGATTTTGGGCGGATAGATGCGGCGCATTGCGGGGTTTGCATCCCGATTTTGGCGGTTGCGGGCGACCAACAAGCGGCCAGTGTCGGGCAGGCTTGTTTTAATGTTGGTGATTTGAAATCAACCTTTGGCACCGGCTCGTTTATGTTGGTCAATACCGGTGCGAAAGTTGTGCAATCAAAGCACCGATTATTGGCGACGATTGCCTATCAATTAGACGGCAAGCCAACCTATGCGCTGGAAGGTTCTATTTTGTCGGCCGGGTCAACTATGGGGTGGGTGCGTGACGGTTTGGGGTTGATAAAAAACATTGATGAGTGTGAGGCCTTGGCGCGTTCGATACCGGATACCGGCGGGGTTTATTTGGTGCCGGCATTTGTTGGCCTTGGCGCACCGCATTGGGACCCGAAAGCACGGGGCGCAATCTTGGGGCTCACTCGTGGTTCTGGCCGGGCTGAAATTGTTCGTGCAGCCCTAGAATCAGTGGTCTATCAAACTCGCGATTTGGTGGTGGCATTGGCGCATGATGGTGTTGATGTAGCAAAAATCCGAGTTGATGGCGGGATGGTTCGCAATGATTGGCTGTTGCAATTCATGGCCGATATTTTGGATACCGAGGTCGAACGCCCAACCAATATTGAAAGCACAGCAAACGGTGCAGCCGCATTGGCCGCATTGGGGGCAGGGGTGTATACGAGCCTTGCTGATATTGGGAAAAATCGAAAAATAGAACAAGTTTTCAGCCCTAAGCTAGCAAGCGAAACACGTAAAAAATGGGTATTGGGCTGGGATCAAGCGCTAGGTCGAATTTTGAATTAATCGACTTTGAGGGCCGGATGGCAAAGTAATTTGGGACGAAATGGAACCCAGTAATTTAAGTATTTATTTTTTGATCAAATCAGCATACAAACACTGAGCTTGGTAAGAAATTACTAAATATGTAGATCGCCAATCTTTCACAAGAAAAGATACAATTCTGCAACATAAAAAAACCAAGCAAGGGGAAGGTGAAAAAAATACATGACACGCACCATAATGCATGGTGCTGTGTGGCATAAAACAAAAGCATAACAACAAAAACACAATGGAGGCAGTTACCCAATGAAA
The DNA here is from genome assembly GCA_016763185.1 of Robiginitomaculum sp. GTDB lineage: Bacteria > Pseudomonadota > Alphaproteobacteria > Caulobacterales > Maricaulaceae > Robiginitomaculum_B. The sequence continues at coordinate 1,306 of JAESUG010000168.1, read as the reverse complement.
TTCAAGTCACTCATTTTAGGAACCAGTGCGCTAGCAACAGCAGCGATTATTCTTTCCACGGCCGCGCCAGCATTGGCGCAACGAGACGAAATTATCGTCACCGCGACCAAGCGCGAACAAACTTTACAACAAGTACCGGTGGCGGTAACCGTAGTCAGTGCCGAAACCATCGAAAGAGCTAGAATCTTAGATATTCTTGATTTGCAATCGGTCGTGCCTTCATTGCGGGTATCACAACTACAAAACTCCTCGAATACCAGCTTTATCATTCGTGGCTTTGGTAATGGTGCCAATAACGTAGGTGTGGAGCCTTCGGTTGGTGTGTTTATTGACGGTGTTTATCGTTCGCGTTCTGCGGCCCAGATTTCGGATTTACCAAATATACAACGGGTTGAAGTGTTACGCGGCCCGCAAAGTACTTTGTTTGGCAAGAACGCTTCTGCAGGTGTGATTAGTGTGGTCACCAAGAAACCATCCTTTGAAACCGAAGGGTTTATTGAATTGGGTATTGGTAATTTTGGCGCAAGACAATTCAAAGGTTACCTGAGTGGACCACTTTCGGACAAAGTGGCCTATTCCCTTGGTGGGACAATAAATAAACGTGATGGTTATACGGAAAATATTGCCTTGGGCACCCGGATTAGCGATCGCGATCGCTTTGGGGTTCGCGGCGAACTGTTATTTGAGCCAACAGATAATTCCAGTTGGCGATTGATTGTCGATTATGACGAAATCGACGAAGCATGTTGTACCGTTGCCAATTTGGTCAATGGTCCAACCGGTGGGCTTTTGCCATTTTTGGGCGGCACAACTGTGGCAGAAGATCCATTTTCCTATCAGGTTGCGTTGAATTTTGATCCGATCAATACAGCTCAAAATGGCGGTGTGTCCTTTCATGGTGATGTGGATTTTGAAAATTTCACATTTACCACAATCTCATCCTATCGTAGCTCAAACACCCAGCGTGATGGCGATGTCGACTTTACCTCTGTTGACCTGCTCGGCGGCAATCAGCAAGATATTCAAATTGATACCTTCACTCAGGAATTACGGTTGGCATCAAATGGTGATAACCGGTTCCATTGGTTAGTCGGTGGCTTCTATTTTGAGGAAAACATCGACCAAACTGATAATGTTACATTTGGCACAGCGTTTCGTTCTTTTGTGAACTTGCTCGCTGATCCTACTGGTGCAACCGACACCCTAAGTGGTCTTGAGCTTGCCTTGGGTTTGCCGATCGGCACAACGTTCCATCAGCCAGGTCAAGGCGTATTTGAGGTCGCTAGACAAGACAATAAAGCGTTCT
>JAESUG010000167.1 GCA_016763185.1 Robiginitomaculum sp. | reverse complement strand
GCGGCACCAGTTTGCACTATGCCTTACATCCAGAAGGTTTGGCAGGCTTGGCGCAATATATTGAACTGGGGAGCGCTCAAGCATTGGCACCTGCGCCAACACCAACACCGACCACACCGAAACCGACCACACCGAAACCGACAGCGCCCGTAAAAACCCGTACAAACCCGTGTCAAATACTGTTTGTAGGCACCGCAAACACCAGCCGCACCATCATCGCCGAGTGTATTTTGAACCGGTTGGGCGGCCATAATTTTCATGCTCGCTCTGCAGGGGTGATGCCCACCGGCAAGGTGCATGGAGCGACCACTGCATTGCTCGAAGAACATGGCTATGCAGTGCGTCACTTGGCTTCGAAAAGCTGGAAGCCATTTGCTGCCGCCACGGCCACAAAGCTGGACATGGTCATCACCATTGGCGCAAAGCCTCCTAAAAAAACCGACATGCCTTGGCCCGGTGCACCGGTTCTGGCTCATTGGGCAATCAACAATCCGATTAAGCCCAAGACCGGCACAGCCAAAACAACGGCTTTGTTGGAACAAGTGTATGATGAATTAGAAGAACGCATTACGGCATTATTGGCGTTACCGGTACTCGAATTATCCGATGATGCACTCACCCAAGCCTTGGCCGAATTGGGCGCTTAAGCTCGTGGGTGGGCCGCTGCGATCACGGCCATTAAATGCGCTTCATCAACCGCCGCGTAAATCTGGGTTGATGACAATGAGACATGGCCAAGCAGCTCCTGAATCGTGCGTAAATCGCCGCCACCGGCCAACAAATGCGTGGCAAACGAATGGCGCATGGCATGCGGTGTCACCGAGGCCGGTAGCCCCAAGCCAGAGCGAATTTCCTGCATCAGATATTGCGCGTCTCTGGCCCCCATCGCTCCGCCGCGTTTGGCGCGAAACACGGCCCGGTTGGCCTGTATTGGAAACGGGCATAATTTGGTATAGCGGGTAATTGCCGAGCAAATGGCAGGCAATATCGGCACAATACGCATTTTGCCGCCTTTGCCGGTGACCCGAAGCACATCAGCCATCGGCAGCTCTGCACCGGTGATCGCCAGCGCTTCGGCGATCCGCAATCCCGCCCCATAGAGCAGCAATACCAAGGCTTCGTCGCGGGCCGCAACCCAAGGCATTTTTGTACGCTCGGCCCTTCCTGCCTCGGTGATAACCTCTCCTGCGACTTGCACGCTGAGCGCTTTGGGCAGGCTTTTGGGCAGTTTTGGCCCATCGACCAAGGCCAATGCGGGACAGGCAATGTCTCTGCGTTGTTCAAGCCAGCCAAAAAAAGTTCGCAATGCTGAAAGGTTTCTGGCCAATGTGCGCGAGCCTGCCACTGGTGGCCCTAAGCGCCGTGCCACTAAAAACGCTCGAAAATCAGCCACCGTCAAACCGGACAACATCGATGCATCAACCAAGGATTGTCGATGCCCGGCAAGGAACGAAAAAAAGAAACCAATGTCGCGCCGATAGGCTTCCACCGTTTTGGGTGCCAAGCGCCGCTCGCCAGCTAGCCATGCACAAAAATCTGTCAATAAAGTATTTGCCATTTGGTTGGCATCAGTCATTAGCTGGCCCAGCGAGAGATCAACCGCTCCACGGTTTTGGCAAAAAACGCGATAAGTTCAGTGCCTTGGGCGGCGACAAAGGCGTGTTGGTCTTTGCTACCAAACACCAATAAAGCTTCGCCCGGCCCCCAGTCCAACCGCAAAAAAGCTTCGGAGTGCATTTGGCTAATTTGATCGCCATAGACCAATGCGCCTTGGGACGAACACGGGCCAAGGCGTTCGAAATTTCCTTGCATAACATGGGCAACAAAGCCTTCTGGTTTGGCATGAACGCCAATTAAGCCGTTGGGCAACTTGGCGTTTTCGACAAACAGCCCCAAGAAATCAATGTTTAACGCGGCGCGGACACTGCGTTGCAAGCGTGCATCCAGCCCGGCCCAGTCTTTGGCATCGAGCAAGGCCAATATTGCACCATGAATTTGCGCTTGGATGGCGTGATTATCGCGAGCATTGGCCATCAAGGCATCGCGGGTCGAGGTCAATGCCCGGACCCGCTCCAACATCCGTACCCGGCTGGCGGCTTCAAAATCAAGGATAACGGCTTGTTTCGCCATTCTTATGCGTCTTTCAATATCTGTTGACCGGTCGCCTGCCAATCGGCCAGAAATTTCTCAAGGCCAGAGCTGGTTAATGGGTGCTTTGCCATGTCTTGCATGACTTTAACCGGCAAGGTCGCCACGTCCGCGCCGATCAGGGCCGCTTCGCGCATATGACCGGTAGAGCGAATGCTGGCCGCTAGAATTTCGGTTTCAAGTTCCGGGTAATTGTCATAGATAAGACGAATGTCTGATATCAGTTCCATCCCATCCAAGCCAATATCATCGAGCCTACCAATAAACGGCGAGACAAAGCTGGCCCCGGCTTTGGCGGCGAGCAAGGCTTGGTTGGCGGAAAAACAAAGGGTGACATTTACCGGATGCCCGGCTTGGGTTAAAGCATGAGTAGCGCGCAAACCCTCCATCGTCAGCGGGACTTTGACGCAGACATTATCGGCGATGGTACGCAAAGACACGCCCTCACGAACCATTTCCTGCCAATCGGTTGCGGTAACTTCGGCGCTGACCGGGCCATCAACCAAGGCGCACATCTGGGCAATGGTATCTCGCATATCAGCACCGGTTTTGGCGATCAAAGACGGGTTGGTGGTCACGCCGTCAACCAAGCCGGTATCGACCATTTGCGCCACTTCATCGACAATTGCTGTATCCAGAAAAAACTTCATTGGCATATCCCCTTGGTTCATTTTGGCGACAAGCGCCCGTGTTCAGTGATTCTGTTCAACCCACAGGGAACACCCAAATGATGAACAGGCTATTGCTGGCACAAGTTCTTTTTCCGTTACCGGTGCCGGAACCGTTTGATTATTTAGTGCCAGATGGTTTGGATATCAGGCACGGCTCTTATGTTTTGGCATCCTTGGGTAGCCGCGAAGCTGTGGGCGTGGTGTGGAAAATAATTGAACTTGAACACCCGCCCAAGGGCCGCAAACTAAAACAAATAATCGAGGTTTTGCCGGCGCCAACAATGAGCGCCGCTGGGCGACAGTTTGTTGGTTTTGTCGCCAAGTATTCATGTGCTGGCCTTGGCCCGGTGTTGCGGATGTGTCTGCCCTCTTTGGATGCATTACAGCCATCGCCGGTTCGAAATGTGGTACAAAAGGGTGATGATGCACCGGCTCGAATGACCCCGGCCCGGCAAAAAGTGATGGAGATTGTGGGGGTAAAGCTGTGGTCAGCCTCGAAATTGGCAGAGGCAGCACATGTCAGCACCGGTGTGATCACGGGCTTGGTAAAAATGAAGGCGTTACGAAATGTCCCGCAAATTGTTGACCTGCCGTTTGCCGAGCCGGTGCCAGAGACCCACCAAACGCCCCTAACGTTGACCCCCTCGCAAACCAGTGCGGCTGCTTCGCTCAAACAAACTGTGCAAGCCGGCCAGTTTTCACCGGTTTTGCTGGATGGCATTACCGGCTCTGGCAAAACAGAGGTGTATTTCGAGGCGGTGGCGCAGGCTTTAACCCAGTACCCTGACGGCCAAGTATTGATCTTGCTGCCTGAAATTGCGCTAACCCAAGATGTGTTGGAGCGCTTTGCCAAACGCTTTGGAGCGCAGCCCGCCGAATGGCATTCAGACATTATCGGTGCCAAACGCCGCCGGGTTTGGCGGCAAGTGGCGGCGGGCAATGCCCGCATTGTGGTCGGCGCGCGCTCGGCGTTGTTTCTTCCCTTTGCCAACTTGTCATTGATTGTGGTCGACGAGGAACATGATAGCTCGTTCAAGCAAGAAGAAGGGGTGTTATATCACGCTCGCGATATGGCCGTGGTGCGGGCACAAACTGAAAACTGTACCATCATCTTGGCCTCCGCCACGCCATCACTTGAAACCGTGCACAATGCCAGAGCCGGTCGCTATGGTCATTTGATGTTACCCAGTCGGCCCGGCATTTCAAAATTACCCAGCGTGCATGCGATCGATTTAAAAGCGCACCCGACGGAAACTGGCAAATGGATCTCGGCGCCGTTGCTGGCGGCCATGCACCAGACACTTGAGAAAAATGAGCAAGTATTATTGTATTTAAACCGCCGTGGATATGCGCCATTGACCATTTGCCGGGCGTGCGGCGAGCGAATGAAAACCCCCGATACCGATAGCTATTTGGTCGAACATCGGTTTTCGGGGCGATTGGTTTGTCATCTAACCGGGTTTTCGATGGCCAAGCCGGATAAATGTCCAGCTTGCGCAACTCCAGACAGCTTGCATGCCATTGGTCCTGGCGTTGAGCGGTTGGCCGAAGAAGTGGCCGTGTTATTTCCCAGCGCCCGGCGCGAAGTATTTTCATCGGATACCACCCAAAACCCAGAACAAATTCGCGGCTTGATCAAGCGCATGGAAGACGGCGAGATTGATATTCTGATCGGTACTCAAATGGCCGCCAAGGGGCATAATTTTCCAAAACTAACTTTGGTCGGGGTCATCGACGCGGATATGGGGTTAAATGGCGCTGACCTTCGCGCAGGCGAGCGCACCTATCAAACCTTGGTGCAAGTGGCAGGCCGCGCTGGTCGCGCCGATTTAGCGGGCCGGGCCATGTTGCAAACCCACCAGCCCGAACATGAAGCGATTGAGGCCTTGTTGGCCAATGATGTGGAGCGATTTATCAGTGCCGAGCTAAGCTTGCGCGAACAGATGGGATTTCCGCCGTTTGGACGCTTGGCGGCGGTGGTGGTTTCGGGGGGTACGGCAAATGAGGCATTGCACGCTGCTCGTAATTTTGCAGCTTGTGCGCCCTTTGCCAATGATATCGAGATATGGGGGCCGTCGGAACCGGTATTTGCGGTGGTTCGAGGACGCTGGCGCCAACGGCTATTGATCCGCGCACCACGACAGTTGGATTTGTCCGCCTATATGCACGACTGGCGAGCGCGGTATAAGGTCCGGGGCAATGTGCGGATCAAAATAGATATTGATCCATATAGCTTTTTGTAAAATTTATGCCGTGTTTTGCTGTTCGTCTTTGGCATTGGTATTGGCGGCCATGGCTTGTTTCATGGCATCATAGAGCAATTTGGGTTGGATAGGTTTGGCCACATGATCGTCCATACCCGCGGCCAAATATTCTTTGCGCTGGTGCGGCATGGCATTGGCGGTAACCGCGACAATCGGTGTTTTTAACCGGTTTTCAGACCGTTCAAGTCCGCGAATGGCGCGGGTGGCATCGACACCGTTCATATTGGGCATTTGAATATCCATCAACACCAAATCAAATGTACTGGATTTCCAGATATCTACGGCTTGGGCGCCATCTTCGGCAAACACCAGTTCGGCATTTAACGGTGCCAAGATGGCTTTGATTACCATCCGATTGGTTTGATTGTCCTCGGCGATCAAAATACGAGTGCCGCTTACTTGTTTTTCTGCTTGTAGTGTTGCAGTTGTTAAAATGGGCGCAACTTCATCTTCGAGACGAATTACGGGAATACAATAAGAGAAGTTTGAGCCAGTGCCAGGTGTACTTGTGACGCTGATGTCGCCACCCATTTGTTCGGACAATTGCAGGCAAATGGCCAAGCCCAATCCAGTGCCTTCATGAGATCTGCTTAAAGAGCTGTCGACTTGGGTGAATTTGTCGAACAGCGTTTGTTGCGCTGCCGCCGGAATACCAATACCCGTGTCGATGACATTGAACGACAGGACATGATTGCCATCCCCATCCACCTGTTCGGCGGCGATGATTTTGACGGAACCGGTTTCGGTAAACTTTAGCGCATTGCTGACCAGGTTACTCAAGATCTGGCGCAGGCGCGCTGGATCACTTTCAAAGCGGCTATCTTTTGCAATGGTGCAATTCACATCCAAGCTCAGTGATTTTTCGCTCGCCATCTGTGAAAATAATTCGCGTACTGGTGCAATTACATCCTCAATCCCGAACGCCTCTTGGGCCAAACGAAACTCGCCAGCTTCAATTTTTGATAAATCAAGCACGTCGTTCAAAATCGTCAGCAAAGCTTGTCCAGAGCGTTGAATGGTCCCTAACATATCGGTTTGCTCTGTGTCCAAATTTGTCGCACCCAGCGCCGTCGACATGCCCATCACTCCGTTTAGGGGTGTTCTGATCTCATGGCTCATAACCGCCAGAAATTCGGATTTGGCTTTGTTGGCGCTTTCAGCTTTTTCTTTGGACAATCGAAGATCGTCGGTGCGTTTGCGAACCCGGTCTTCTAGTTCATCTCGATAGGACAATAACTCCGCTTGCGCTGAGGCCAAAGCCCGCCCGCGCTTTTGTGCGTCACGCAAAATCATATACCAGATCAACGACAACACCAATAATGCCACCACTGCACCGGACATGGCGATGTTGGATGTTGCTAAGGCATCTTCGCGCTCGGCAATCAGATCGGCACGGGCCTGAATTATTTTTGCATTTAGGGCGTAATCAAATTGGCTGGCCGCTAAATTATAGGCTGGATCACTAATGATCTGCGCCGCACGATTTTTATCACCGCGCTGGATATATTCAAAGGCTTTTTCTTCAAACGGGATCATGGCATCGCGTGCGAGTTGCGCTTGGTCGGTTACCTTGCCGATGGTGTTAAATTGTGTCACCTTGCGCGTGGTTTGCATTTGGCCGTTTAATTGTGCCGATAATGTTCGATAGCGAGTTTCCCAGCGCCGATCACCGCTTTCTCTGGCCAAGGAGAGCACATAACTAAGTTCACGCTTGGTTGCAATAAGATCGCCGCGGTTTTGTTCCAGCCCGGAAGTTTTTTCTGCTGCTGCTGAAATCCGCACCGCACTGCCGCGCAAAGTCGTCCCCAATACGATCACCATACCGACGGTCATGATCACCGCCAGTAGAACTAACGAAGTTCGCGACTTGAAAATAGACAGCTCTTTTAGGCGTAATGGGGACATAAGCTACTCCACCAATTTTCAAAGTTTAGAATGACTATCATGAACAAAAAAAGTTAAATAAGCGCAAACTTCAGCAAATGAGCACAAGTGCATCATCTGTAGAGAGATGACATTGCTGCGGGCAGACCGTATTGTTTGGGTCATGGAATCATCGACAAAAACCGGTATGGCGTTGATCGCGGCCCATGTTCGGCAATTGCCCAACACGCCGGGGGTGTACCGGATGCTGGGTGAGGCTGGTGATCTGTTATATGTTGGCAAGGCCAAACAGCTAAAACAGCGGGTCAAAGCCTATACGAAATTGGACGGGCATCCCCGGCGGATCCAGCGGGTGATCAGTGCCACTCACCAGATGGAATTTATCCTAACCGAAACCGAAACTGAGGCTTTGTTGTTGGAGTGCAATTTAATCAAGCGTCTAAAACCGCGCTATAATATTTTACTGCGCGATGATAAGTCCTTTTTGCATATCTTGATCCGCAAAGACCATCCGGTTCCGCAAATTTTGACCCATCGCGGGCGACGAAAACAACGAGGCGAGTATTTTGGACCGTTCGCCAGTGCGGGTGCGGTACGTCGGACGCTGGATACGTTGCAAAAGGCGTTTTTGCTGCGAAACTGTACGGACAGCATGTTTGAAAGCCGCACTCGTCCTTGTATGCAGTTTCAAATTAAACGCTGTGCGGCGCCTTGTACCCAAGAGATTTTGCCGGAGGATTATGCGCAACTGGTCGCCCAAGCCAGTGATTTCTTGCGCGGAAAATCCTCGAAATTAAATGAAAAATTGAACCAAGATATGGCCGAAGCTGCCGAGGCGCATGACTATGAAAAAGCCGGCGATTTGCGCGATCGAATTCGCGCTTTGGCGACCATTACCGCCAATCAAAATGTCAACCCACTGCACATAACAAATGCTGATATTATCGCCATTGAGATCATAAGCGGCATTAGCTGTGTTCGCGTGTTTTTCTTTCGCGCCGGACAGAACTGGGGCGAGCGTGCATTTTTCCCACGCCATGATACCGATGCCAGCGCTGAGGATATTTTGGAAGCATTTTTGGGGCAGTTTTATGAAAACAAAACCCCGCCCGGCTTGGTGTTGGTCAATTTGGACGTGCCGGGCAATGCATTGCTGGCCGAGGCTTTGTCGGTGCGGGCCGGGCGCAATGTAAAAATTGTCCGGCCCAAACAAGGTGAAAAAGCCAAATTGGTGCAAAATGCCTGTGTGAACGCCAAGAACGCCTTGGAGCGGCGCTTGGCGGCCAGTGCCAGTCGCGCTCGGCAAATGACCGGTGTGCAAGAGCTGTTTGATCTGCCGGCACTGCCGGTCCGTATTGAAACCTATGACAACTCTCATATTTCAGGCACCCATGCAGTAGGTGCAATGATTGTCGCAGGACCAGAAGGCTTTGAAAAAGCGCAATACCGCAAGTTTAACATCAAAAATCAAGCCCTAAACCCCGGCGATGATTTTGGGATGATGCAAGAAGTGTTGACCCGCAGGTTTTCCCGATTGGCGCTTGAAATGGAAGCGGGTACTGCAAATGTGCCCGATCTGGTGATCCTCGACGGTGGTGCGGCGCAGCTATCAGCAGCCATACAGGTGTTGGAGGGTTTGGGGCTACAGGGGAAGATCAATCTGGTAGGGATTGCCAAAGGTGCCGACCGCGATGCGGGCCGTGAACAGTTCTTTGTGCCCGGCAAGCCACCGTTTCGTTTGCCGCACAATGATCCGGTGCTTTATTTCTTGCAACAATTGCGCGACGAAGCGCACCGCTATGCCATTGGTGTGCATCGCCAAAAACGAGCCGGTGCCTTGGTGCGCAGTGTATTGGATGGTATTCCTGGGGTTGGACCCCTTCGCAAAAAAGCACTATTGGCGCATTTTGGTTCGGCCAAACAAGCCTCTGGTGCTTCCCTTGCTGATCTGGAGGCCGTAAAAGGATTGTCGAAACAAACAGCGCGGACGATTTATGACTGGTTCCATGAGCAATAGTGACGAAATGACCCACGCCTCGTGAAGCGCTTTTCCGAGCTTGGCGATAACCAATTGCGCGATGTGCGCTTTTTGGTGTCTGATATCGACGACACCTTGACCTTGGACGGGGTTTGGCCTGCGCCAGTTTATGTGGCATTAGAAGCTTTGCGCGCCAAGGGTGTTGCGGTGATTTTGATCACCGGTCGTCCGGCAGGTTGGTGCGATATGATCGCGCGGTTTTTTCCGGTTGATATTGTGGTGGGTGAAAATGGTAGTTTCTATTTTCGCCCGACATCTGGCCAGATAAAACGGGTTTGGGTCGATGATGCGGCTGTGCGGCAGGCGAATTTAGTTAAATTACAAAAAATGGCCGAGCAGATTATCACCGAATTTCCAGGCAGCGCTTTGGCCCAAGATAATCCATGGCGGGCCACGGATGTGGCCGTGGATTTTGCCGAGGACGTAGCAAAGCTTCCCTTATCCATTGCCGAGCAAATTCGCGAAAAGTTTGAAGCCCAAGGTGCAACGGCCAAAGTAAGCTCCATTCACGTCAATGCGTGGATCGGAAATTATGACAAGCTTTCAATGTTCGAGCGGGTTTTGACCGATGAATACGGGCTGCAGGTCGACCAAGTTCAAGCCCAAACCATTTATACGGGTGATTCGCCGAATGACGCGCCGATGTTTGGCCGTTTTGAAATGTCTATTGGCGTTCACAGCGTCACCCGCTATGCCATGAAGCCGGGCGAGCTGCCCAAATATGTTACCGTCGGCGATGGCGCCGATGGGTTTATGGAGGTTGCCAACCGGATTTTGCAGAATAATGAATCACAAAAATGAGCCAGAGCGAACCGATAGTCACCATGCCAAATGTGCTAACTGTTTCTAGGGTCGGCCTCGGATTGGTGATATTTTGGATGTTAAGCACGGGGCCGGCGCCCTATGCGTGGGCGTTGGTGGCTTTGGCGGTTATTGGCGAGATCACCGATGTGGCTGATGGGTTTTTGGCACGCAAATTTGGCATGAGCTCCAAACTGGGGGCGGCGCTGGACCCGTTGTGTGACAGCTTGTACCGGTTCACAGTATTTTTGGGGTTTGCAGCAGCTGGGTGGATCCCGTTATGGATGGTGCTGCCGTTTGTGTTTCGCGATATTATTGTTTCTTATGCCCGTATTGCGGCGGCGGGACGTGGGGTTAGCATTGGGGCTAGATGGTCCGGCAAGGTCAAAGCCGTGGTGCAAGGGGTGGCCCAAATCGCTGTATTGGTGTTGTTTGCGCTGGGAATTGGCGGCCCATGGGCGTTTTGGCTGGTGGCAGTGGCGGTGTTGGTGACGCTCTATTCGCTGGTCGATTATGTAAATGGATTTGCGCGAAGCTAGTTTTAAAACAATCGGCCATGGACCATGGCCTGATAGTCATCAACAATGGCGCGGGTAAGTTCACCCGGCACAAAAGACGTGCCTTTAATTTCCATCACCGGTACCACTTCGACAGCGGAACCAACAATAAAACATTCGGTGAAATTTGCGATCTCGTCTGGCTGAATAGTTTGTTCGGTAACTTTGATCTGTCGATGTTGGGCAATTTCCATTACGGTGGCGCGGGTAATGCCGTCGATCATAAAGTCGGCTTTGGGGGTGAACAGCGCCCCGTCGCGGGCAAAGAAAATATGGGCGCCGGTACATTCAGAAACCCGCCCCTCTATATCAAGCATCAACGCATCATCGAACCCATTTTCCTTGCTCGCATCCTTTGACAGGGTACAAATGGCATAAAGTCCGGCAGCTTTTGCCTTTACCGGTGCGCAGACGGAAGGTGGCCTACGCCAAGTGGCAATGTCGAGGCGAATGCCCGCAGCATTTTCGCTAAAATACGGATCCATCGGCCATAATGCGATGGCGGCATTGGCCCGATTATTGCTTGAGCCAACCCCTAATGCGCCACTGCCTTTCCATGCAATCGCTCGAAAATATGCCTCGCTCAAACCAGAGCGTGCCAGTGCCTCCCGTTTGGCTTGTTCAAATTCTTCAAACGAAAACGGTAGATCAAACCCCAACAAATTACACGATCTCATGAGCCGTCTTGTGTGTTGGTCTGATTTGAAAATTTTGCCATCATAGGCGCGTTCACCCTCAAAAACGGTCGATCCATAATGCAGGCCGTGTGATAATAATGGAATATTGGCCTCGGCTACCGGGACAAAGTTGCCATTTAACCATATATCGCCATCATTTTGGGTGAAAGGGCGTGGGTTTTTGGTCATGATGCATCTTTCTGCCCTCTTTACCCTTATGTTCTTTGCAAAACGGGGCGGGGCTTGTTAGTTTTACGGGCGCACCTTGTCGTTCGCTAGCCTGGAGTTGTCAAGTTATGAGCAGACCCCCCGATCCGGAAACCCATTTGCTGGTTGTTGATGATGATGATCGTATTCGCAATCTTTTGAAGAAATATCTAACCCAACAAGGCTTTCGTGTATCGACGGCGGCGGATGCGACCAAAGCGCGAAAACTGATGAAAACCCTCAGCTTTGATCTGTTGATATTAGATATCATGATGCCCGGCGAAAGCGGGTTGGATCTAACCAACAGTTTGCGCGAGAAGAACAATGTACCGATTTTACTGCTGACCGCACGGGGCGAGGCCGAGGAACGCATTGCGGGTCTGCGCGTTGGCGCCGATGATTATTTGTCCAAACCGTTCGAACCCGAAGAGCTGGTATTGCGGGTGCAAGCGATATTACGCCGCTCCATGCGCGTCGAATTAGACGGCTCTATATTGGTGTTTGGCGATTGGCGCTTTAATCCAGCTACCGGTGGTTTGGACGGTGCAAATGGCCGCATCGCCTTAACCGATAGCGAAGCTAATTTATTACGGGCCTTGGCCAAAACCCCCGGCGAGGCGGTGTCGCGCCTTAGTTTGTCACGCGATACGGATGCGGCAGAGCGCTCCGTAGATGTACAAATGGCGCGGTTACGCCGTAAAATTGAAGAGAACCCGAAAAACCCACGGTTTTTACAAACCATTCGCGGTGCCGGGTATCGGTTGTTGGCGCGGCCTGAGTTTGCCACAGACCAAGACAGCTCTTCATGAAAACCCCAAGCTGGAAACAGCTTCGAAATAAGCTTCCATCTTTGCGCGAATTTATGCCGAAAACCTTGTTGGCGCGTTCGATGTTGATCATTTTATTGCCCGTGGTTGTGATGCAGATCGCCGTTGTCTTCATGTTTTTTGACCGCCATTGGCAATCGGTAAGCACGTCGCTTTCCGAGGGCGTGGTCGGCAATATTGCCATTGTGCTCGAGCTATATGGTGAAGACCCCAGCCAACAGGCGCTGCATCGGGTGTCGGCTTTGGCCTTTGAGAAAATGGATTTAAGCGTTGCTTTATTGGCCGGTGATTTACTGCCAACGTCCAGCCATCTGAAGTTTAATTCGCGGCTCGACCGTACATTACACCGGGCGCTGGCCGGCAAAATTACCGAGCCATTTTGGTTTGATACCACCCGCTATCCGGCATATATTGATATCCAAGTACAGGTGGACGAAGGGGTGATGCGTTTTATTGCGCCGCGTGAGAAGGTATATGCCACCACGGGGAACATTTTTGTGATTTGGTTGGTCGGGACAACCTTGCTGTTGACCGGTGTGGCATTGGTGTTTACCCGCGCTCAATTGCGGCCCATTCAAAAGCTAGCCAAAGCGGCTGAACGTTTGGGCAAAGGCCAAGACAATCCAGGCTTTAAGCCCTCCGGGGCTCTTGAAGTTCGCCAGGCCTCCGAAGCCTTTATTGAAATGCAACGGCGTATTTCACGCTTTGTTAGCCAACGAACCGAAATGCTGGCCGGGGTTAGCCATGATTTGCGAACGCCGTTGACCCGGCTGAAATTACAATTCGCGATGATGGAACAAACCCCCGATGTCGAGGCCGCTCGTGAGGACTTAAATCAAATGCAGGCCATGCTCGAAGGCTATCTTGATTTTGCCAGAGGCGATGCGATAGCAGAACCAGTACAAGTTGATCTATCGAGTTTAGTGGCCAAATTGGCTAAAAAAATGGTCCCGGCCAACCGATTATCTAATGTCGCACTACCCAGCGAGCTAACGGTGGTTGTGCGGGCGCAAAGCATTGAGCGTTGCATTACCAATTTGCTGGAGAACGCGGTTCGCTATGCCAGCCATGTGTGGGTATCGGGCGTAAAATCCTCCGAATTGGCCAAGATTTATATTGAGGATGATGGCCCAGGGATTGATGAAGCCGAGTTTGAGGATGCTTTTCGTCCGTTTAATCGGCTTGATGAGGCCAGAAACTTAAACACCGAAGGCGTTGGCCTCGGCTTGGCCATTGCCAGAGATGCGGTGCGCGCCCATGGCGGCGAAATACATTTTTCGCGTTCCGAACACGGTGGCTTGCGCGTCGAGCTGGTTTTACCAGTTTGGGTGTGATCAGCTCACATTACGCAATTGTCCACCTCGGCGGGTAGCCGCCGAAACCGCATTTCGCATCATTTCAGCAAACGCGCCATTGCCCATCATTACATCCAAAGCGGCGGCGGTTGTCCCGCCCGGCGAGGTGACGCCAGAGCGTAAATCAGCCGGTGATTGATCCAGCTGGTCCATCAAAGCGCCGGAGCCAACTAAGGTTTCTTTGGCTAGTTTTTGCGCCAAGTCTTTGGGCAGGCCTTCGGCTTGACCGGCGGCGGCTAATACTTCTACCAGCAAGAAAAAATAAGCCAGCCCAGAGCCAGAAACCGCAGTGACAACATCCATTAAACGCTCATCATCCAGTTGCTCAACTTGGCCAACGGCTTCTAATAATTCGAATACGCGCTGGGTATGGGCGGTTGATACGTGTTTATTGGCACAGATCACGCTAATGGATTTGCCAACTTCGGCAGCCGTGTTTGGCATGGCGCGAACATGGGGACCGGGTCCAAAATAATGCTCGATCCGCTGTAATGACACCCCAGCGATGACCGAGATGATCAGCACTTTTTTGGGCAAGATCGGTGCTAGGGTTTGGGCAATCTCTTCAAATTTCTGCGGCTTTATCGCCAAGACTAAGGTTTCGAGCTTGGCTAACATGTCTTTGTCGGTTGTCGCGCTTGAGCGCGCGCTATTTTGTTTGACCAAGTCTTCGACCTTTTCGGACAAGTTTGGATCAACTACCAATACTGAACCTGCTGGCTCAAAGCTATGAACCGCACCCCATCCGCGTAATAACGCCGCGCCCATACGTCCAGCGCCGATCAAAGCTGTGCGAGGTTTTCTGAGCATCAAGCTTCCCCTAAGGTTTCAAACATGGCGGCTTCGACTGATTGCGCCGCGGTTTTTTCGCTCCATAATAAAAAATTCAAAGCCGGTACCAAAACTTCAGCGGCATCGGTTGCGGCGCGGCTCATTTGCTTGGCCAGTGTTTCGGACGGAGCTTGTCCAGAGGACAAGATTTGGCCATGGCGAAATACCAATGTCCGATCGGTTTTCCACATGTCAAAATGACCGATCAATAACCGTTCATTGATCTGAATGATTAAATCGGCAACGTCTAAATGTCGATTTTGCGGTACTTTGGCTTCGATACCTAGCTCAATCTGTAACAGGCTAGGATTGGGCAGCCAACGAAACCATAGCGGATAATCGCACCAAGTTCCAGCGATCGAAAACTGAATTTCAAACTCGCTGGGTCGTTCAAATAAAATTTGCTCGTCAACCAAGAATTGTTCTACTTCATCAAGCGGATCATCATAAGTTGCGGTCATTTCAAAATCAGTTTTCAAACCTGGCTCCCAGCCAATTGATTGATATTTATTTTTTGTTCTTCTGCAATAGCCTTGCGGCACTTGTCCATCCAATCAAATCCGATGAAGACAAGTAAATGTTGCAAAAGCGTGTCTATTTCACACCACTAGATTTGCGAGATTTCGTGAGTTTCAAGGTCTTTAGCTCGGCTCGCAATGCTTTGTTTTCGGCCAAAGCTTGGACTGCCATTTCTTTGACCAGTTCGAACTCATCACGACTGACCAGATCCATTTCAACGATGAAGCGGTCCATTCGAGAGCGGGCCAACCCGCGTACTTCTTCGCCGGCGCTGGCAACAGCGCCAGCGGCACCGGTCATGATCTGTGCCAAATCATCAAATATCGGATTTTTTGTCTGCATTGTGGTTCTCGGCTATTCTGCAATTGCGAAATAGGTTATGGACAAGATTAGCAAACTTCGCAATGGATCATCCATGATAATTTTAAACCTCATCAGCGCCGGACAAGCCGTGATCGAAAGCTGCTCGCCCGTGGCCGGGTTTGATCCGGTGATCTTTCATATTTGGGGACCGATATCCTTACGCTGGTATTCGCTGGGATTTTTAATGGGATTGATCTTTGGGGCCATGTATTTCCACCGATTGATTAAAAACCATCAATTATGGGGCGCAAAGGGGCAAGTAGCGCGCTCGCCAATTGCCCCATCCATCACCGAGGACATGTTATTTTATGCCACATTGGGCGTGATCATTGGCGGTCGGTTGGGCTATGTGGCCCTGTATGACCCGATGATGTTTGCTACACCATTGTCCGTACTTCGCACCTGGGATGGCGGCATGTCGTTTCATGGCGGCATGCTTGGGGTGAGCTTGGCCGTTGTGTTTGTGGCAGTGCGGGCCAAATTGCCCTTGCTGCGCTTGGCCGATGCTGTGGCCCCGGTCGCCCCCATCGGAATTGGCTTAGTTCGCTTGGCTAATTTCATCAATGGCGAGTTATATGGCCGGGCATGGGACGGCCCGTTGGCGATGACATTTCCGTGCGACCCCAGCGGTGGAACCATTTTGCGCCACCCCAGTCCGTTATACGAAGCGATTTTAGAGGGTTTGGTGTTGTGGGTTATCTTACGTCTGGCTACCCATTGGTTTCGTTCCTTGGCTCGGCCTGGTCTGACCGCCGGTATCTTTTTGCTGGGCTATGGGGTGTTTCGTACCTTGGTGGAAAATGTGCGTGAACCAGATGCCGAGCTGATTTTTGGCTTGACCCGTGGCATGGTGTATTCGGCCCCGATGTGGATGATCGGCTTAGGGCTGATCATTTGGGCGTTGCGCCAGCCGGTAGCTGCCCCTAGCAAATGAGTTTGCACGAACGATTACAACGCCATATCCGCTCTAGCGGACCGATGTCTGTTGCGCACTATATGACCTTGTGCATGCTTGACCCCAATGATGGGTATTACCCAACCCGCGATCCGATTGGGGCGGGTGCAGATTTTATTACCGCACCAGAGATCAGCCAAATGTTTGGTGAGCTTATCGGGATATGGCTGATCTCGGCGTGGGAAAATGCGGGCAAACCATCCCAGTTGCACTTGGCCGAACTTGGCCCAGGCAAAGGCACGATGATGAGCGATATTTTACGGGCCGCCCGCGCTGTGCCAGATTTTTCCACTGCTTTGCAGGTGCATTTTATCGAGGTCAGTGCTGCGTTAATTGCGGTGCAAGCCAAAACCTTGGGGTCTTTTGCCACACCGTTACGCTGGAGTGATAGCCTTGCGGATACGGGCCAGGGCCCGTTGCTGGTGGTGGCCAATGAGTATCTCGATTGTTTGCCGGTGCGCCAGTTTATCCGCCAACAGGGAAGTTGGTTTGAACGTTTGGTTGATTGTGACGAGGGTGGCGGGTTTCAATTTGTGCTGGACCCAACGCCACTTAGTCCAGCCAGTTTGGAGCTGATCCCGCCAGACTTACGCGGTGCCTCTGATGACAGCTTGGTAGAAGTGCGCCCCGGTTTAGCCGATTTGTTTTCCATGCTTGCCGAACGGGCAAAAACCGACCCGGTAGCGGCCTTGTTCATTGATTACGGCCCGGTGGTGAGCGAGCTTGGCGATACCCTACAAGCCGTTCGTGCCCATAAAAAAGTGAACCCATTATTGCAACCGGGTGATGTTGATCTTACGACACGGGTGGATTTTGCGGAACTGGCCCGCACGGCTCGCGCATTTGGGTTTGAGGTCGCTGGCCCTACGTCGCAGCGGGCTTGGCTGCAGCAGATGGGCCTTTTGGAACGGGCCGCTGCCTTGAGCGCTACAGACACGCCCCAGCGCGCTAAAATCGCTCGCCAAATTCACCGGCTAACAGATGCGGACGAAATGGGGGTGTTATTTCAGTGTTTGGCTATCGGCACGCCGGGCACGAAACTGTCGGTGGGCTTTGATGTTTGAGCGTTCAGAATTATGTCGCTCGCCCTTGCTTGGCGCTCAAGCGGGCTTGTTTCATGGGTTTTATGGGATGCCAGAGCCGCCTATGGATGGGGCGGCTTCGCCAGAGTATTTTGATCAACAAATAAAAATGATCGCCCAGCAGTTGTCTATTGCCCCCAACAGGATGATCGGTGTGACACAGCTCCATTCGGCAAAAGTGCGGATGGTTGCTGCCTCTTGGGGGAAAGCGGAGGCCGAAGCTGATGCCTTGGTTACCGATCAGCCTGAGCTGGCTTTGGTAATAAAAACGGCTGATTGTGCGCCGGTTTTGCTGGTCGACCCGCAAGCTGGCGTAGTGGGTGCAGCCCATGCGGGTTGGCGGGGTGCTTTGGCCGGGATATTGGAGCAAACCGTGATGCATATGACGTTTTTGGGGGCGCAACGAGAACGGATTGTCGCCGCGATCGGGCCATGTATTGCGCCGGTGCATTACGAAGTAGGTACGGAATTTCAAGACGGGTTTATTGACGCAAGTGAACAATTCGCTCGGTTTTTTACGCAAGACGAAGGGGAAAAACCACATTTTGATCTAGGGAGTTTTTGTCAGGAGCAACTGAGCGCGTCCGGTATTTTTGCCAGCGAATTGTTACCGATTGATACTTTTGATGAAAAAAACCGGTTTTTTAGCTATCGCAGAGCGCGGGGCCAACACGAATCAGGGTATGGACGCAATATCAGTGTTATTTGTTTGCCAAAACACAATATCTAGGTTGACCACCGACTTTAGGGTGCTACCAGATGATAAACGGGTTCAAAACCCTTGGGCAGGAGAAGACCGATGAAAGTTCTGTGTGCCAACTCAAATAGAAGCTTGGCGATCAGTATTGCCACCCACCTTAATCTGCCCCTTAGCAACGCCAATGTGAAGCGTTTCGCCGACAAGGAAATTTTCGTCAGCATTGACGAAAATGTGCGCGGTCAAGATATTTTTATCATCCAGTCGACCAGCTATCCGGCCAATGATCATTTGATGGAATTGCTGATCTGTATTGATGCCTTACGCCGTGCCAGTGCCAAACGGATCACAGCAGTGCTGCCGTATTTTGGCTATGCACGCCAAGACCGAAAATCCGAAGGACGAACCCCGATCTCGGCGAAATTGGTGGCAAATATGATCACAACTGCCGGTGCGGATCGGGTGCTAACCATGGATTTGCACGCCGGGCAAATTCAAGGCTTTTTCGATATTCCAACCGATAACTTATTTGCTGGCCCGGTATTGCGCGAAGACATTCGCGGCAAATACGACGTTAAAGACCTAGTGCTGGTATCCCCGGATGTCGGCGGTGTGGTCCGAACCAGAGGCATTGCCATGCGTCTGGGTGCTGATATTGCTATTGTCGACAAACGCCGCCCGGAACCTGGCCAGTCGAAAGTGATGAATATTATTGGTGACGTAAGGGGTCGAAAATGTATTCTGGTCGATGATATCGTCGATAGCGGCGGAACGTTGGTTGGCGCGGCCGACGCATTATTAGCCCAAGGCGCCACCGAAGTTTCGGCCTATTGTTCGCACGGTGTATTATCAAACGGTGCCGCTGCTCGCATTGCTGCTTCGAACTTAACCGAGCTAGTTATTACCAATTCTATCGAGCAACCGCAAAAAGTAACGTCAACGTCTAATATTCGCCAATTGGATATCGCGCCACTGCTGGCCGAAGCCATTTCGCGCATTGCCAACGAACAAAGTGTCTCGGCATTGTTTGATTAGGGACGTGGTAAAATTAAAAACTACGGCTTTTGCGGCTTGCACCGGCTCGTTTCTTCGCTTATAGACCCGGCTCGAATTTGTCTGTGCGGCGGATGTCTTACGCGCAGAGCTGTGTTGACAGCTAAAATATTAATTTTGAGAAAGAGGCACCTTTATTATGGCCGATATTTGTCTGAATGTAGAACTTCGCGAACACACGGGTACCGGTGGCGCCAGAGCCGATCGTAGAGCTGGATTGGTGCCGGGTATTTTATATGGTGGTTCGTTGGGCAATGTGCCGATTAGCTTAAAGGCCAATGAGGTTTTTAAGGCCATTCATTCGGGTGATTTTATCAACAATACAATTACCATTGATCATCAAGGCGAAAAGCAGTTGGTGATTACTCGTGATGTGCAATTTCATCCGGTCAATGATCGCGCCTTGCATGTGGATTTATATCGGGTTGATGCCGATCAGATCATCCAAATGGATGTGAGCGTTCATTTCATCAATCACGAAGAAGCCCCGGGCCTGAAAAAAGGTGGTGCTTTAAATGTGGTGCGTCATGATATTGCGTTGATGTGTCCAGCTGGCGATATTCCGTCATCGATTGAAATTGACCTTACCGGCTTTGATATTGGTGATTCGATACACATCTCTGGCATCGAGCTACCAAAAGGCGTGACCTCGGCGATTACCGATCGTGACTTTACCATTGCCACCATTACCGGGTCTCGTGCTGCGGTCGTCGAAGCCGAAGAGGCCGCCGAAGAAGCCGCTGCCGCAGAAGCTGCCGCTGCTGCTGCCGAAGCTGCTGACGGCGAAACCCCATCTGAAGACTAACAACATTTTCGTTCGTTGGTTTGAAAGTTTGCTGCGATCCTTGTTGTTTCGAACAAAGGAGGCACCTGTGTATTTAATTGTTGGTCTTGGTAATCCGGACAGTAAATACGCTGGAAATAGGCACAATGTCGGATTTCAAATTGTTGATGCATTGGCCAATGCTTTTGGGGCCAACGCCTTTGGCGCGGCCCCGTGGCGCTCTAAATTTTCTGGTGCCTGTGCGGAGATTTTTGTTGAAACCAAAACCGGCCGGACCAAGGTTTTATTGCTAAAGCCCGCCACCTATTACAATGAAAGCGGTCGCTCGGTGCGCGCTGCTTTGGATTTTCATAAAATAGAAATAGATAAAGTTTGTGTCATTCATGATGAACTGGCCTTGGAGCCGGGTAAGTTTCGCACCAAATTTGGTGGGGGTTCCGCCGGTAATAATGGCATTAAGTCCATCAGTGCCCATTTGGGGCCAAATTTTTGGCGAGTTAGAATTGGTATTGGCCATCCGGGGTCCAAAGACAAAGTCACACCTTATGTGTTGCATGATTTTCCCAAAAATGATCAAGCTTGGGTACGTGATTTGAGCGAAGCCATCGTCGGCGCTTTGCCGTTATTTTTGGACAGTGAAATGGACGCTTTTCAAACCAAAGTCACCCATCTTGCCCCAGCTCCAAACCCAAAAGGAAATAAGTAAATGGGATTTCAATGCGGTATTGTCGGCCTGCCCAATGTTGGCAAATCGACCTTGTTTAATGCGCTCACCCAAACCGCCAATGCCCAAGCGGCCAATTATCCGTTTTGCACCATCGAGCCAAATGTCGGCGAGGTGGCGGTGCCGGAACCCCGGTTGGAAAAACTAGCCCAGATCGCAGGCTCCAAAGAGGTGATCCCAGCGAAGATGAACTTTGTTGATATTGCGGGCCTGGTTGCCGGTGCCTCCAAAGGCGAAGGCTTGGGTAATCAGTTCTTGGCCACCATCCGCGAGGTCGATGCGGTGATTTACGTGCTTCGTTGTTTCGAGGACGATGACATCACCCATGTTGCAGGTAAAATTGATCCCTTGCCCGATCTGGAAACCGTCGAGACCGAGCTTATGCTCGCTGATTTGGAAAGCTTGGAAAAACGCAAAATTGCTCATGAGAAAAAAGCTCGTTCCGGTGACAAAGAGGCCAAACAGATGGTTGCTTTAATCGATTTAGCCTTGGGCCAGCTCAACAACGGCCAACCTGCTCGCTATGCAGATGTGCCAAAAGCCGAACGTGCGGCGTGGAAAGCCTTGCAATTGCTGACCTCCAAACCGGTGCTGTATGTTTGTAATGTTGATGAGGGTTCCGCCGCTACCGGCAATGCATTTTCCGATATTGTGGTGGCACATGCCGCCAAAGACGGGGCGTATGCGGTGGTGATCTCGGCGCAAATTGAGGCAGAGCTGGCAATGCTGGCCAGCGATGAACGCGCGGAGTATTTGGCGGATTTAGAGCTGGACGAGCCGGGGTTAAACCGGCTTATCCATGCCGGATACCGGTTGTTGGATTTACAAACCTATTTCACGGCGGGTCCCAAAGAAACTCGTGCATGGACCATTCGCATTGGCGATACCGCCCCCAAAGCTGCCGGGGTGATCCACGGTGATTTTGAAAAAGGCTTTATTCGTGCTGAAACCATCGCCTATGAGGATTATGTCGCGTGTAACGGCGACCAAGCCGCCCGCGATGCCGGCAAAATGCGATCGGAGGGCAAAGAGTACGTGGTTGCCGATGGTGATGTAATGTTGTTCCGCTTTAACGTCTAAAACGGCAATACCACCGAAATCCCGGCATCAATGGTTAGATCAATACCGGTGATCGCTGCTGCATCATCCGAAGCCAAAAATAAACAAGCCTTGGCCACTTCTTTGGGCTGGACCACGCGGCCCAACGGGGCCGTATTGTTCCATTTTTCCACCCCTTGCGGCCATTCATCATCCAAGGTCTCGCGCCAAACCAATCCCGGAGATACTGCATTGACCCGCACGCCGGCTGGTCCAAATTCGCGGGCCATATTGCGAGTAAGAGAGACCACACCGGCTTTGGCCGCACAATAATGATTAAGATGTTCGTGGGACAGATTGGCGGCAATGGATGCGATATTGACAATGACCCGGCACGTGCCGCTGGCCACCGCCTCGCGAGAACACAAAAACGTTCCGCGCAAATTAAGGCGCATGGCTTCATCCCAATCTTTAGCGCGCATGTCCATCAAGGGTTGGATACTGAACACACCGGCATTATTGATCAGAATACCCGGCGTTTGGTTTTGGGTCGCAAACTTGGCAAACGCGGCTTCGACTGGGGCTTCATCTGTGACGTCAAAGCCAGCGAGTTCGGCTTGGCCGCCACCGGCTTCTATTTTGGCTTTGACATCAATTGCGCCTTGTTGGTTTTGCCCATACCCTAACAAAACTTTGGCCCCGGCTTCGGCAAAGCAAAGTGCGATCACCGCGCCAATTCCACCGCTGGCTCCGGTTATCAATGCGGTTTTTTGAGATAGTTTCATTGTGGGTCTTTCGTCATTTGTTGGATCAGGTGTTCGTGTTCAGGGAACTGTTGTTGCAAGTCACCCCGGACCCCAGCGCGGTAATCTTCGTCCATATACCCCGGTGTCATGGTTGTACCCAATAACGCGTACCCATCCCCGCCCAGTTTTGAGCCATGCCAACAATTTGCCGGTACCATAAATTGTACGTGTTGCCCGTTTTGCACATCCGGCCCCAACCGCAATGTGCGCCCAGGTTTGTCTGGTTCCAAAATCAACATTTGCACCGGCTCGCCCAGATAAAAATGATAGGTTTCCGCCGTCGGCAGCCAATGTAGTTCTGAAAACGGCTGGGTGGAGGTGAGTAGGTAATATATCACTGAATGGGCCGGACGGTCATTTGCGTCCAGCTGGCCAGCATAGGTGCGCCGAAAATAACCGCCTTCACCGGGCAATGGCGAAAGCGCAAGCAGACGGATCAGTTCATCAGATGTCGGTATTTTGCGCATGGGCAAATACTACAGCTAGACCAAGGCACGGCAAGGCCTTAGCATCTGACGAAATTGGAGAGAACTATGTTTGCAGCCGAAAGCTTAGTAAAAACCTTGGTCGAACAAGGGGTCGAAGTTTGTTTCACCAATCCTGGAACATCGGAAATGCACATGGTGGCGGCACTGGACCGCAACCCAAAAATGCGGTCCGTCTTGTGCTTGTTCGAAGGCGTGGCCAGTGGTGCTGCGGATGGCTATGCTAGAATGACGGGAACACCGGCGTGTACCTTGCTGCATTTGGGGCCGGGATTGGCCAATGGTTTGGCCAATTTGCACAATGCGCGCCGCGCCAAAGTACCGGTGGTCAATATTGTTGGCGATCACGCCCGCGATCATTTGCAATTGGATGCGCCATTAACCTCGGACATTGTTGGATTTTGCGCCCCAGTGTCGCGCTGGACCGGCACGGTGTCATCGCCAACGCAAGTTTCCGCAATGGCGGTCGAAGCGGTGCAACAATCCTATGGGCCGGAGCCGGGTGTTGCTTCACTGATCTTGCCCGCCGATTGCGCTTGGTCCGACCAAGAACCTAAAATCATTGCAAAACAACCCATGCCAACCCGCCAAACCATTGATGAGGAGCGCATACAAGAAGCCGCCGCCAAATTAAAATCCGCCACCAATCCCGTGCTGTATTTGGGCGATATCGCCGTACAAGAAATGGGCTTGTTTGCGGCAGGACGGATTGCCAAATTGCTAGATTGCCGCGTGGTGACGGAAACGTTTAGTGCTCGAATTTCACGTGGGGTTGGCCGCTTTAGCGCCCAGCGTCTTAGCTATTTTGGCGAGGAGGCACAAACAGAGCTGGCCGATTGCGATCTGTTGTTCATCGCCGGAACCAAACCACCAGTTTCATTTTTTGCCTATCCGGATGCGCCATCAGAACTAACACCGAAAACGGCGGAAGTTTTCACCCTTGGCGGTGCCAATACCGATAGCGCCCAAGGGTTGGTGGCGTTGGCCGATTTTTTGGGTTGTCCGGCGGATTTGGTATTGGCAACACGGGCAGAAGCGCCAAAGCTCGACCCGGAGCAAAAACTAAATCCGGGGTTTGTTGGTTTGTCATTGCTGCGCCATATGCCGGAAAATTCGATCATTTGCGATGATGCTACCACGTCCGGTTTGGGGATGTTTCCTTGGTTAGAGAACGGACCGAAACACGAGTGGCTGTGTTTGACCGGCGGTGCTATTGGTTCGGGCATGCCGCAAGCGGTGGGTGCGGCGCTGGCCTGTCCCGACGCACAAGTATTTGCTTTGTGCGGCGATGGCGCGGCGGCCTATACCTGTCAGGCTCTGTGGAGCCAAGCGCGCGAGAAGCAAAATGTGATCAATGTGGTGTTTGCCAATCATTCGTATTTGATCTTAAACTTTGAACTGGCCAGAGTTGGCGCCGGCGAGCCGGGGCCAGTGGCGCGCTCCATGCTCGATTTATCCAACCCAAAAATGAACTGGGTGAAATTGGCCGAAGGCTTTGGGGTTCCAGCGGTTTCCACCAAAACGGCTGGCGAGTTTGATGCGGCGTTGGTGAACGCGTTGGCCACGCCTGGCCCGCATCTGATTGTTGCGGAAATTTGAGGTTTTTATGCAGTTTGATTATATCATTATTGGGGCGGGTTCTGCGGGTTGTGTGTTGGCCAATCGGCTCTCGAAAAACCCTAAAACCAACGTGTTATTGCTAGAGGCTGGCCCTGCGGATACGGCTGCAATCATCCATATGCCAGCAGGTTTTATGAAATTGCTGGACGATAAAAACCATAACTGGATGTATGAAACCGAGGCCGAACCGCAATTGAACAACCGTAAAATTCCGCAACCACGGGGTAAGGTATTGGGTGGCTCATCATCGATCAACGGCATGTTGTGGGTGCGCTGCCAGCCGCAAGATTTTGATCTATGGGCGCAAGCTGGAAATACCGGGTGGAGCTGGGAACAGGTATTGCCGTTGTTCAAGGCGATTGAGGACCACCAACAGGGGCTAAGCCAGCTTCGCGGGGCCGGCGGACCCATGGCGGTTACGGATTTTGCTGAAACCGATTTTGTCTCGGATCGGGTAATAGATGGCGTGGCGGATATGGGCGTTGCGCGCCATACGGACCTGAACCAACTTGACCAAGAGGGGGTTGGCTATTTTCAAACCTCGATCAAAGACGGTAAGCGCTTTAGTGCCGCCACTGGCTATTTGAACCCCGCAAAATCTCGCCCCAACTTAACCGTGCTGACCGAAGCCCAAGCCGGTGGTTTGATCTTGGAAGGTAAAAAATGCGTGGGGGTAAATTTCGTTGACAAGGGTCAACCCAAAACCGCCCGTGCCAACGTTGAAGTTATCGTCTCTGGCGGCGCATTTAACAGTCCGCATTTGCTGCAAATTTCCGGTATTGGCCCGGCGCAGGTCTTGCGAGATATCGGGGTCGAGGTGCGCCATGAACTGCCCGGTGTTGGTGAAAATTTGATGGACCATTTTAGTGGTGCAGTATCGTACAAACTAACCAAACGCGTGGGCTATAACCATCGGGTGCAAGGTCTGCCATTGGTTTGGGAGGTGCTGCGCTATTTGACGACGAAAACCGGAGCGATGGCGATTGCACCGGCGCATATTGGGGCGTTCATAAAATCGCGCCCAGAGTTGGAAACCCCGGATTTACAGTTTCATTTTCTGGGTGCCAGCCTTGAAAGCGGCGGTATGAAGCCACGCAAATATCCGGGCATGTTAGGCGCGGTCTACCAAATGCGCCCGCAAAGCCGCGGCTGGGTGCGCGCCGGTTCATCCGATCCTGCGGCCAAACCCAAAGTGTTTTGCAATTATCTCTCCGCCGAAGAAGATGTTCGCTCTACCGTTTACGGACTAAAATGGATGCGTGAGATGTTCCATGGCAAAGCCTTTGATGATTTTCGAGATTTTGAAGACACACCCGGACAGCAAGTGCAAACGGATGCGGATTGGGAGGGTTATTTGCGCGGCGCTGGCTCGACTTTATACCATCCAGTTGGAACCTGTAAAATGGGTCAAGACAAACTAGCGGTGGTCGACGAGCGGTTACGGGTGCATGGCATTGGTGGTTTACGAGTGGTTGATGCTTCGATTATGCCGCGCCTCACATCCGGCAATACCAATGCCCCAACCTTGATGATCGCCGAAAAAGCCGCACAAATGATCCTCGAAGATGCGCGGGGGTGAAGGGTTCGTGCCAAAGCGCATATAAATAGCGCCTTTCGTTTGATGCATCTTTCTTCTCGGTTCCCTCCGGCTTGACCGGTGGGCCCAGCCTTTTTGGCCGCATGAACAATTTTCCAAAAGGCTGGACCCCGGCTCGAAGGCCGGGGACCGGGATGGGGTGTTTGCGCTCGTAACGACAAATAAACCATGGTCAATGCTGTTATTTCAGTCCCCGGATTTAATCCGGGGTCCAGCCTTTTGGGAAAAATTTCTTGCCCTCAAAGAGCTGAACCCACCGCTTAAGCCGGAGGGAAGCGAGAACAGAAGATATGCCAGACCTTAACCGGAACTGACTAGAACACCTTGATTTGTTGCGCTGTCTCGTCCACCTATCGCCATTATGAAAGAACAGGTTTCCATCATCACCCAGGGCTGTCGCCTGAACACCTTTGAATCCGAGGTGATGGCTGGTCATGCACGGGCTGCAACGTCGCACGAAACCATTATTATCAACACCTGTGCGGTTACCAATGAAGCGGTGCGGGCGGCGCGGCGTAGTGTGCGCTTGGCGCGACGCGATCATCCGGATGCGCGTATTGTGGTCACCGGTTGCGCCGTGCAAATTGATCCGGATAGTTTTGCTGCTATGGACGAAGTAAATTTTGTTCTGGGCAATGGCGAAAAAATGCAAAGCGCTTCGTGGAATTTTGAGCACGAACCGGCGCGGGTGCGGGTCAATGATATCACCAGTATCACGACAAATGCTGGTCATCTAATCGATGCATTTTCCCATCGGGCTAGATCCTATGTTGAGGTGCAAAATGGCTGTGATCATCGCTGTACATTTTGCATTATCCCCTATGGCCGGGGCAATGCGCGTTCGGTGCCGGCGGGTGAAGTGGTGCGGCAAATTTCGCATCTAGCCGAGCAAGGGGTTGGCGAGGTGGTGCTTACCGGCGTTGATTTAACCTCATGGGGTGACGAGTTACCGGGAAGGCCGCGTTTGGGGCGCTTGGTCAAACAAATATTACGCGGTGCGCCCGGCCTGCCCCGTTTGCGGTTGTCGTCCATTGATGCCATTGAAATTGATGATGAGCTGTTTGAACTATTGGTGAGCGAACCCCGGATTGCGCCACATTTGCATCTGTCCCTACAAGCCGGCGATAATATGATCTTAAAACGGATGAAGCGCCGTCATAGTCGCGAGGACGCAATTGACCTTTGTGGGCGCTTAATTGCGGCGCGTCCGCAAATTGCGTTTGGCGCGGATTTAATTGCGGGTTTTCCCACCGAAACCGAAGCTATGTTTGAAAATACCTGTAAACTGGTCGAGGAAATTGGCTTGGCCTATTTACATGTATTTCCATTTAGTCCGCGCACCGGCACACCAGCAGCGAAAATGCCACAAGTTGAAAAACCGGTAATTCGCGAACGCGCCGCTCGCCTGCGGGCGCTTGGCGCGGTGATGTTGGCCAAGCATTTGGCGCATCATGTGGGAAAAGCTGCCGAGGTTCTGATGGAAAGAAATGGTATGGGTCGCTTGGCTGATTTTACGCAAATTGCCGTAGGCAACGCAAATACGGCCCGGCCCGGTGCTCTGCTGACGGTTCAAATTGACAGCCATGATGGGCAACGATTGTCAGGAAAGATTGCTCAATGAAATGGTTCTGGCAAAAACAGAAACCGGAAGAGCCTGCGAAGGAAGAACAAACAGTTCCAATAGTTGAACCGGAAGCTTCGGCGATGGAAGCAACCAAGCCAACGTCCGTTGAAACCTCAGGGATTTTTGCAAAATTTCTCGGCGAAAAACAACAAGAAATCATAAAACCGGAACCAGAGCCGGAGCCGGAACCAGAACCAGAGCCAGAGCCAGAGCCAGAATCAGAGCCGGAATCAGAAATCGCGCCCGGATTTTTTGGGCGGATGGCCAAGGGATTACAGCGGTCTTCGTCAAAATTGGGGCGCGGGGTTAGTGATATTTTTACCAAGCGCAAGCTTGATGCCCAAACGCTTGAAGAGCTAGAAGACCTGTTGATCATGTCGGACTTGGGTACGCCTTTGGCGCAAAAATTTACAAAGCAACTCGCCAAAGACCGGTTTGAGAGGGAAGTTGACGAGCGGGTGATCCGTGAAGAACTAGCGACGTTAATTGCCGATACCTTGGTGCCTTTGGAGCAACCGTTGGACCTGTCGGGCGCGCGGCCACAAGTGGTGTTGTTTATTGGGGTGAACGGGTCTGGAAAAACCACCAGCTTGGGTAAAATTGCGGCCAAGATCACAGCCGAGGGCAGTCGTTGTTTGTTGGTGGCGGGCGATACATTTCGGGCGGCGGCTGTTGAGCAATTGCAGGTTTGGGGAGAGCGTACCGGTTGCGAAGTATTGGCGCGACCCTTGGGGTCGGATGCAGCAAGTTTAGCGTTTGATGCGATCAAACAAGCCAATGACACGGGTGTTGATGTGGTGCTGATGGACACGGCGGGCCGCTTGCAAAATAAACAAGGCTTGATGGAGGAGCTGGAAAAAATTGTGCGCGTGATCAAGAAGTATGACCCCAGCGCCCCGCACCATGTATTGTTGGTGTTGGATGCCAGTGTCGGCCAAAATGCCTTGTCACAAACAGAAGTGTTTTCGCAAAAAGCCGGTGTTACCGGTTTAATCATGACCAAGCTTGATGGCACGGCCAAAGGCGGGGTATTGGTTGCTGTCGCGCAAAAATACCAATTACCCATTCACTTTATTGGCATTGGTGAAAACATTGCTGATTTGGAAAATTTTAATGCTGAAGCCTTTGCCGGTTCACTGACCGGTTTGATCGAATAGAGAGTTACCCTGATGAAAAATAATCAACTTTTACTGGACCTTGGTCCGCTTATCGCATTTTTGGCGGCGTATTTCTTGTCCGGTAAAAACTTTATGATCGCTTTGCCGGTGATCATGGTGACGACTTGTATTGCGTTGGGCGTTGCGTATATGCAAACCAAAAAAGTGCGGGTGATGCCGGTGATCACCTTGGTCATGGTCATGGTATTTGGCGGGTTGGCGCTTTATTTTGATAATCCAGTGTTTTTCATGATCAAGCCGACGATTATTTATGGGTTGTTTGCCGCCGGTTTGGTCGGCGGGTTATGGTTTGGCCAGTATTTCTTAAAAGTCATTTTTGAAGGTGGGTTTGACATGCCAGATGCGATCTGGGCGCAGCTTACGTGGCGCTGGGCCGGGTTTTTTGTGGTGTTGGCTGGGGTGAATGAGTTTGTTTGGCGCACGTTTGGCGAAAGTTTTTGGGTGAGCTTTAAGCTGTTTGGCTTTTTACCGCTAACTTTGTTGTTTGCGATGGTGAATTTGCCGTTGATGATGAAATATATTGCCAAGGAAGATGACAGTCCCGCTGAATAAAAAAGAGCCAACATTGCTATTGGCCCTCTGATTTATTTTGTTTGGTGAACTGATTTGTTATTTTTTAGACATGTGCTTGGCGTGAAACTCGTCCCAATTCACTAAGCCATCGTCATTAGCATCCATGTTGGCAAAGTAGGATTTCATTTTTGCCGCTTTGTCTTTGCCGTCATTGTTTTCAGTTTTGGTTTTTTTGGCTACCTTATAGGCCTTGAACTCAGCCATGTTGATCGACCCATCTGTATCGGCGTCTATTTTGGCAAAATGAGCTTTCATTTTAGCATGTTTCTTATGGCGCTTGTGTTTGCCCATAGCCTTATGCTTACCTTTGCCTATGTTTTTTTTGTGTGATCTGTGCGCTTTATACTCAGCCATATCGACGGAGCCATCGGCATTGGCATCCAATTTGGCAAACATTTTGCCAGGAAAAACCAAAAATTCGGCTTGGGTAATATCGCCGCTGGTATCTGCGTCCATTTTGGAAAACTTGTGTTTCTTTTTCATGTGCGCTTTGCGCATTTTTTTCAAATGAGCTTCTTCTGTTGGCTTCGGACCTTTACGTTTCGTCGCAAACTCTTCCAATGAAACAGTGCCGGATGCATCCAGATCAAGCGTTTCAAATTTGGCAATATGCTTAGCTTCATGCTCGGCGGCACTTACCATGCCATCGCTATTGGTATCCATTTTTGCAAAATGAGCTTTCATTTTTGCTAACCGGGCCTTCATTTTTTTATGCTTGTGTGGCTTGATCTGGTCCGCGCGTGGCTCTGGCGTAACATTTGCAGCCACCGGGGTTTCAACCTTTGCTGCGGTACCATAATGCTCACATGCAGTTAGCCCCAACAAAGCAACAGATGCCAAAAGTGGAAATATAAAGCGGGTTTTTTTGGTCATTTCGTATCTTCTTTCATGTATGTCATACCGAAGTGTATCCTCTTAGCTTCCCAAATACCAGTATGCTCTATCATACAGTTTGGTAAGATTGGATTTCCATCACACCAAAATGTTCAGCAAAGACCCCGGCGGTGTTGGTCGCGAGGGGTCAATGGCACGTAAAGGTGCTTCGCGGATGATTTTGTTGGTTTGGGTTGGTGCTTCGAAATTCTGGGTGCGGATGGGGCGCGTCTTTGCTGGCGGTGGGGTGGTTGTGCCTTGGGCTTTATTTAGTTCAGCAAAAAACTGGGCCGAGGCTTGGCGGCCACGGGCGGTGGCATCGCCGGTACGTAGGCTTTGCGCGGCCAATAGGGCGGCATGGGGGTCAATTTTCATTAAATCAAGCGCTTCTGCTATGGGAAAATTTATGGTTAATCACCGGTAAACTTTGCCACAAGCTCGTTAGGGCAAGGTTAATGCGAGCTGATTTATCACATTCGCCTGATAGACCGTGGTTGCCGGTTGCGATACAAAGGGAGCGATTCTTACCCACCTCGCATCGCTTTGGCAAAAAAGGAAATGAAATGGCTCATCCTGATAGTTTTAATTGTCGTTCAAATTTGGACGTTGATGGTAAATCATATGTCTATTTCGACTTGAAAAAAGCCGAGGCCAATGGCTTGGCCGGTATTTCAAAATTGCCGTTTTCGTTAAAAGTTTTGCTGGAAAACCTGCTGCGTAAAGAAGACGGTGTACATGTGAAGCGCGAGGACATTACGGCGATTGCGACTTGGCTGGAAACCCAAAGCTCGAACCATGAAATTGCGTTTTCTCCGGCCAGGGTGTTGATGCAAGACTTTACCGGGGTGCCAGCGGTGGTTGATCTGGCCGCCATGCGCGATGCGGCGCTGGCGCTGGGGGCAGGGGCGGCAGCGATTAACCCGTTGGTGCCGGTGGATCTAGTGATTGATCATTCGGTGATGGTTGATTATTTTGCGGGTGAGGACAGTTTCGAGAAAAATGTCGCCCGCGAATATGAGCGAAATAACGAGCGCTATACGTTTTTACGCTGGGGTGGTTCGGCGTTCAAAAATTTACGGGTGGTGCCACCGGGCACTGGGATCTGTCATCAGGTCAATCTTGAATATTTGGCCAAAACCGTTTGGACGGAAGATGTGGACGGCGAAACCATGGCTTATCCTGATAGTTTGGTTGGCACCGATAGCCATACCACAATGATCAACGGCATTTCAGTTTTGGGCTGGGGTGTTGGGGGTATTGAGGCCGAAGCTGCGATGTTGGGTCAGCCAATATCCATGCTCATCCCCGAAGTGATCGGCTTCAAACTAGAAGGCAAGCTCCCCGAAGGGGCAACCGCCACCGATTTGGTGCTCACCGTGGTGCAAATGCTCCGCAAGCGTGGGGTGGTTGGTAAATTTGTTGAATTTTATGGCGATGGGCTGGACCATTTATCGCTCGAAGACCAAGCAACCATCGCCAATATGGCACCGGAATATGGGGCAACCTGCGGGTTTTTCCCGGTGGATGATGACACCTTGCTTTATCTAAGGTCCACAGGGCGCGATCCGGCGCGGGTCAAATTGGTTGAAGTGTATGCCAAGACCCAAGGTCTCTGGCGCGAACGCGGGGTTGAACCCGTATTTACCGACAGCTTACAGCTCAATATGGACGAGGTTGTGCCGTCACTTTCTGGCCCAAAACGCCCGCAAGATCGAGTGTTATTGTCCGAAGCCCCACAAAGTTTTGCCGGTTCACTGGCCGGTGAATTTGGTATAAAAACCGGTGGCGACGAGCGTTTTACCGTAGAGGGCGAGGATTTTGATCTAGGCCATGGCGATGTGGTCATCGCGGCGATTACGTCGTGTACCAATACCTCGAACCCATCGGTGATGCTGGGTGCGGGTCTGTTGGCACGAAATGCGCGGGCCAAGGGATTAACCGTCAAGCCGTGGGTAAAAACCTCATTGGCGCCGGGGTCGAAAGTGGTCACCGATTATTTGCTCAAAGCCGGTTTGCAAGACGATTTAGATGCGCTTGGGTTTAATTTGGTCGGCTATGGCTGTACGACTTGTATTGGGAATTCAGGCCCGTTGCCGCCCGCCATCTCAAAGGCAGTGAACGAGAACAATATCACCTCGTGTTCAGTACTTTCGGGCAATCGTAATTTTGAAGGCCGGATCGGTCCTGATATTCGCGCCAATTATTTGGCCTCGCCGCCGTTGGTGGTGGCCTATGCGATTGCCGGGACCATGAATATTAATCTGACCACAGAGCCCTTGGGCATGGATACCGACGGCAATCCGGTTTACATGCGCGATATTTGGCCATCCTCTGCCGAGATCGCCAAAACCGTGCGCGATAGTGTAACGCCTGAAATGTTCACCGCTCGCTATGCGGACGTGTTCAAAGGGGATGAGGGTTGGCAGAAAATTGAAACCTCGGGCGGTGATACCTATGACTGGGCGCCGGGGTCTACGTATATTCGCAACGCACCGTTTTTTACCGGCATGACGCTGGATTTACCAAAAATTGAAGATGTGTCTCGCGCCCGGATTTTGGGTTTGTTTGGCGACAGTATTACCACGGACCATATTTCTCCGGCAGGTGCCATTGCTGCTTCATCACCGGCAGGCAATTATCTAAAATCACATCAAATATCGCCAACAGATTTTAATTCCTACGGCTCGCGCCGGGGCAATCACGAGGTGATGATGCGCGGCACATTTGCCAATATTCGTATTAAAAACGAGATGCTTGATGGCGTTGAGGGTGGATTCACCAAACACATCCCCACTGGCGAGCAGATGCCGATCTACGATGCGGCCATGAAGTATCAGGAAGAGGACACCCCCCTGGTGGTCATTGCCGGCAAGGAATACGGCACTGGCTCCAGCCGTGACTGGGCTGCGAAAGGTACCCGCTTGCTGGGCGTGAAGGCCGTGGTTGCCGAGTCCTACGAGCGTATCCACCGCTCCAACCTGATCGGTATGGGCGTGATGCCGCTGCAGTTCAAGGACGGGGTCGACCGCAAGAGCCTGAAGCTGACGGGCGAGGAAACCATCAGCATCAAGGGCCTGTCCGGTGACATCAAGCCGGGTCAGACACTCGAAATGACGGTGACCTATCCGGACGGCAAGACCGAGACCTGTGAACTACTGTCCCGGATCGACACCGCCAACGAAGCGGTTTATTACCGCCACGGCGGTATCCTGCACTACGTCGTGCGGGAGATGCTCAAGTCGGCGTGACTGTTTGGTCTGGCGTTGGTCTGGCAGGGCAACCTGCCGGGCCTCTCAATACTCAGTTACCCATTACCCCGCCACTGGCAGTTCCAGCCAGAACGTAGCCCCCTCGCCCGGAACGGATTCATAGTCCACCGTGCCCTTCATACGCGCCATCAGCTCCCGTGTGATGGCCAGACCGAGCCCGGTTCCGCCACTGGCTCTTCGGTCCGACGAATCAGCTTGTGAGAACTTCTTAAAAATATGCTCCCGAAAATGCGGGGCGACGCCCTCACCATGGTCTCTGATACACAGCCGAACCGACTCTCCGCGCTGGCTGGCGAAAATGTCGACGGAGGACCCTGCCGGAGAAAACTTGATGGCGTTGGACAACAGGTTGGTGATGGCCTGGTTCAGGCGCTGACGATCCACATGAACTGTCACGGCTGGCAGTTCAGCCACCTGAAGATGAATGTCTCGCTGTTGGGCAAAGGTTGCGATGTTTTCAACACTCTCGTGAACAAGATTTTGCAGAACATGGTGTTCGCTACGGAAGGGCATTTTGCCGGCCACAAGCTTTTCCATATCGAGTAAGTCGTTGATCAGGAACGTAAGCTGTTGGCTGTTCCGATAGGCGATGTGCGCCAGTTTCGAGGCCTTCTCCGGCAGCTCGCCGACGGCATTGTTGGCCAGTAGCCCGAGGGAGCCGGAAATCGAGGTCAGTGGGGTGCGAAGCTCGTGGCTGACAGTGGAAATGAACTCGTTCTTCAGGTGGTCGACTTTCTTCCGCTCTGAAATGTCCTCGGTGATCAGCCAGACAACGGGTTCGTTGCCGTCATCGTCCAGTTGCAGCCCGTGGAGCATGACGGGGGCCAGTTCCTGCCCTGGCGTCATGAAGTAGCCTTCGAGGCCGCTGAGTCTGGCATGTTCCCGAAGGGTTTCCTGAACCCTGGGCTTGTTGGCCAGCGGCTCTCCATGGACATCAAGCGGTTGGTCGAAGAAATCCAGTGACTGGACGGATCTGCCAAACTGGTTTTCGAACGTTGGGTTTGCCCGGAGCAGTCGATTGGAGGTGACACTGAACAGCCCGATGCCCATGGGGGCCAGTTCGAAGAGTCCCCAGAGCCGCCGCTGCATTTCGCGATCCCGTGACATCAGGCTGGTGAGCCAGAAAACAGCACCGCTGACAATGACCAGCATCGCGAACAGGCTGCCGCGGAATATCCAGGGCTGACTGGGGTGGTTTGGCCAGCCCCCGACTGGTTCGGCAAACACCACCCAGGTAGCGCCTCTCATGCGAATCGTGCTGGTGACTGGATCTTCCCATTGAAAGGGGCGTGTGGAGAAAAAAACCGACTGAGTGTCATTAACGTCGGCCGACGACGAGATCGCTACATTGAAGTCGTCTTGCAACCTATCCAGCCCTATCGACGAGTACAGTTTCTGAAGGTCCAGTATCACTGAAATAACCCCCCAGAAATCGCCCGAGGCCTGTTCGAATATGGGAACACGCCCCGCCAGCCCCTGCCCGCCCTGAACCAGATCAATGGGGCCGGTGAACACCACGCGACGGGTGTTGAGCAGCATCTCGATCTGATCTTGCGACAAGCTCTGTGCGGTCAGGTCGAGACCGATCGCAGCCTCATTGCCGGCCAGTGGGTAGACATGGCGAATCACGAAATCCGGAGCCAGTCCGATGTTTCGGAGTTCCGGTGCCAGGCTGAAGATGACCGAGGCCAGTTCCCGGAAGCGTTGGCCGTCGATATCGGGTTGTATCGCGACGTTGGCGGCCAGTCCCCACACGGTCTGGATGTTCTGCAGTATGGCACTTTGCAGCTTGAGGCTTATCTCATCCGTTTTTTCCTGCCACTGCTGACGGACATCGTTGCGGTGGCTGGAAGAGCTGGATGCATCAAGGGAAACCGCGACTACAATGACCAACAGCAGAACGCCCAGCCTTGAAGCCCAGATCAAACGATGAAACACGTTAGCCCGCGTTTGTGCCGCCACTATCGATTACTCGTCACTCTCATCGGGTTTGTCACTCTCATCGGGTTTGATGTCCAGCCAGAACGTCGAGCCGTATCCCTCGGTGGATTTGAACCCCACGCCGCCGCCCATTTGCGACATGATCTCCCGGGTAATGGCCAGCCCGAGGCCCGTACCGCCACGGCCTCGGGTATCGGAGCTGTCAGCCTGGGCGAACTTTTCGAATATCCTGGCTCGGAAGGCTTCCGGTATGCCTGTGCCATAGTCCGTGACTTCGATGCGAAAAAGGCCGTCATGAAGGTGTGTCAGTATGACAACCTCGGCCTCCGGCGGAGAAAACTTGATGGCGTTGGACAGCAGGTTGTCGAGTGCCTGGCCCAGGCGCCGGGCATCGATAACGGCTTTGACCCAGGGATGGTGATTTTCGAACCGAAGTGAGATTTGCCGATCAACCGCGTAGGTTGATGTTCGATCCAGGCTGTCCTGAATGATCGCGCTGAGGTTCTCACTGTGCATCCGCAGTTCCATTTTTCCGGAGACCAGCTTTTCCATATCCAGCAGATCATCAATCAGATGCTTTAGTTGGTCGCTGTTGCGGGCTGCGATAGCCACCATGGCTTTGACTTTTTCAGGTAGATGGCCAAAAACCCCGCCCGCGATCAATCCAAGGGAGCCAGATATTGACGTCAGGGGGGTTCGTAGTTCATGGCTGACGGTGGAGATGAACTCGTTTTTCATCCGGTCAACCTTGCGGCGCTCTGATATGTCCTCAACCAGCGACCACACCAGTGGTTCGTTGTCGGCACGCTCCACCAGAACGCCCTGGAAGAGAATCGGGAACCGGGTGCCATCCTTGCGGATAAACTCCTGCTCCACGGGGCCGAACCGCCCGTGTTCTTTCAAATCAGCGATGGCTTGCTGAGATTGTTCCATGTAGTCCCCGGGAGTGACGTCCCAGTAGTTCAGTGCCAGGAACTCGGTGTGTGAGTACCCGCTGTACTCGAGCAATGCCGCGTTAACATCAAAGTTCTGTCCGCTTCTGAAACTGGTCAGAAGAATGCCAATCGGTGACAGTTCGAATAAGGTACGCAGCAGTTGCTCTCGTTCCGCGAGTGCAAGCTGCGAGCGCTTCTTTTCATCGACGTTGGCGAGAAACCCATGCCAGATGACGCTACCGTCCGGGCGCCGTTCCGGCGTGGCCCGGCCCTCGACCCAAATCCAGTTCCCATCCGGAGCTCTGACCCGAAACTCGGACTCCCAAACCGCCAGTGCCTCCTGGGAACGGTCGATGGAAGCGGCTACATATTCAATGTCGTCGGGGTGTATGGCATCAAAGGCAATGCTGGCATCCTCTATAACAGTCTCCGGAGAAACGCCGTAAATATCACGTATGCCGTCGCTGCTGTAGAGGAACCTCGACTCACCATCCTGGAGTACCTGATACTGATAAAGCATTCCAGGCACGTTTTCGGACAGCTTTCGCAGCGTATCCTCATGGGAATGTTGCTGGAGAAGGGCTGCCATCCACTGTGCCAGCCATACGATAAACAGGCGATCCAGATCCGTGAACGGTCTGGATCTTGGCGATACCGAGGAAAAATTAAGCGTGCCGAAGAGCTTGCCATCAAACTCTATGGGCGCCGCAATATAGCTCTCGAGGCCCATCTGGGCATAGCACGACTGATGGCGATAGCGCGAGTCGCCCATATGGCTGATCGCCAGATGGTCGCCTTTTGCGAGCATCAGTGCGCAATAGGTTTGCTCCACCGGTAGTGACAGGCCGGCCTCCAGTGGAGAGTCGTCCGGCGCTCTGAACCAGCGAACCGTATAGACATCGGTGGTGATTTCGCTGACGATGCCGGTTTCCAGTTCAAGGTGTTGGCGCCCCAGATCCAGGGCCATGTCTATTTTTTGTTCCAGGGGCGCGGAGGCGTCCACCGTCAGGTTGTTCAGTGCACTCAGAATCCGGGTCTTCTCGAGTTGTTCCTGGCGGGATTTACTCGCTTCGAAGTCATTGATCTCTTCATCGACACATCGGGCCAGCTCTTCCAAAAGCATGCGTTGATCGCCGTCGAGCGATCGTGGCCGGGTGTCTATGATGCAGAGAGTGCCCAGGCGATAACCTTCATGGCTGCGGAGTTGAGCACCGGCGTAGAAGCGAATGTGTGGCGGGCCGGTAACGAGCGGGTTATCGGCAAATCGTGAATCCTCGTGGGTGTCCTCGACAATGAACAGACGATCACTGAGGATGGCGTGGCCGCAGAAAGAGATGTCCCTGGGGGTCTCCCTGGCCTCCAGTCCCTGACAGGATTTGAACCATTGCCGCTTGTCGTCGACCAGTGACACCAGGGCAATGGGGACGTCGAAGGCCAGTTTGGCCATGCGAGTAAAGCGATCAAATCGCTCCTCTGGTGACGTATCGAGCAGGTGAGTTCGCTTCAGCGCGAGAAGCCGTACAGCCTCATTCAATGGGCTTTCGGGTGCTATCACGAGTCTGTTTCCTCATCAGCGACGGTCGACAATGCCTCACTGGATCCGGATGTGGGCATATCGACCCAGAAATGCGCGCCCTGATCATTGTAGTAGCCAACCTCTGCATGCATCAGCGTTGCCAGTTCGGCACAAATGGCAAGCCCCAGCCCCGTGCCCTTTACCGAACGGGTGGTGCCGGTTTCGGCCTGTGCAAATCGTTTGAACACGCTGTCGGCAAAAGAATCCGGTACTCCAGAGCCCTGATCACTAACGGTGACTCTGACGTATTCCGGTGAGTGGAGCCGGGCTTTTATCCTGACCACTCCGTTCCTGGGGGAGAACTTGATGGCGTTGCTGACGTAGTTGTCCAGAATCTGCCTCAGCCGGTGCTTGTCACAGAGTATATGTGGTAGCTCACCGCTGTCTGACATCAACCGGACATGATGTTCAGCAGCCATCGTGTTGTTGTCCTCAACGGTGCCGTAAAGTATCGGTTGGATCGCTTCGCTTTGAATTCGCACTTTGAGACTGCCATCGGACAGTTTGTTGAAGTCGAGCAAATCCGACACCAGCAGTTGCAGACGCTCGCCATTTCTCAGGGCGAGGTTTGCCATGCTCTGGCTTTTTTCGCTGAGTGGTCCGGTGGTGCCGGAAGAGAGCAGCTTCAGAGCGCCAGTCAGTGACGTCAGTGGCGTACGAAGTTCGTGACTGACCGAGGACATGAAATGATCTTTGAGCCTGTCCAGGCCGTCACGTTCCTCCAGAAGTCGATTGAAGGCCCCGGCCAGGTTGCTGACCTCCGGAATGCCGGACTCGCCCAACCGCATGGCAGAATCCGGTTGTTCAGCCATGTGCTTTATACGCGTCGTCATTCGGTCCAGTGGCGACATGGTGCTCTTGACCAGCAGGTAGCTTAACGCGGCGATCACCAGAGTGATCAGCAGGCTGATGCTGAAGAACTGGAGAAAGGATTGTCGGGCGGGTGTTGTTGCCTGATCATAGGGAACAGCACGGACGAAGACCCACCCCAGCCGTTGCAGGTGATTGGTGGCGTATATCAGGGGCTGACCATCCTGGCCGTTGACCTGTCCGAACGTGATGCCGGATAGCGCTGCGTCTGTCAGCGCGTCTGCGCCAGGAGGCGGCAGGGGTTCGATGTTCTGGGAGCCATTGCCGGCATCCACGTACAGAAAGTTTTCCGTGTCGATGATTTTCTCGATACCCTGTGATTCATACAAACCCATGTTGCGGTTTTCGGGTAATAGACTGGTCTTGCCCAGATCCAGGGTGCCGCCTGCGAACCCGAGAAAATCCCCTTCATCCGTTTCGATGGGTGCAAGAAACGAGAGCAGGGGTCTGCCAGTGGTTCGTCCGATAATAGGCTTGCTGACGATGGGGGTTCGTTTCTCCAGGGCTTCCCGGAAGTGAGGGCGATCCAGGTAGCAGGTACCAATACGATTTGGGACGTAAACATTCTCCGCCACGGCACATCCGTTCTCATCGAAAATGAGAAGCGCCGCCGGGAACAGATCCTGGATTGTTGTTTGGCGATTCAGCGCGATCTCCAGAGCAGCCTGGTCCGGAAGGTTGTCGTCGGCGAGCTGTGAGGCGAATGCTGACAGAGAATTCAGTCGAAGCTGAAGCTTCTGGTCGACCTGATCCGAGGTTCTTGCAGCTTCGAGAATCTGACGATGGGTGAGCAGGTCTTCAAAGTCCTGTACCAGGGCCTGGTAGGCGATCGCAATAATGGCCAGGACGGTTACAAGACTGCCGCCGCCAATGATTATGGCTACGCGACTACTAAGGGAGAGCGATTTGCCTGATCGCAATGAAGTGCCTCGCTGTTGCGTTTTTCCGGATAATGTTCTGTGATGAAAGAAGATTAGCCTAGTTGAACCGGTTATATTAGTAAAAAATCGAGGCCTCAGACCTTTTATGGGAAAAGATCCAAAAGCGGATATCGCGGATAAACTCGCGCAATTGCGACTCAGCTTCCGTGGTAAGTCGGAGGGGGAACTCGATCAGTTGAGCGAAGTTGCTTCACGGGTAACCGGGGGTGGTCAGGAGCAGCGACTGCTGCGTGAAGATGTGATGTCGGCCTACCAGCTACTTCATCGTCTGGCCGGCTCTGCCGGAACCTTCGGATATGAGGCATTGGGGGCAGAGGCGCGAAGGCTGGAACAACGCCTGAAGCCATTGGTGGAAAAGTACCCGTTACATCCCGACAGTAGCCATGAGGTTCCGGGTGAGGAAACCCCGCATATTATCGATACCCTGACACAGGCAGGGCACCTGCGTTCTTTGCTGGATGAAACGTCGGTGTCAGCGCCCCACAGTAACCAAGGCTCTGAGCGGTTAGACGATCCTTATAGTCTGACGGCCCCGGATATCCGGGTTGTCCTGTGTGGATTGTCAGAAGGTTCTCAGGTTTTTCTGGAGTACGCGCTCTCAAACTACGGTTTCTCGATATCGCGCCAGGAGGTCTCCAGCCTCTCACTCAACGGGACGCAGGGAGTAACCCTCGTGGTGACCGGTGAGGAGGCACTTTTAGAGGTGTCTGCGGTGCTTGAAGCCAAGGCCGGGAACGAGAACACATTGAAACCACCGCTCATTTGCATCGGGCGCAAGGACGATTTCAGGAATCGGTATGCTCTGGCTGATAACGGGGCAGATGCACTCATTACGGAACCGGTTGATGCAACCCTGCTGGCGGAAAGCATCGAACGCTTGGTCAGCGAGCAGAGCCGAACGGTTTCCGGGAAAATCCTGATCCTGGATGACGATGAAGATCTTGCAGC
Source organism: Robiginitomaculum sp. (assembly GCA_016763185.1). Taxonomy (GTDB): domain Bacteria; phylum Pseudomonadota; class Alphaproteobacteria; order Caulobacterales; family Maricaulaceae; genus Robiginitomaculum_B. The sequence goes on along the minus strand of JAESUG010000167.1, from coordinate 942 downwards.
GCACTACCAAGCGGTTCTTGAAGGAGCTGGCTTTAACGTCCGCGCCATCAGTAATCCCGAGACGGTGCTGTTGGAGCTCTCGGAGTTCTCTCCCGACATAATGCTGCTGGATGTTCGTATGGGGGCTTATTCCGGACCCACGGTGGCGAAGCTGGTTCGTTTTGATCCCGAATGGGTCAGTCTGCCGATCATTTACCTGTCCTCTGAGCAGGATAAGCAGGTTCAGCTCGAAGCCATGGCAAAAGGGGCGGATGAATTTCTGACCAAGCCCGTGTCCGACAGCTATCTCGTGCGCGCGGCTCAGATCCGCTGCTATCGAGCCCGTCAGCTTAACGAGCTTCTGATACGGGACAGCCTTACGGGCCTGTTGAAGCATTCGTATATAAAGCAGGAAGTTGATAAGGAGCAGGCCCGCTGCAAGCGATTGTCACATTCCTCCGTTGTCGCCATGCTGGACCTTGATCATTTCAAGAAGGTCAATGATCAATACGGGCATAGAATGGGCGATATTGTCATCAAAGCGCTCGCTAGCCTGCTCAGGCAACGATTGCGTTCCACCGACATGATCGGGCGGTATGGCGGAGAGGAGTTTGCAGTGGTTTTACCGGAGTGTACGACGCAGGAAGGGCAGTCAGTCATGACTCAGATCTGTGAGGCATTCTCAGACCTGTCGTTCAACAATGATGGCGCCAGCCTGTCGGTTACCCTCAGCGTTGGTATTGCCGCGCTGGAAGCATTTGAGTCCGGCGGTGATGCGCTCAATGCAGCGGATCAGGCCCTTTACGAGCGAAAGAAAGGGGGCCGTAACGGCGTAACGATTTTCCATCAGGGATGACGCGTAACGTTATGAAGGCACTTATTCTGGAAGATGACACATTGCTGGCGGATCTGCTGGAAACGGTGGTCGGCGGGCTTTACCCGGGCATCGATATTTTCGTAACG
>JAESUG010000166.1 GCA_016763185.1 Robiginitomaculum sp. | reverse complement strand
GCTTGTGCAAAACAATCTCAATCAGCAATTGATAGCACTTTTGACAGAGGTTGAAAGCTTTACCGAACATGCGGCAGAAACAGCGTACGCTCATGAGCAATTCACCTTAAAATTACTTATCGGGATATCTTTGGCAGCGCTTTTAACTGGTATGGTCAGCGCCTATTTCTTAATCCGGCAAAGTATTTCACGGCCCCTAGCCGAGGTGTTGGTTGGACTAAATGCGCTAAGTGCGGATGATTTATCCGTAGACGTCAAAATATATAGCAATGATGAAATTGGTGCTGTGGCCAAGGCCTATGTTACTTTCAAAGAAAACATAATCAAAAATAAAGCTTTGGTGGCCGAACAAGACGAGCAAAAAGCAGCTGCCGAAACAGAACGGCAGGCCATGATGGAAAAGCTGGCTACTGATTTTGATGCCAGTGTCGGTAGCATTGTTGATTATGTTTCTTCAGCGTCCACGGAGTTGGAAAGCACGGCGCAATCCATGAGTGGCATTGCTGAAAACACGGCTGAGCTTTCGTCGACAGTTTCGGCTGCATCCGAAGAAGCCGCAACCAATGTCCAAACGGTTGCCGCTGCGGCCGAAGAAATGTCGCACTCGATCGCCGAGATTAACAACCAAGTCGCCCAAGCTTCCACAGCGGCCAAACAAGCGGTAGCAGCAGCAGAAAAAACCGGTGCACAAATGCAATCCTTGGCCACGACGGCGGACAGTATTGGTGAAGTGGTCAAAATGATCTCGGATATTGCGGATCAAACCAATTTGTTGGCGTTAAATGCCACCATCGAGTCTGCGCGCGCCGGTGAAGCAGGCAAAGGTTTTGCAGTGGTTGCCTCTGAGGTAAAAGCCTTGGCCAGTCAAACCGGAAAAGCCACAGACGGGATATCCAGCCAAGTAGAAGAAATTCAAAAAGCAACGAAAGAAGCAGTTTCGGCCATGGCTGAGATCAAAGAGATCATTGGACAAGTCGATGAGATCTCGGCGGCCATCGCCTCATCCATGGCAGAGCAAGGCGCCGCTACTTCGGAAATTGCTCGCAATGTGCAAGAAGCTGCAGCCGGCTCCGAAGAGGTCAGCCGCAATATTGTTGGGGTAAACCAAGCATCCGAAGAATCAGGGGCTGCGGCCGGTGAAGTAACGATTGCCGCCGGTGAGTTATCGCAACAATCCGAGCTATTACGTAGCGAAGTGAACAAATTTATGCAGCAGGTCAGAACTGGTTGACCGGCTCGCGCCTATCACGCTTAAGTTGCATTAAATGCGTAATACATAAAAGTGCACAGATACAATTAACGTTAAAACAAACAAAGGATGCTAGTCTTAGTTCAAGTTAGAAGTAACCAATAAAAAAACCTCGTCAAAATGACGAATATAATAATAAGCCAAAAAATGGCTAAAAAAGGAGTTGGGTATGACTAGTCAAACTAAAACTATGGTAAAAGCCGTTGTTCTACCGTTAGCCATCGCAGTTGCAAGCATGGCAAGTCCGGCATTGGCCGCCGGCCCTCGGCATGGCCCGGATGTATCCGGTCACCACTTTCCCACCCATTCTGCCGGTGTTTTCTTGGGCGGCACAGATAATGGCGAAAGCAGTTTCACCATCGGTTTAGAGTACGAGTACCGTATTTCTCAGAAAATTGGTGTTGGCGTTGTCGTTGAACATTCACCCAATGCCCACGGTGGCGATGGTACTTCTTTGGCCATGAGCGTATTGCATCTTCACCCTATTGGTGGCTTTCGCTTCACCGGCGGTTTTGGGTTTGAAGAAATACATGGTTCGTACGGTAAAACCAATACCGTGTTTCGTGTTGGAACTGCCTATGAAATACCTTTGGGTAATTTTGCAATCATTCCTACCGTAAATCTTGACTTTGTCGGTGGTCAGACCGCCACGGTGTTTGGGTTTGCCTTCTCCCGACATTTCTAAGTTCGAATTTGTTGACTGTGTTTGCCGAGGTCAGTGCAGTCGATATTTTCGCCAAGCTATTATTTTTTCCTGCGGTCCAAAAAGAATTGGCGCAGCAATTGGCTGGCTGGTTCTGCCATCACACGGCTAGTGACTTGTGGTTGATGATGGCAACTGGCCTGTTCAAAAAATTGCACACCGCTTTGTATCGCCCCGCCTTTTGCATCGGTTGCACCGTACACCAAATGGGCAATCCGGGCATGCGAGATCGCCCCCGCGCACATGGTGCATGGCTCTAATGTCACCACCAAGGTACAGCCGGTTAACCGGTAATTGCCCAATTTTTCTGCTGCCATCCTTAGTGCCAAAATTTCGGCATGGGCCGTAGGATCGCAGGTGCCAAGCGGCGCGTTATGAGCCTCGGCCAACACAGTTTTACCATCGGCGGCGATGACAATTGCACCCACCGGTACTTCATTTGCCGCAAATCCTGCTTGCGCTTGGGCCAGTGCCCGTGACATGAACAGTTCCAAATCTATCATGGACAAACGAATGCGCGATAAATCAGACAAAGGTCAAGGGCCAAAACCCGATGATCAACGACCCGAAGGCGAACGTATCGCCAAATTTCTAGCACGGGCTGGGATTGAATCGCGCCGTGGTGTTGAGCGGTTGATCGAAGCTAGGCGTATCACTGTAAACGGTAAAAAGGTAGAAACCCCGGCATTTTTTCTAACGGGTTCTGAGGTTATCTTGCTCGATGGCAAACCCGTGGCGCTGGCGGAAGCAACCCGGCTTTGGCGCTATCACAAACCAGTGGGCTTGGTAACTTCGCATGCCGATGAAAAAGGCCGAGACACGGTATTTGCTGCGTTGCCCAAGGATATGCCACGGGTGATCTCGGTGGGTCGGTTGGACCTAAACTCGGAAGGGTTGTTGTTATTGACCAATGACGGCGCATTGGCGCGAACCTTGGAACTACCGAAAACCGGCTGGACGCGGACTTACAAAGTGCGGGCCTATGGCAAAACCGATCAAAAACGTCTCGATCGGCTGGCCAAAGGTGTGGTCCTTGATGGCCGCAAGACCGGGTCCATTCGGGCGGAGTTACTGCCTGGTATTGGCAATAATGTTTGGATCGAAGTTCGGCTGAACGAAGGTAAAAACCGTGAAATTCGCCGGGCCTTTGAAACCATTGATCTGCAAGTCAACCGCTTGATCCGCACCAGTTTCGGGCCGTTTGAGCTGGGCAATATGCCCAAAGGCGGGTTGGCTGAAATAAGCGCCCGCCAAATCCACGCCGCCATGAAGCGCGCCCCCGGCTCCAACTCGACCAAAGGCAAGTAAAGCATGCGGATCACCAGCGGAGAATTTGGCGGGCGCAGCTTGTTCACGCCCAAAGGCAAAAACACGAGGCCCACCACCGATCGCGCTCGCCAAGCGGTGTTTAACATTCTGTGCCACGCCCATTGGGCACCGGCAATTGCCGAAGCCAGAGTGCTTGATTTATTTGCTGGCTCTGGCGCGTTGGGTTTTGAGGCGTTGTCACTTGGGGCCAGCTTTTGCTTGTTTGTTGAACAAGCCGCCGAAGCCAGAGCCGCCATCCGCGACAATATCGAAGCCTTTAACTTGTTCGGGCAAACCCGCATTCATCGGCGCAGCGCCATTTCGTTAGGGCGCCGCCCGCCCAGTACTGGCGAGCCGTTCGATCTGGTGTTTCTTGATCCGCCTTATGGGGAAGGCTTGGGCGAAAAAGCTTTGGCCGAATTGGTCCGGTATCATTGGTTGGCCACGGATGCATTGTTGGTATTTGAGTGCAGCGCCGAAGAAACGCCATCCCTGCCAAATTTCACGGTATTGGAGACGCGCATATACGGGGCTGCCAAGATATTGTTTTTACAACAACGGCGGGTTTTATAGATTTGATCGGGTACTAGGTTTTTTTTGTAGAAGCTCCCCTCTCCGAAAGGGGCGGAAGGGGGACCCTCTTAGCAAAAACGTGACACAGCCAACAGTAACGAATGCAGTTTGGCCTAAGATTAGGTTGCTATTACAATCAGTTTGTGAGACTGGGCACTGATATTTAGCCAATCGGGTTAAATACGAGAGCGTTTGCGGCCAAGGCTTGTCATTTCGTTCACCCATGAAACGAAAGCAATCCATGACCAAATTTACCGATCTCGGCTTGGCCGAGCCTATTCTTCGCGCCGTATTAGCCGAGGGCTATACCATCCCAACGCCGATTCAGGCAAAAGTCATCCCCATCATGTTAGCCGGGCGCGACATTGTCGGCATCGCCCAAACCGGCACTGGTAAAACGGCGGCTTTTGTGTTGCCGCTATTGCACAATCATTCGCAAATGCACGGGCGGCCTGGTCCTAAGGCTTGTCATGCTCTGATCTTGGCGCCGACCCGTGAATTGGCGGCGCAGATCGCGGAGAACATTCGCGGCTATGGCCAGTTTATTCAGCACTCCGTGGTGGTGGTGGTGGGCGGCGTTCGGCCCGCGCAACAGATCAAAGCATTATCGCAAGGTGTTGATATTGTGGTGGCAACGCCGGGCCGGTTGGAAGACCATATTGCCAACGGTAAATTCCGGTTGGACAAAACCAAGACCATTATTCTTGATGAAGCCGATCAAATGCTTGATCTGGGTTTTATGCCCGCGATTCGCCGGCTGATGGCAAAAGTACCAAAACCGCGCCAAACTTTGCTGTTGTCAGCCACCATGCCCAAGCAAATCCGGCAACTGGCTGGAGATTTCTTGGACCGTCCCGTCGAGATATCGGTCGCCCCACAATCGCGGCCGATTGAACGAATTACGCAACAGGTTTATTTTAGCGAAAAACCGGGCAAACGGGCTTTGCTGGCAAGTTTGCTATCGGCACCGGATGTGCAGCACGCCATCGTGTTTACCAAAACCAAACACGGGGCCAACAAAGTTGTCCAAAATCTTGAAAAAGCGGGCATTGCCGCCTCGGCCATTCATGGCAATAAAAGCCAACGCCAACGGGAGCATACTTTGGGTGCCTTTCGTGCTGGTACCATCAATGTATTGGTGGCCACTGATATTGCGGCGCGGGGCATTGATGTGGACGATATCAGCCATGTGATCAATTACGAGCTACCCAATATCGCCGAAAGTTATGTCCACCGCATTGGCCGAACCGCACGGGCCGGTAAAAGCGGTGTTGCCATTTCCTTGTGTGATGGTGCCGAGCGCAAATTTTTGTTCCAAATTGAAAAACTAACTGGCATTAAATTACAACGGATGAATGTTGGCGATACACCGAGCACCAAAGATGACACGCCAGACGAGCGGCTGCACGAACCGCCAAAACACAAACGCCCGCCCAAGAAAAAGAAACACAAACAACGCAGCAACCGCCCCTCGGACAAAGGCAAACCAAAGCCGAAACCAGTTGGCGCAGAAACCACGAACAAGCCCGCCAAGCCAAAGCCAAATCGCAAGCGCCGTCCGCGACGCAGTACGTCAAATACTGGCTGAACCGGCTGTTCTCACAAAATCGTAATTTGCATTTGGCGTGAACTGGCATAGTCTTGACCAACATTTGTGAGTTTGGAGAGTTATGATGAAATTGAGATCTGTGGTTATTGGGTTCGTAAGTTCTGCTTTGTTGGCGTCAGCCACCAGCGCGCCAAGTTTGGCATCTGATCAATCAGCACAAATCGCTGCGGCGATTGCAGCGCCGGACCGTAGCGAAACCCAAACTGCCCGTGATGAAGCCCGCAAGCCTGCCGATATCTTGGCGTTTAGTACGATTAAACCCGGCGATATGGTGGTTGATTTGGGTGCAGGTAGCGGATATTTCTCGCGGCTGTTATCCGGCTTAGTTGGAGATGAAGGCAAAGTCATTGCCCAAAATTCACCGGCAGTTCTTGAGCTCTTTGGTGCCAGCATTACACCGGCAATGGAAAGCCTGCTTAGCGATCGCGACAACGTGGTGAGCTTAACGGCACAGCTGGATGAACTTGAGCTGGCCGATAACTCGCTAGATGCCGCCAGTATCTTGATGTTCTATCACGATGCGGTTTGGTTGCCGGCGGATCGTGCCAAAATGAACGCCGGGGTGTTTGCTGCCTTAAAACCCGGCGGTGTGTTCTTGGTTACGGATCATCACGCAATTGCCGGAAGCGGTGTCGATGCGGTTCAAAGCTTGCACCGCATTGATGCCAAGGTTGTTCGCGATGATATCATCGCTGCCGGGTTTGTATTGGAGGCACAGTCCGATGTGCTGCGCCACCCAGATGACGACAGAACGCTGCGGGTGTTTGACCCGACGATTCGCGGTAAATCTGACCGGTTTGTTTATTTGTTCCGCAAAGCGAAGGAATAAACGCTATACTCCATCGACCCAAAAAGTGGGCACCGGTTTTTGGATAAGTTGATGGATAGCAAAGAAAGTTATACTCAAAACACCGATGAATTCGGTATTTTGAGTATAGACTGCCTTGCCGGTTATGCGCGCAATTTGCGCCGTGGCAAAGGAATGCCGATTGTGCTGGTTTCTGGGTCAAGCCGGTTGGCCCATGTATAGAGCTTGGCCGGGCGACCCATGGATTGATCGGCATAGCGTTCGGCGGACACCAATAGGTTTGAGCGCAAAATATCGCGTCTGAAATTTTGGGTGTGCAGGCCAATGCCGGTGATCTGCTCGGCGGCCTTTTGCAGCGTGCCAAGAGAAAACGGCCTCGGTACTAAAAAGCATAAATGCGGACGGGTTTGCAAGTTTTGGCGCAGCCGCGTCAAAGCTCTTGCCAATTGCCGCCGGTCTTGGCCCAACATGGTTTGGCCAAACACATGCACATGGCGATGGCGCACCGAAACTGCCGCGCCTGATTGATCGCGCAACGCTTCGGGCAATAATCCGGCGCGGTACAAAAAGTCATAGCGATTGGCCAAGTTTGTCGCGCTCCAGTTTTGATCATGGTCCGCAAACAGGTTGGCAATGATCTGCTGGCTTTGCGGTTCCGCGTGTTTGGCCCAACGATACAGCGCCGGTAATAATATGCTAGCGACCGTTTCCGGCGCGCGCTTGCGCCAATCCTCCCATGGAAACAACTCATAAAGCGGCCACCAGTCACAAGCGGGCACCCGAAATTGTTCTGGCTCAGCAACCAAACCCAACATATCGACGGTCGGTATCCCGTTTTCTATTGAAGTTTCTATTTGTTCTAAATGGAGGATGTTTTCGCCCAATGCTTGGCCGAATTGTTGACGTACGGTTTGTTCGAACGGCTGGCTGTGCACTGGACCCGCAATAAAACTAGGCAATTTTCGAATACGGTTTGAGGCATCCAAAGTTGTTAAAATTTGAGCACCATTGGCGGAACAAGCTACCAAGGTTAATCGGAATTGCAGTTTTGGTTCGGTTGAGTTCATGGCTTTTGTTCGCGGGTTGTTATTTGTAAGGCATGAAACCGGTTCAAAAAAGCGATCTGTGCTTGTTTGGCCGGCATGGGTTCAATTTTTACCAGCAGATCATGCGGCGGACTTAGGAATAGTTTATTGGCTTCTGAGGTAGAAAATCCGGCGATTTGTTGGGCTTCAAACCAGGCACACATCCGATCCGCTCGTTTGATCAATTTATGAATGGTTTTGGGTAAATTTGGCGGCAAACCAAAGCGCAAATGCACGGCTTGTTCGAGACGGGTTTCAGTAATTTTATAGCGATCCCCCAACATCGCCTTAAATGGGCTGATCATATCGCCGATTACATATTCCGGCGCATCATGTAACAAGGCCGCCAACTGCCAACGGGGGGCAAGGTCGGGTTTTAGCGCCCGGGCAATTTGCTCAACCACCACCGAATGCTCGGCCACCGAAAATGCAAACTGGCTATTGGTTTGCCCGTTCCAACGGGCCACCCGCGCCAACCCATGTGCGATGTCCTCAATTTCGATATCAAAGGGCGAGGGGTCCGACAAATCCAGTCGCCGCCCCGAAAGCATGCGTTGCCAAGCTCTCGGCGGTTTTGTTGTGGGTTTTGGCACGGGTTTTGTCTCCTTTGAGGTCTTGGCTATAACACCATCAATTGCCAAACCCAAGCCGGGGTTTGCGCGAAGAGGCAGGTTAGTTCGATGTGTTTGGTCCTGTTGCCTTTGCGTTTTTCTTTGGCTTGTCCGCCCCTTTTCGTCTCCCTCTGGTTTGAGCGCCCCCTCTTACTTTCGTCTCCCTCCGGTTTGAGCCGCCCTCTTCCTTTTCGTCTCTCTCCGGTTTGAGCCGCCCTCTTCCTTTTCGTCTCCCTCCGGTTTGGCCGCCCTCTTCCTTTTCGTCTCCCTCCGGTTTGGCCGGAGGGTCCAGCCCTTTTTCGGTCCCCGGCCTTGAGCCGGGGCCCAGCCTTTTGAGAAAAATTCCACGCCGCACGAAGAACTGGGCCCCGGATCAAGTCCGGGGACCGTATGTGTTGAAGCGCTATGGCAGATATTCGGATAGACGACTGCCGTTACTGCTCATCCACGACTCTCACTACTCGTTTACCCATGACTCCCACTATTTGTCACCCCACGACTACCTCCCCCTTTGTCACCCCCCGAACAAGTCGTGGGGTGACAGATAATGGGTAGTGGTGGGGTGACAAGTGGTGGAGGTCGTGGGTAACGAGTAGTGCGGGCCATAGGGTGACAAATAGTGAAAGCCGTGGGGTGACGATGGGGCGAAATGAGTGGTTGGCGGATCGTTGTGGCCCGCGCCATTTCAAGGTGCCAGTATCAGCAATAATTCGCCGTTTGCCATGTGTAAAACCCCACAAAAATGCCAATCGCGCCAAAATAAGCATTGCAAATCCGAGGATAAGTCCAAGGCATTCACCCACTTTAAACAACCGCTAAAATTACAATAAAAACTTGTTCTCGAATGATCGGTTTTGGCTCTTTGACATGGTAAACTGCAAGTATATAAGGATATGGTGCAAAAGATGGACAGGGTTCACCTGTGCTGGTTCTGGCCTGTCTTCGTGATTTTGGGTACCTGGTTTCCACGGGGGGAAACCCGCAAACCCCGTAATATTTTTTACTTGGCGCAGCGGGTTTTGAATTCGTTACCAGCATCGGTCTCTGGCCTTGTTTCATCCTCGGTTCTCGGCCTTGTTCCATCTCGGTTCCCGGATTTAATCCGGGGTCCAGTTCTTCGCTTGGCCAGTTCTTCGTTTGGCCAGTTCTTCGTTTGGCCAGTTCTTCGTTTGGCCAGTTCTTCGTCTGGCCAGTTCTTCGTCTGGCCAGTTCTTCGTCTGGAGTGACGAATTTCCCAAAAGGCTGGACCCCGGCTCAAGGCCGGGGACTGAAAAAGGGCTGGACCCTCTGGTCAAGCCGGGGAGAGACGCAAGTTAAAGAGGGCGCTCAAGCCGGGGAGAGACGCAAGTTAAAGAGAAAGGTTAGCCCGCCACACCTACGGCGCATCTGCGCGCCGAAAGATAAAAATTGACGAACGCGGTGGGTTCTCTAGTCTGTTACCCACAAAACAAAGTTAGGCATCCACAAAACAAAGTTAGGGGAATAACATGGGTTGGTGGTTTAAGATGGTATTGTGGCAGCGGGTGATGGGCGCATTGGTCCTGGGCGTGATTGCTGGATTGATTTTGGGTGACAATGCAGTTTGGTTAAAGCCAATTGGTGATGTCTTTGTTACTGCCATTCGGATGTTGGTGGTGCCGTTGATTTTCACCACTTTGGTTGCCGGTGTGATCGGCATGGGGGAACCGGCCAAATTGGGAACCATTGGTTTGCGGGCCATCGGGCTTTATTTAGGAACCACTTTGGTGGCGGTTAGTATTGGCCTTGGCTTTGGCACTTTGTTTAAGCCCGGTGCCGGCGTTGATTTTTCTGATGTGGTGCCGCATGCGGTTTCAACCGAAAGCGTCTCGTTAACTGAACGGTTGATCAATATTATTCCGGCCAATCCATTTAATGCGTTGGCCAGTGGTGATGTTCTGTCGATTATCTTTTTTGCGATCTTGGTTGGGATTGCAATTTTAACCTTGGGCGAAAAAGGCAAACCCGTCGGTGATCTGTTCCAATCCGGGGCCGATATCATGTTCAAAATCACCCATTGGGTGATGGAGTTGGCACCCTTTGGCGTGTTTGCTTTGATCGCTTGGGTGACGGGTACCAAAGGCATTGAAACTTTTTCTTCGATTTTGGTACTGGCGGCGGCGGTTTATTTGGGCTGTATTACGCATATTATTTTGGTCTATGGCGGTTTGTTGCGCTTTGTGTTGGGCTTGCCCTTGGTTCGGTTTTTTCGCGGGATTTTGGACGCACAAGCGGTGGCATTTTCAACCTCGTCCAGTTCCGGCACCTTGCCGGTGACCATTGCCTGTGTGCAGGAAAACTTAGGGGTGAAACCGTCGATTGCCTCGTCGGTGCTGCCGCTGGGTGCGACCATCAATATGGACGGAACTTCGCTGTATTTAGGTATTCTGGCGCTGTTCGCGGCGCAGGCATTTGGGATCGACCTTAGCTTTGGCGATTATCTGATGATTGCGATCACGGCAACCTTGGCCTCGATCGGCGCGGCGGGTATTCCGTCGGCGAGCTTGTTCGTGTTGGCCACGGTGCTGACCGTGTTTAATGTATCACCAGAGCAAACTGCGATCATGGTTGGTTTCATCCTGCCGTTTGACCGGTTGTTGGACATGATGCGCACCTTGACCAATGTCACCGGTGACGCCGCGGTTGCCACCGCCGTTGCCAAATGGGAAGGCGAGTTGGACGAAGATATCTACCGCAAAGTAGCTACGGTCTAGGGCGCTTTATTCGGCGGCGCTGGCTTCGCCTTTGCCAACGGCAATGACGCTGTCCACATAGCCTTGGCGGGCATCAAAGTCTTTGGCAATGCTGTCATCGGCATCGTGCAGGGCGTCTATGTCGACGTCGGCATAGCCGATTACGCCCATGTCCGTATAGGCCTTTTGGATGCGCGGCCCCCACAGGCCAATATCTTTGACAATCGGTACTATGCGTTGGAACAAGAACGAGCGAAACAACTGCATGGTTTGGGATTGCTCACCATAAGCAATACATTCTTCGACCGGCAGGCCAAGCCGTTCATACATTTCAACCGCTTGGAACCGATCGCGCGTATGGTAACAGGCTTCCACCAAAAACTCCTCGCGTTCATCGCGTTCGGCATCGGACAATTGCGAATAATAGTCACGCAAAGATAGGCGGCCAAACATCACATGGCGGGCTTCATCTTGCATCACATAGGCGTTGACTTGTTGCGCCAATGGATTTTGCGAGATGTCACGAATGGTAGCAAACGCAGCCAAGGCCAAACCCTCAATGACGATTTGCATGGCCAAATAGGTGATATCCCAACGAGAGTCCCGTAGGGCGCCATTGATCAATTGCTGTAACGGCCCGGTCATCGGATAGGTCACACCAAATTTGGTCAGTAATTTCTGATAGGCTTCGATATGACGCGCTTCATCCATGGTTTGGGTGGCGGCGTAAAATTTGGCATCCATGGTTGGGACTTGCGTGACAATTTTTGAGGCACAGATCAATGCGCCTTGCTCGCCTTGCAAGAACTGGGAGATGTTCCAAGCTTGGCTGTGAGTCAACAATTCGATCCGGTCTTTTTTGGATAATTTGTCCCAAAGCGGCGTGCCGTAAATTGGATTGGATTCCAGCGGCATTTGCATTGGGTTTTCCGGGTCTAGCTCCAGATCCCAATCGATCCGCTTTAGCGCGTCCCACTGCATGTCTTTGCCTTTTTGGTAAAGATGCATCAGCGTGTCGCGGCCCGCATCAAACTCGAAATCAAAGATTGCATCATATGATTGTGGCACATGCCAGCTTGGATCAATATCGGGTACAGCATATAAATCACGGATTGACATAAATATTCCTCGCCATTTTTGTTTTTTCAAGTGTAAGTTCGAGTGATGTATCACATCTAATTCATAAAGTGAACGCTGTTCACAATTATTTTGTCGGCGGGTATTTGGGAGGCCGGTTTGGCCTATTACAAAGATTGATTGCCTCAGTTCTTTCACTCAACATGACGTGACAAAAGCTGGATCCCGGTTGTCATCAGGATGACGGTAGTGGATAGGGTAGCTGTTGTTTTTTCGCTAGTTAGTCTCCGGCCTTGCGCCAGGGTCCAGTTCTTCACGAGTTAAGAAATTTATCCCAAATGCTGGACCCCGACTCAAGGCCCCAAATGCTGGACCCCGGCTCAAGGCCGGGGACCG
>JAESUG010000165.1 GCA_016763185.1 Robiginitomaculum sp. | reverse complement strand
TGAGCGCGACGCGCCAACGGCGCGGGGGATTCTGGTTTATGTTCGTGGTGGTAGCATTCTTTCTGGCGCTATCGCGACGGCAAGCCTTAGCTTTGAGCGCGACGCGCCAACGGCGCGGGGGATTCTGGTTGATGTTCGTGGTGGCATTCGCGACGGCAAACCTCGCTACTTGAGGACGTTTTTCTTTTGCATTCCACCGCGATGTTGGTGATTGAATTTTATTTTTTGTTCAAGGTTTGTCCTGTCGTCTAAATTGCATGATTTTTCTACCTCCGGTGGCTTACCGTAATTCGCGTGTGCAAAACCCCTTGAAATAATAGATTTGCGTCAGGAGGGATAATTTGTTACACATTGTAATACAATGATTTGGGAAACGTGGAAATGGTGAATTCTATAGTTGGCGTTCGTCTGGATGGCGCGACGCAAAAGCGACTTAAACAACTTGGAGCTTGCCGGGACCGCTCGCCGCATTATTTGATGAAAGAGGCCGTGGAAATCTATTTGAAACGTGAGGAAGAAGTGGAAGCAGAAAAAGTGCTTGTTCAAGCTCGTTGGGAAAAATTTGAGCTTACCGGCGAAACCATCCCGAATACTGAACTAAAAGTCTGGGCGGCCAAACTAGCCAAACCACAAACGCCCTGATGGCGATCATCAAATGGCTTCCCGAGGCAAAGGATGATTTGCTCCGTTTATATGAATTTATTCTGCCCCATAGCTCTCAAGCTGCAAACCGGGCAATTACAATAATCCTTGAACATGTGGATATCCTTGCCGAATTTCCCGAAACTGGTCGTCCCTGGGAACCAGACCCGATATATCGAGAGCTATATGTTCGTTTCGGCGCAAAAGGCTATGCGGTACGCTATCGTCTGTCTGAAGATCATGTGATTATCGTCCGAGTCTGGCATAGTCTAGAAGATCGATGAGCCAAGGCTGTGGCTGGTGCAGCCCAACCGTAATACAACACTTTCGTCCGGATTATCAAAGAGTACGAATGGTGCGTCAATTACCAGCCGGTTGCTAACCCCAACAAAACCCTCCATAAATGGTGGTTCAAGTAATTATAAATATAAATCTCTTAGCTATGTCATCCCCTTAGTTAAAATCGCGTGCTCCCACATCTCAATATTTTCCGATGTAATGGGGTCTCAAAAAACATACATCTGTAAAGACAAATAATCTTGTCGTATGTGGTAAGTATCCAGAGATAGAAAAGAGAATATGAGTATGAGTGATACTGACGGAAGGTCACTAGTAAATCTTGGGGAATTCACTAAACCGGTAACGGTCTTAATTGAAAAAATGTCAGACGCCGCCGGTGTTCTGTATGAGCCGCACCGTATTCGCAAAGCTGCTCAAGCGAAGGCTGATTCAGTAATAATTGCAGTCAGGGCTCAAATTGAAATTACTGATTTGAATCAACGAGCGCTGGAAAGATTCATTAAAGAAGAAAGTCAAAAGCAAGAAAATATAGAGGCAATCATTAGCGGAGCAATTCCGCTTATAGAGGACGCTTCAAACCCAGATGTAGTAGAAAATGACTGGATGGCTAATTTTTTTGATAAATGCCGATTGACTTCAGATGATGAGATGCAGATCCTCTGGTCCAAGGTGCTAGCTGGGGAAGCAAACCAACCCGGTAAATATTCGACACGCGCTATAAATTTATTGGCCGCGTTGGATAAAAAGGATGCTGAATTTTTCACGAAACTGTGCGGTTTCTCTTTAAGTTTTATTGAAAATATAAGTCCTTTTATTGATAACCTTGAAAGCGATATCTATAAGGAAAACGGAATAACTGAAATGGAGCTGCAATATCTTGATAACCTTGGGTTGATTAGGTTTATCGACGTAGGGCAACTTGGAATAACTATAGATATCGACGTGAATAATGCGCGACTCATCATTGTATATTTTGGAAAAACTACAGTTCTTAGAAAGGATGTGAAGGCTAATGAACGCATTGCAATAGGGAGAGTGACCTTCACTAAAATTGGGCGGCAACTATCGCAAATATGCGGTAGCCAAGCTGTTCCAGGTTTTGAAGAATATGCTATAGAAAAAATGATAACTAAAGGTTGGCAAGCATAGCGCCTTATTAATAAGTCATTGCAGATTACACACTCAAAGCCCTCTAATCACGGTGACAGGTACCGAAGCTATTGGCCTCGCTATTGAAATGATTATCTCATTGATCATGGGCGCTGATTTCCAAAAGGCTTGCAAATGGCCAAAGTGGCTGGATACAAAAGTGGCTGGATACAATCGACGTAATTCAATTCAATTTGGCCGTTGCCTTTTGCCACCTGATAGCCGCCAAGGTTTTGTGGGTACAACAACAAACAACAGAATTTACCAAAATTGCAAGCATTCGGAATTTCGCTCGCTTCTTTCATCATATTTCGTTGACAAGTTTTAACTTTACCCGCGGGTAAAATTCCTTATGTTATTCGCGGATGTTCAATTAGGGAAAATCTACATGAAAACTCGTATTATTATTGCACTTCTTGCCTCAGTTAGTTTGCTGGCGTGCCAACCGGCGGCGTCACCTGATACCCCTACAGCCATTGCACTGCCTGCGGGTGTTACTTTGGTTGAAACCGTGGGCAAAGCCCCCGGCGAGATCGCAATTCCGTACAGCAAGTACCAATTGACCAATGGTTTGACGGTTGTTTTGCACCAAGATCACTCGGATCCATTGGTGCATGTGGATGTGACCTATCATGTGGGTTCTGGCCGCGAAGATGTTGGTAAATCTGGCTTTGCTCACTTTTTTGAGCATATGATGTTCCAAGGCTCGGAAAATGTTGGCGATGAGGAGCATTTCAAAATTATCTCGGAATCCGGTGGCACTCTAAACGGCACTACCAATAGCGATCGAACCAATTATTTCGAAACCGTTCCCAACAATCAGTTGGAAAAAATGTTATGGCTCGAAGCGGACCGGATGGGTTTCTTGCTTGATGCCGTTACCCAAGAGAAATTTGAAGTACAACGCGAAACCGTTAAAAACGAGCGCGGCCAACGGGTCGATAATCGCCCTTATGGTTTATTGGGCGAGCGCGTCGGCGAGGCGATGTTCCCCGAAGGTCACCCATATTCATGGTCGGTTATTGGCTATATTGATGACCTGAACCGTGTCGACGTCAACGATTTGAAAAAATTTTTCTTGCGTTGGTATGGCCCAAACAATGCAACATTGACCATTGGTGGCGATCTGGATCAGGAACAAACACTGGCGTGGATCGTGAAATATTTCGGCTCAATCCCAACCGGCCCCGAAGTTGCAAAACCAGAGAAAATTCAAGCGGTATTGGACGCTGACCGGTATATTTCACTAGAAGACAATGTGGCATTGTCATTGTTGTATATGTCATGGCCGACCGTATATGTTCGCCATGCAGATGAGGCCGCTTTGGATGTTCTGACGTCGATTTTAGGCCAAGGCAGAACCTCGTTATTGTATAAAAACATGGTCAAAAACGGCTTCGCAGTCCAAGCCAGTTCCGGTCATGGTTGTCGGGAGCTTTCTTGTCAGTTTACGTTGTTGGCGCTACCCAATCCGGCGCAGGGGAAATCCTTGGCCGATTTAGAAGCCATTGCACGGGCCTCTTTGGTCGAGTTTGCTGAACGTGGCGTCAAAGACGACGATCTAACGCGGGTCAAAGCAAGCATTGTTTCGAGTTTGATTTACGGCCTGGAAAGTGTCCAGGGTAAAGTTAGCCAATTGGCGGCTTATGAGACATTCACCAACAATCCTGATTATATTCGTCAAGATATTTCCCGCTATGAAAGTATCACCAAAGAAGACGTAATGCGGGTCTATGAGCAATATATCAAAGACAAACCTGCCGTCATTATGAGCATTGTCCCACACGGCAAAGGTGACACCATTGCCAGTGCGGATACATTCACGCGCAAGGAACGTACTTTGCCTGAATACGCAAAAATTGATGCTGATAGCTTGGAAGTTCGCCCCGCAGTCGATGATTTTGACCGTAGCCAGCAACCACCGTCTGGTGCCAACCCAACCCCGACTTTGCCACCAATTTGGCGGGCAAGTTTGGATAATGGAGTGAAGGTTTTGGGGGCGCTAAATGATGAAGCGCCGACCACTACGATCTCATTACGTATCCCGGCTGGTCATAAGATTGACCCGTTAGAAAAAGTTGGATTGGCTAGTATTACCGCCGCAATGATGAATGAGGCAACGACCCGCTCAACCAATGAGGAGCTGAGCAATCGTTTGCAAAAATTAGGATCGTCGGTGAATTTCTCTGCTGGGAATAATTTTACATCGATGACCATTCGCTCGCTGACCGCGAAAATTGATGAAACCATCGAAATCGCCGCCGAGCGCCTATTTGAACCAAAGTTTGATCAAGCCGATTTTGATCGGCTCAAAGCACAAGTCCTGCAAGGCATTGAAGCTGGTAAGAAAAACCCGGCTGTTACTGCTGGTAATGTCTATAATAAACTCATCTATGGTGAGCAAAATGCCTTTGCTTGGCCGGTCAGCGGGGTCAGCGCCTCCGTGCAAGCCATTACACTTGATGATGTCAAAGCCTATTATGCGGCGCATTATTCGCCGCAAGGCACCGGCATTATCGCGGTGGGTGATCTGCCGCAAGTTTTGATTTTGGACAAACTTAGCGTATTTTCAAAATGGACTGGCGAGCCGGAAACCAAGCCGGTCATCCAGCCGTTTCCTGAATTGGCTGGTGGTACATTGTACTTGATTGATAAGCCGGGTGCCGCCCAATCCGAAATTCGTATTGGCAAACGTGGGTTAACCTATGATGCCACCGGTGAGTACTATCGCACTGGGTTGATGAATTATAATCTAGGCGGTGCGTTTAACAGCCGGATCAACCTTAATCTACGCGAAGACAAAGGCTATAGTTACGGTGCCAGATCAGGGTTCAGAGGAGACAAGGATTCTGGAACCTTTACGGCCTCTGCTGCGGTTCGTACCGATGCAACGGACAAGTCGATTATCGAATTTCAAAAAGAAATTGGTATGTTCTCCGATGGCGGCCTAAACGATAGCGAGGTTACATTCTTGAAAAGTGCCTTGGGTCAACGCGATGCCAGAGCCTATGAAACCCCGTTCCAGAAGCTTGGATTTTTGGGACAAATTATGACCTATGATCTACCTGATAATTTTGTCGATGAACGAAATGAAATTTTGGCTAACATCACCCGCGAAGAACTAAGCGCGTTGGCGGTCAAGCATTTGGATCAATCCGACATGATCATAGTGGTGGTCGGCGATAAAGCCAGCATCCTACCCGGCCTTGAAGCGTTGGGTCACCCCATTGTTGAACTAGACGAAGACGGCAATCCAATTTAATCGCTGTCACAAAAAAACTAAGGGAGCTTGCGGTGGCAAGCTCCCTTTTTTATTGACCAAACATAACTAAAACCCAGCCCCACTTCCCATGCCCGTCAGTCTGATGAAAACCGGGATCCAAGTTTTTCCAATATTACGTCAGCAACAAAACTGAACCCCCGAACAAGTCGTGGGGTGACAAAGGGGATGGCCGCAGGGTGACAAGTGGTAAGAGCCCTGCACCCGGCGGGGAGAGCCGCATCCTCTAGCATCTACCATAGCGCCTCAACACACACGGCTCTCGGACTTGATCCGAGGTCCAGCTCTTCGTGCACCATCAAGATTTTCCAAAAACTGGAGCGCCAGTATGACAGAGCAACCCGAAACGCAGCAACACATAACCGCCCTTGACGTTGGCAAGTAAAAGATGGCGCGGATGAGGAAGAAACCTTGAACTACCATCAACGGCGCTCCTAGCGCCTAGCGCTCAAAACTAGGGCTTGCCGTCGCGATAGCGCCAGAATAATGGTGCGGATGAGAGGACTTGAACCTCCACGTCGTAAGACACTGGAACCTAAATCCAGCGCGTCTACCAATTCCGCCACATCCGCATGATGTTGGTTGAGGCGTGTGTTAGCGCCTTGACGTGGGCTTGGCAACGGCTTCTTGTGCAAGATATGGAAAAAAAACCTGTTGTTGAAAGCGCGGACGATTGGGAGGCTTTGTACCAACAAAGCGAAACCAGGTGGGAGCGCGGCGAAATTAATCCAGCTTTGCTATCCTGGCTGGCCGATGGTCACCTGACGGCAGGCCGGATATTAGTTCCCGGTTGTGGTCGCGCACCGGAACCAGCGTTCTTGGCGGCGCAGGGCTTTACGGTAACTGGGTTAGATTTTGCGCCCAGCGCTATCCAACACCAACAACAGGCACACACCCACCCGTCCTTGACATTTGAACAAGCTGACGTGCTGCATTGGCAAGCTCCAACCTGCTTTGATGCGGTGTACGAACAGACGTGTTTGTGTGCATTACCACCGGATCAAGGGCCGGGGTACGCCGCGCAAATCGCCAATTGGCTACGTCCCGGCGGTAAGCTATTTGCGCTATTTATGCAAACTGGACGCGAGGGCGGACCGCCATTTCATTGTGAACTGGACGTGATGCGGGATATTTTTACAAAT
>JAESUG010000164.1 GCA_016763185.1 Robiginitomaculum sp. | reverse complement strand
TGTCCGGTTTCAACCATTAACGAGAACGAACGGGCAAACAAAAAATCACCGACCAACACGCTGGCCGAGTTGCCCCACAACCGATTGGCCGCCGGTTTGCCGCGCCGTAATTTTGAGCCATCGACAATATCATCATGCAGCAAAGTCGCCGAATGGATAAACTCAACTGCTGTGGCCAATTTGATATGATGATCGCCACTTACCCCCAACATCGCCGCTGTGGCCAACGTGATCATCGGGCGTAGGCGCTTGCCGCCCGCATCGACCAAATGCGTCGCCAGATCCGGGATCATGCCGACCGGACTTTGCATCCGTTGCACAATTAGCGCATTGACCTTCGCCATATCGGTTGCCACCAACCCAGATAGCCGAACAGCTGGGTTTGTGTCCGTATTGGTTTCATTGTGTATTTCAGCCACTTGGCTCATTTGCCCTCGCAGTTTTTGCCCAATTGGGTAAAGTATACAAATTGCTGGTTGCCTTGCCAAGCAAATGAATGTGAAAGCAGATCAATCTAATGTTATTTCATTGGTTGTCGATGTTTAGAGTTTTGTGATGCCAAATTCAGATCTACCATTTTTCCTTGATGGCGCCCTGCAAATCGCCCAAGGCGCTGGCTATCGCGCCGGAATGGATGCGGCGCTGTTGGCGGCAGCCATGCAGGTTCCGCTAAGCAAACACGCGCTTGAACTGGGCTGTGGCGTGGGTACTGCATTGCTGTGCGCAGCGTGGCGCAATCCAAATGCGGTATTTACCGGTGTGGAAAAACAAACCGAATTGGCTGAATTGGCCGCCGACAATGCGGCTCGGAACCAAATGAACGGACGGGTGGATATTCACCCGATCAGCATTTCCAACCTGGCGGCGCATTTCAAACCAGATCACTTTGATCAGGTGTTTTTTAACCCGCCTTTCCAAGACCATAAAACCCAAGGCAACACCCCAAAACCGGGCAAAGACACCGCATTTATTGCCGATGATGCAGATCTGGCGTTTTGGGTGCGCCAAGCAATTATTTTCGTCAAAGCGCGGGGCTATATTACGGTGATTCATCGCGCCGACCGTTTGGCGCAACTTGTGGCCTTGCTGCATGGTTCGTGCGCGGATATTCGCGTGCAACCGATTGCGCCTAGGGTTGGTAACCCGGCCCACCGGGTATTGGTACGCGCCCGCAAAGGGGTGCGTTCACCGTCAAAGCTATTACCGCCATTGATTTTGCACCAGGCGGACCAACAATACACCCGCCAAGCCGATGCGATTTTTCGCGGTAAACAGGCTCTGGTATTTTAAGGAAAATCAGCTAAAACCACGACATACTGATTTGGAATCACGACCATGCCCAACCCCGCACAACAACCGCTTAGTTTTCAAGACCTGATCTTGGCCCTGCAAACCTATTGGGCGGCGCAAGGTTGTGTGATTTTACAGCCCCATGATATCGAAGTTGGCGCCGGTACGTTGCATCCGGCCACCACATTGCGCTCATTGGGGCCAAAGCCGTGGAACACCGCTTATGTCCAGCCATGCCGTCGGCCCGCCGATGGGCGCTATGGCGAAAACCCGAACCGGTTACAGCACTATTACCAATTTCAAGTGCTGCTCAAACCCAGCCCCGATAACTTGCAAGAGCTATATTTGGACAGCTTACGCGCCATTGGCATCGACTTGGGCCTGCACGATGTGCGTTTTGTCGAGGATGATTGGGAAAACCCGACCGTGGGCGCGTGGGGGCTAGGTTGGGAAGTATGGTGCGATGGCATGGAGGTCAGCCAGTTCACGTATTTTCAGCAAGTCGGCGGCATGGACGTAAATCCGGTTTCGGGCGAGCTAACCTATGGGTTGGAACGGTTGGCGACATATGTGCAAGGGGTCGATAGCATTTATGATCTGGCGTTTAACAATACCGGGGTTACCTATCGTGATGTGTTTTTCGAAAACGAGCGCCAGTTCTCGCACTTTAATTTCTCCCATGCCGATACCAAAATGTTTAACCGATGGTTCGCCGATGCCGAAGCGCAATGCGGGATTTTGCTCGAACAAAATTTACCGCTACCAGCCTATGACTTTTGCTTAAAGGCCAGCCATGCGTTTAATATTTTGGATGCACGCGGCGTCGTATCCGCCACTGAACGTGCCAGCTTCATCAAACGCGTCCGCGATTTGGCCAAAGGCTGTGCCGAGGCGTGGGTGACGCTGGAGGAGCCGGCAAATGGCTGAGCTATTATTCGAAATTTTCAGTGAAGAAATTCCGGCACGGATGCAAGCCAAGGCAGCGCGTGATCTGGGTCAAAACGTGCAAAAAGCCTTAACGGATACCGGGTTTGCCTGTGCCGATATGCAAACCTTTGCCGGTCCGCGCCGCTTAACCTTGGTCATCAACGATCTGCCAGCATCCTCGCCAACCAGCTTGGAAGAACGAAAAGGCCCACGGGTGGATGCACCGGAACAAGCCATAGCCGGGTTTTTGCGTGGGTGCGGCCTTGCCTCCTTGGATGATTGCGAACAACGCCAAGACAAAAAAGGCACTTTCTGGGTGGCCAAAATCGAAAAGCCTGGACGCGAAGCAACCGAAGTTTTAACCGAGATCATCCCGCAGATCATGGCTGATTTTCCTTGGCCAAAATCAATGAAATGGGGTTCTGGCAGTTTTCGTTGGGTGCGGCCCATTCACCATATTATTTGTCTGTTGGACGGTGTTGTCGTGCCGTTTGAAGTGGCTGGTATTGCCTCTGGGAATATCACCCAAGGTCACCGTTTTATGGGCCAAGGTTCGTTTCATGTTTCCAGCTTTGCCGATTACCGGACGCAGCTTGAAGGCGCGGGCCATGTGGTGTTGGCCGCTGCCGACCGAAAAGCGCGGATCGAGAGCCAAATCAGTGATACCTGCCGCAAAGCACAGGTTGAGCTTGTGCCCGATGCCCCATTGCTGGACGAAGTC
Source organism: Robiginitomaculum sp. (assembly GCA_016763185.1). Classification (GTDB taxonomy): domain Bacteria; phylum Pseudomonadota; class Alphaproteobacteria; order Caulobacterales; family Maricaulaceae; genus Robiginitomaculum_B. Next base: position 1,604 of record JAESUG010000164.1, on the reverse strand, counting down.
ACCGGCTTGGTCGAATGGCCCGTGGTGTTATTGGGTAAAATGGACGAAGCCTTTTTGGACCTACCGCCAGAGGTCATCACGCTTTCTATGGCCAAGCACCAAAAATATTTCTCAGTCACCCATGCCAAAACCGGAAAATTAGCGCCTTTCTTTATTGTGGTTGCCAATATCGAAGCCCCAGACGGTGGCGGTGCGATTCTAGCCGGAAACCAGCGCGTGTTAACCGCCCGCCTCGCCGATGCCCGCCATTTTTGGGACATGGATCGGGCGCAAAGCCTTGAATCGCGAGTTGATGCGCTAAAAAAGGTGGTGTTTCACCAAAAACTGGGCAGTGTTTATGACAAAGTCAAACGTGTGGCGGCAGTGGCCAAACAATTGGCCCCTTTGGTCGGGGCTGATCCAAAATTGGCAGAACGGGCGGCATGGCTGGCCAAAGCCGATCTTACCACCCAAATGGTGATTGAGTTTACTTCCCTACAAGGGGTGATGGGCCGTTATTATGCATTGGCTGATAGTGAAGACACCGCCGTCGCCAACGCCATTCGCGATCATTACAAACCACAAGGACCGACTGATGACGTACCCACCGATCCGGTTAGTGTCGTCGTGGCTTTGGCCGATAAATTGGATACTTTGGTCGGCTTTTGGGCCATCAACGAAAAACCAACGGGCAGCAAAGACCCGTATGCCTTACGCCGTGCCGCACTTGGGGTCATCCGCATTGTGCTGCAGAACAAGGTTCGATTGCCTCTAAACGACGAGCTTCGCAGCTTTTTTCACGACCGCCTGAAAGTCCACCTCCGCGAACAAAGTATCCGCCATGATCTGATTGATGCCGTGCTGACGGATAGCGCCGATGATCTGGTGTCTATTGTTGCCCGTGTTGAAGCTTTGTCGGATTTTCTTGGAACTGCTGATGGCGAACAATTGCTAGCCGGAACCAAACGAGCGGCGAATATCGTCAAGGCCGAACAGAAAAAGCAAAACGAGGCGGTTTTTGGTGAAGTGGACGTCAGCTTGCTAAGTGAACCGTCAGAAAAAGCCCTGTACGTGGCTCTGCAAACGGCCAGCACAGAGGCAGCCAAGGCAATTGACGGCGAGGATTATACGGCGGCGATGGCAGCAATTGCGCCCTTGCGCGGGCCGATTGACGAATTTTTTGAAGGTGTGATGGTCAATGACCCGGACCCGATTGTGCGGCAAAACCGGTTGCGGTTGCTCTCTGGTATCCGTGCGGCATTGGCACCGGTGGCGGATTTTGACAAAATCGCTGGATAAACAGCAAACCAAGTTGAACAGGACGCAATATGTCAGATCATAAATGGGTATATGGCTTTGGAGGTGGCACAGCTGATGGGGATGCCAGCTTAAAAAACCTGCTGGGTGGCAAGGGTGCGAATTTGGCGGAAATGTCGTCTCTTGGGCTGCCGGTGCCGCCGGGGTTTACGTTAAGCACCGAAGTTTGCACGAAATATACGCAAACCCAGCGCACCTATCCGCATCAAGTGACGACACAGACAGAAACAGCTTTACGCGCCGTTGAATCTCATGCTGGCAAGCGCTTTGGCGATGCGGATAATCCATTGCTGGTTTCGGTGCGCTCT
>JAESUG010000016.1 GCA_016763185.1 Robiginitomaculum sp. | reverse complement strand
CAAGAAATTAAAACCAAAAAAAGCTGATTTCCTTAAGATCGTGCTTTTTGCATTAACTTTTCTATCACTCCCGCCATATTCCTGACCTGTTCCCCGTATTTTCCTCCAGTTTAAGGTAGAGTCCGTCAATTAAGGAGACGGACATGTTTATGGATCGATTATTTCGAACTGAGTACTGAGCGTCATCAACATATCAAAGGTTTAGTAGATACAAGTTTTTGCTTAAAGGTGCGCCCACCCCAACTAAAACAACCCCTTACGCTTTACAGTTCTTGATCAAGCTTTTTTGCCCGTTTGCGCAAATGTTCTTCTAGTTCAATTTTGCGGATGCGGATGGATTTCGGGGTGACTTCGACCAATTCGTCATCGTCGATATAGGCGATGGCTTGTTCCAGGGTTAGGGTCATTGGCGTGGTTAGGCGCACTGCTTCATCCTTACCTGAAGCCCTCACATTGCTGAGCTGCTTGGCCTTTAGCGGGTTGACCACCAAATCACCGGATTTCGCATTTTCACCAATGATCATGCCTTTATAGACTTTTTCACCGGGCGAGATCATCATTTTGCCCCGTGCTTCCAAATTCCACAAGGCAAATGGAACTGCGACCCCATCACCATTGGAGATCAACACCCCATTGCGCCGCCCTTCGATGGCGCCTTTGTAGGGAGCATGTGTAAGATACATCCGGTTCATAATGCCCGAACCACGGGTGTCGGTCATGAACTCGCCATGATAGCCGATCAAGGCGCGCGCCGGTACATGTAACACCATCCGAGTTTTACCGCCGCCCGATGGTTTCATCTCAATCAGTTCCGCTTTTTTGCGGGTTAGTTTTTCGATGACCGCGCCGGTAAACTCGTCATCAACATCAATGGTCACTTCTTCAATTGGCTCAAGGACTTTGCGCTCTGCATCGTACCGGATAACAACTTTTGGCCTTGAAACGGCCAGCTCGAACCCTTCGCGGCGCATGTTTTCAATCAACACGCCCAATTGCAGTTCGCCGCGCCCGGCGACCTCGAACGCGTCTTTATTTTCACTTTCGGTAACCGTGATGGCGACATCGCCTTCGGCTTGGCGGTAGAGGCGTTCGCGGATGACCCGCGATTGCACTTTGCTACCTTCGCGACCAGCCAGGGGCGAATCATTCGGCGCAATGGTGATCGATAAAGTCGGCGGATCAATCGGTTGCGCTGGCAATGCATCTGTCACCGTCAACTCACACAAAGTATCGGCGACAGATGCTTTGGAAAAGCCAGCCAAGGCAACAATATCACCGGGGAAAATAGCGTCCACCGGTTGCCGGTTTAGGCCGCGAAAACCCAAAACTTTGGAAATGCGGACCCGTTCAATCTCGGTACCATCGGCGCGTAGCGCCTTCATAGTTAAACCGGGGCGGGCGACACCTGACATGACGCGGCCCGTTAAAATGCGCCCCAAAAACGGATCGGCTTCCAAGGTGGTGGCCAACATCCGAAACGGCTCGTCTTTGGCGGTTTCCGGCATTGGCGGCAATGGCGTATGGGCCAATACGGCGCGAAATAACGGGGTTAAATCTTTTCGCTCATCATCCAAACTATCCATAGCCCAGCCATCGCGCCCAGAGGCATAAAGTACTGGAAAATCAAGCTGTTCATCATTGGCACCAAGGGCAGCAAACAAATCAAAGGCGGCGTCTAATGCCGCATCTGGATCGGCGCTGGGCCGGTCGACCTTGTTCAAAACCACAATCGGTTTTAGGCCCAATGCCAAAGCCTTAGCCAGCACAAATTTGGTTTGTGGCATTGGACCTTCGGCGGCATCGACCAGCAATAAACAACCATCGACCATCGACAAAATGCGCTCAACCTCGCCGCCAAAATCTGCGTGGCCTGGGGTATCAATAATATTGATCCGTACCGGGGTTTCGCCATGCTCCCATAATACGGAGGTACATTTGGCTAAAATCGTAATGCCGCGTTCGCGTTCGATATCATTGCTATCCATAGCGCGCTCGTCCATCGCCACGTGCGCTTGTACCGCACCCGATTGGCGGAGCATTTCATCGACCAACGTGGTCTTGCCGTGGTCAACATGGGCAATAATCGCAATATTGCGCAAGGCGGTACTGTGGGGGGGTGGAGCTATCATGGCCGCTCTTTATAGGGTTTGCGCCCATGTGCAAGGAAAAATCGCTGTTAGCGGTTGTGTTTCATGTTGCACGTAAACAATTTTGCAATTTGGTAAACCGCAGCATTTCATATATGTAGATACAAGGGGAATCGCAAATCACAAAAAGATAAGGGAAAATAAAATGAAACAGCAATTATTGTACATGATAGCCGGTGCTAGCTTGGTATTTGCTGCGCCAGCTTGGGCCAATGAAGAAACCAAGTATCTGGAGCAATTATATCAACATTTTCATCAAAACCCTGAACTGTCTTTGAAAGAGTTTGAAAGCGCCAAGCGCATGAAGGCAGAGTTACAACAAGCCGGATTTTACGTTACCAGCAACGTTGGCGGTACCGGGTTGGTGGCCATGATGAAAAACGGCGATGGCCCCACTTTGATGTTACGCGCCGATATGGATGCTTTGCCGGTCAAAGAAGAAACCGGATTGCCGTATGCCAGTACTGCTAGAGGCGTAAACCAGCGTGGTGAAGATGTGTATGTGATGCATGCCTGCGGCCATGATGTACACATGACGGCATTGGTCGGCACGGCCCGGCGCATGGCGGCGAACAAAGACAAATGGCAAGGGACCTTGATGCTAATCGCTCAACCCGCCGAAGAAGTGGGTAAAGGTGCGGTGGCGATGTTGAACGACGGACTATACTCGCGCTTTGCCCTGCCGGACTATAATATTGCCTTGCATGTAAATGCGGACATGGCAGCCGGCACCGTGGGTTATGTGTCTGGTTTTGCCTTGGCCAATGTAGACTCGGTTGATATCGCTATCGAAGGCATTGGTGGTCACGGTGCCTATCCACACGCCACCAAAGACCCGGTGGTATTGGCCGCCTATATCATTACCGCCTTGCAAACCATGGTTAGCCGCGAAATTGCACCAACAGACCCAGCCGTGGTGACGGTGGGCTCCATTCATGGTGGCTCTAAACATAATATCATCTCGGATGGGGTGCATTTACAGCTAACGGTACGCTCGTACTCTGATGAGACACGGGCAAAATTACTGGCCGGGATTGAACGTATTGCGGTCGGGCAAGCGCGCAGTTTTGGCTTGCCGGAAGACAAATTGCCAGTGGTGACACTAAAGGACGAGTTTACACCATCCACCTATAATGATCCGGCATTGACCACGCGAACGATGGCAGCGGTTAGCGCGGTGCTTGGCGCGGATAATGTCAAACAACGCGATCCGGTCATGGGCGGTGAGGATTTTGGCCGCTATAGCCGCACCGACGAAAAAGTACCCAGCATGATTTATTGGTTGGGGGCGGTTGAGCCAGCCAAATATGCGGCGGCCAAGGAAAATGGCACGGCTTTGCCGTCACTGCATTCGCCATTTTTTGCACCAGATCGGATCAGAACCATTGAAACCGGTGTCAATAGCATGAGCGCCATTGCTATGGATTTGCTAGGGAAATGAGCGAGGTTCGCCGGGCTTATTCGGGTGGGCTGTGGGAGTCCAAAGTCGGTTATTGCCGGGCCATTCGTCATGGTGCGCTGGTTTGGGTGACTGGTACCACGTCTTTTGATGAAAATGGCACAATCCACGCGCCGGGGGATGCCTATGCTCAAGCGGTTCGCTGCTTGCAGATTATCAAAACTGCATTGGTCGAGCTGGATGTGCAGATGAGCGATATTGTACGAACGCGGATATTTGTCACCGATATTCGTGATTGGGAAGCCATTGGGCGGGCGCATTTAGAGGTGTTTCAGCACCATCCACCGACCACGACAATGGTTGAGGTTAGTCGGTTAATTGGCCCTGAAATGCGGGTTGAGATCGAGGCCGATGCGATGGTTTCAGACATGAAAAAGGAATAAGGATATGCGAATAGTTGGATATATGATGGCGCTGATGCTGGCATCACCGGCACTGGCCGAGGCGCAAACCCCTTGGCGAGCGATTGCGCCGGAAAACCTGTTGGTGATTGATACGGATTATGGCCGAACCGTGATTGAGCTAAATCCAGAATTTGCCCCCAATCATGTACAGCGCATACGAGACCTGGCGGCCATGGAGTTTTATGATGGGTTGACATTTTACCGCGTGATCGAAGGATTTGTCGCCCAAGCGGGTCGCGGTGAAGGTGAAGGTGCGCCAGTGTTACCGGAGGCGTTCCCTGCCTTGCTCAATGAAAACGACCGTGCCAGTGCAGGCTTGGAGTTTGCCCACCTTGGCTCGCCGGATTTATATGCGAAGATTTCCGGGCATGTGAACGGTTTTGCCGCCGCCCAAGACCCTGATTCTGGGCGCTCTTGGCTACAGCATTGTCCCGGTTCCATGGCGATGGCGCGGGACAATGACCCAGATACGGGTGATGCAGAATTTTACATCGTACTTGGCCCCGGCACTCGATATTTGGACCGTAACCTTACCGTTTTTGGCCGGGTGATTGACGGAATGGAGTTTATTCAGAAACTAAACCGTGGGGTGCGGGCGATTGATAGTGGAGTGATTGCAGATGTCGCACGGCGCGATGTAATCCATAGCTTTAAGATCGCAGCGGATATGCCAGAAGCCACGCGCCCGGCCTATGAGGTGATGCCCACCCCATCGGAGGAATTTACAGCCCATAAAACCAGCAAACGAGTTCGTAATGAAGAATTTTTCTACCGTCACCCACCAGAAGTGGTTGAAGCCTGTACGGTAGTGGCACCGGGAAGAAGAGCGGTAAAATAACCTCACGCTGGATCCCGGCGCAAGGTTGAAGGGCCGGGTGCACCTAAGCGATGGCACCAGATGTGAGATGCTGTCACGTCCACCAAAATTACTATTTGCATTACAAAGTGGTCATTGGGTATATTCGGCCTTGATTTTGCCGTGATTTTTGGAGAAATTTTGTCCATGAAAAAACAATATATATTTCGTCTTTGGTTGGCTTGCCTTGTGACAACCTTATTTTTTGCTCCTTTTTCCATCGCTCAGGATTTGCGAGAGGTGCCACAAAGCGAGGCGCAGGCGCAATTGTCCTATGCGCCAGTGGTAAAAAAGGCAGCGCCAGCAGTGGTCAATGTGTTTTCCAAACGAACCATACGGACCTCTGGCTCGTCATTTGGCGGCTCTTCGATGTTTGAGCGGATGTTTGGCCGTGGAATATTTGGCCCCCAAGAGCGGGTGCAACAATCCTTAGGCTCTGGCGTAATCGTTGGTGAGGGCGGGGTGATTGTTACCAATAATCACGTGGTCCAAGGCGCGGATGAGTTGCGGGTGGTACTGGCCGATCGGCGTGAGTTCGACGCCACACTTTTATTGTCGGATGAAAAGACGGATCTGGCGGTGTTACGCATTGAGCTGGACGGTGAAACTTTGCCCATTATGCCGTTTGCCACCCAAAATGAGGCCGAGGTCGGCGATCTGGTATTGGCCATTGGTAACCCGTTTGGTGTCGGGCAGACAGTGACCAGCGGGATTGTCTCGGCTTTGGCACGAACCGATGTTGGCAGCGGCGATTATTCATTTTTCATCCAAACAGACGCTTCGATAAATCCGGGTAATTCCGGCGGCGCATTGGTCAGCATGGATGGCGAGCTATTGGGCGTGAACACAGTGATTTTATCGCGATCCGGTGGCTCGAACGGTATTGGGTTTGCTATTCCGGCGGCGATGGTGCGCCGGGTGGTTGAGGCTGCCGTTTCCGATGGGGAAGTGGTGCGTCCGTGGTTTGGGGCGCGATTGCAAAATGTTGACCGTGATTTGTCTGCCTCTTTGGGCTTGGATCGACCACGCGGCGCTTTGGTGTCGCAAATATACCCCAAAGGCTCGGCGGCCAGAGCCGGAATTAAACGCGGCGATGTGGTGCTCGCCGTGGGCGGTCAGGATATTAATTCCGAACAAGGTTTACGGTTCCGGTTGGCCATTCATAAAGTTGGCGAACAAGTTCCGGTGAAAATATTGCGCGATGGTGCAGAGCTGGTGAAACAATTGACCACGCGAGCGGCACCGGAAATCCCACTTCGGAACAATAAGTCATTTAGCGGAACCCATCCCTTTGGTGGAGCTGAAATTGCCAATTTATCACCGGCTTTGGCCGAGGAAAAAGGTTTGGACCCGTTTGCGCATGGTGTACTGGTCTTGCACGTTCAATCGCGTTCGGCGGCTGGTTATTATGGGTTTCGCCCCGGCGATATTGTTCGCGAGTTAAATGATGTGATCATCGAAGATGTGGCTGATTTAGTCCGAGCGATTGAAGTTGGAGAAGGCTGGAACCGATGGCCGGTTCGCTTGGAGCGCGGCGGAAAAGAGGTTGCAGGAACCATTCGCATTCGCAATTAAATTTGCTATACTCAAAACACCGAATGTACCGGTGTTTTGAGTATAGTTTTTTTTGCTATCCATCAACGTATCCAAAAACCGGTACCCACTTTTTGGGTCGATGGAGTATATATGAGGCCATGAGCAATTTATTTGAAGCGGCTGGCCTGCAACAAAGTGCGCCGCAACCTTTGGCAGATTTACTGCGCCCTCGTACGTTGCCCGAAGTAGTGGGCCAAGATCATTTGCTGGGCGCGGACGGTCCTATTGGTCGGATGGTGGCGCAAAAACGGCTGTCCTCGTTGATTTTGTGGGGGCCACCCGGCGTTGGTAAAACCAGCATTGCGCGGCTGTTGGCCGAACACACGGATTTGCATTTTGAATTGCTGTCGGCGGTTTTCTCCGGGGTGGCTGATTTGCGTAAAATCTTTGAAGCGGCCAAAGCCCGCCGCGAGACCGGCACCGGTACCTTGTTGTTTGTGGACGAAATACACCGCTTTAATCGGGCGCAACAAGACGGGTTTTTGCCCTATGTAGAGCAAGGCATTGTGACTTTGGTCGGTGCCACTACCGAAAACCCGTCATTCGAGCTAAATGGGGCGCTGTTGTCGCGCTGTAACGTGCTGGTGCTGGAGCGGTTGGACGAGGCGGCTTTATTGGAGTTGTTGGCACGGGTGGAGACCCGAACATCGAAAAAGTTATTGCTGGACGCTGCGGCTCGCACCGCGATGTGCGCGATGGCCGATGGCGATGGCCGCTATTTGTTAAACTTGGCCGAGGAAGTATTGGCGCTGGCGCCACAAAAACCACTCAACACCGAAGGCTTGGCGCACTTGGTGCAAAAACGCGCGGCGCAATATGACCGCGATCGCGATAGCCATTATAATTTAATTTCGGCATTGCACAAATCAGTGCGTGGTTCGGACCCGGATGCGGCGCTGTATTGGCTGGCGCGAATGTTGACGGGTGGCGAGCACCCACTTTTTCTGGGGCGGCGCATGGTGCGGATGGCCTCCGAAGACATCGGACAGGCTGACCCATCAGCCTTGCCATTGGTATTGGCGGCGGTGGAAACCTATCGCTTATTAGGCTCGCCCGAAGGTGAGTTGGCATTGGCGCAGGCGTGTGTGCATCTGGCCTGTGCGCCAAAATCCAATGCCACCTATCTGGCGTTCAAAGCAGCGATGGTTTCGGCCCAGCAGTCTGGTTCCTTGGCCCCGCCCAAGCATATTTTAAACGCGCCAACCAAAATGATGAAAGATCAAGGCTATGGCGCTGGCTATGTTTATGACCATGGTGAAAACAGTGGATTTTCAGGACAGGATTATTTTCCTAGTGAGCTCGGCCGGCAACAATTTTACCAACCTGTTGAGCGCGGCGAAGAAGCAAAAATTGCCAAACGCTTGGCCAAATGGCGCAGCATTCGAGATGCAAAAATAGAAGAATGAGTTTGCATCTACTGGCGTACCCAGCGTAGAACCCGCCAATGAAAGCGCTTTTACTTGTTGGACAGGGCGGCGACCTTGGCGCAAGAGGTGGATAATGGTAAAGGCTTTCGATTATTTTTGGTAAGAAAGATGTTTTTGGGATGAGCAGATACAAAGAAGTTTGGGTCAATAAAGACGAAGATGATACCCGCTTGGATCGGTGGGTAAAACGGCGTGTGCCCGGATTAAATCAGGCGCAAATCGAAAAAGCCTTGCGCAAAGGTGACATTCGCGTTGGCGGCAAAAAAGCCAAATCAAATTTTCGGCTACGCACCGGCATGCAGGTGAAATTACCCAGCTTTGAGGTGAGCGTCCCGAGCTTACCGGTGCGGCCCATGGTCAATGCCAAAGACCAAGCTTTGATCCGGTCTATGGTGTTGTTTGATGACCAACAGATTATGGCGTTGAACAAACCCTCTGGCTTGGCAGTACAAGGCGGAACCGGCACCTTGCGTCATATTGATGGAATGTTGGCGACCTTTGATGATTGCGAAAATTTGCCAAAACTGGTGCATCGCTTGGACCGCGATACCTCTGGTTTGTTATTAATCGGACGAACCCGGACCGCCACCGCGAGCTTGGCCAAAGCGTTTCAATCGCGCGCCGCGCAAAAAACCTATCTGGCCATCGTCCTTGGCACCCCGCGCCCACACCAAGGGGTGATCAAGGGTTATATGAAAAAAGGGGTTGGCCAAATGGGTCGCGAGATGATGGTCTGGGGCAAACACGGCGAGCGCGATGCGCAATATTCTCGAAGCGGGTACACAGTGCTGTCCAGTGCCGGACAAAAAGCGTCTCTAGTGGCCTTGCGACCCGAAACCGGGCGTACCCATCAATTGCGGTTTCACATGGCGGAAATTGGCTATGCGATTTCGGGCGACCACAAATACGTGTGCGATCGTGAGCCCTTGGGTGGATTGCCGGATCAAATGATGCTGCATGCGTGGGGCATTACCTTGCCGCATCCCGAACAGGGCAGCTTTTCGCTGACGTGCCCGCTGCCAAAGCATTTTGTCGATGCAATGGATATGTTGGGGTTCGAGCGCAATATCCCAAGCGACCCGTTTGCAGAAATGGAATAACCGCTCATGAGCACGCGCTTTTACCAACATGTTGGCACTGCTCAAGACGGGTCATCATGGGTGGTACTCCTCGATGACAAGCCGATAAAAACGCCGGCTGGGGACGTGTTGCAATTGCCAAGCCTGGCATTGGCCGAGTTGATTGCATCCGAGTGGGCCGCGCAAACCAAGACCGTCTTGCCCAGCACCATGCCACTTACCAAACTGGCCAATGTTGCCCATGATCATATGGACAAGGCGCACGGTGCCAGTGCTGATGAATTGGTTCGCTTTGCCAATGCTGATCTGTTGTGCTTTCGGGTGACAACGCCGTTGGCATTGCGCGAAGTCCAAGCGGCGAAATGGGATGGGTGGCTAGGCTGGGCGGAACAGGTGTTTGGCGCAAAATTGGGCGTGTCCAATGATTTGCAACTACCCGCACACCCACCACAGGCGGTACAGAATATGCGGCAAATGGCAATGGAATTACACCCGTTTGCGCTGACCGCTTTGGTTCATGTTACCAGTATTTTAGGGTCTGCCATTTTAGGGTTTGCGCTGTTACAGGGTAAGGTAAACGCCAAAAATGCGTTTGATTTGTCACGGGTGGAAGAAAACTGGCAGATCAAGCATTGGGGCGAGGATGACGAAGCCAAAGCCCGTGCTGATGGATTGTTTGCAGCCTTAAGCGCTGCGGTAGATTTTATGCGGGCTTCAAACCGTTGAGACAGTTGCCTCATCCGCCCGCAAAGTGGTATGCAATGGTTGGGAGAATTTTCGATGAAGCATGTTCTTGAAGAACTAGAAAACCGCCGCACTGCCGCCAAAGCCGGCGGCGGCAAAGCTCGGATGGAGCGCCAACACGCCAAGGGCAAATTAACAGCGCGGGAGCGGTTGGAATTATTGCTCGATGAAAATTCGTTTGAAGAATATGACATGTTTGTCGAGCATCAATGTACCGATTTTGGCATGGAAAATAACAAAGTACCGGGCGACGGCGTGGTTACAGGGCAGGGGATGATTAACGGGCGCTTGGTCTATGTGTTTGCCAAGGACTTTACGGTGATGGGTGGTTCACTGTCGCTGGCCCATGCTCAAAAAATTTGCAAAGTCCAAGACATGGCCCTTAAAAACGGTGCGCCGATTATTGGCCTGTTCGATAGTGGCGGGGCGCGTATCCAAGAAGGCGTTGACGCGCTGGGCGGCTATGCCGAAGTATTTCAACGCAATGTGTTGGCCTCCGGCGTTATTCCGCAAATTTCGGTGATTATGGGGCCGTGCGCTGGCGGCGATGTCTATTCACCAGCGATGACTGATTTTATCTTTATGGTGCGCGATACCTCTTATTTGTACGTCACCGGTCCCGATGTGGTCAAAACCGTTACCAATGAGATTGTTACCCACGAACAATTGGGCGGTGCCAGCATGCACGGCAAAATTTCTGGAGTGGTTGAAGGCTCGTTCGAGAACGATTTTGAGGCATTGGTGCAAATCCGTCGATTGATCGATTTTCTGCCCTCTAGTAACCGCGAAAAACCACCGACCCGCCCTAGTTTCGAGGATACAGAGCGTGTTGATTACAGTTTGGACAGCCTCATCCCCGACAATCCGAACACGCCGTATGACATGAAGGAATTATTGCAAAAAATCGCCGATGAGGGGGATTTGTTTGAAATTATGCCGGAATTTGGAGCCAATATCATTACCGCATTTGGCCGGTTGGAAGGGCGCACTGTGGGCTTTGTTGCCAATCAACCGATGGTACTGGCCGGGGTGCTGGATATTGATGCCTCCAAAAAAGCGGCACGGTTTGTTCGGTTTTGTGATGCGTTTGATATTGCGCTGGTGACGTTGGTGGATGTGCCGGGGTTTTTGCCGGGCACCAAACAAGAAAGCGGTGGGTTGATCAAACATGGGGCCAAATTATTGTTTGCCTATGCCGAAGCCACGGTGCCCAAAGTAACGGTGATCACCCGCAAAGCCTATGGTGGCGCCTATGATGTGATGGCCTCCAAACACTTGCGCGGCGATATCAACTATGCATGGCCAACCGCCGAGATCGCGGTGATGGGAGCCAAGGGAGCGGTCGAAATTATCTTTCGGGCTGAGGCCAGCGACCCCGACAAAATCGCCTCCCGGACCAAAGAATACGAAGACAATTTCGCCAACCCATTTATCGCTGCGCGCCGGGGCTATATCGACGATGTCATCATGCCGCACTCGACGCGAAAGCGGATTATTCGCAGCCTACGCACCCTAAAAAATAAACAACTCACCAACCCATGGAAAAAGCATGACAATATTCCGTTGTGAGGTGGTTTTGCGCGAATACAGTATTGCTAACCGAAAAATAACTCTATTCGGGTATTCTGCTCGTAGATGACCCCAAAGAGGGTTGGCAGATAAAAGGATTAGGTGATGCGTAGTTGTCGTGGTGAGCTGTTGGCGCAGCAAATTTCTAAATTTTCTCCGATGAGCGGTACCGAAGCACTATCGGTGCAACGACGGGTATTTGCCGATGGTCCGGCAACGCGCGCCGAAGCCGAGGCATTGTTTCGGGAATGTGCAAGTTTTGATCGGACCGATACTGCGTGGCGGCAGGTGTTTGTTGAAGCCGTATGTGACCATTTGCTTGGTCAAAATGCCGAATATGGAGTGCTTGAGTTTGATGGTGAAGATTGGCTGATCGATACGATTTCCAATGGCGGTTTATCCCATGACAGCGCTAATTTCGAGTTACTGCAAGCCGTTTTGGAGCGAGCCAAAAATGCCAGCATGCGGCTCGGTCGAGTTGGGCTGTTTTCGGCACTAAAATGCGGGCAACAATACGCAGCACTGGACGGTGATGTCCGGCCTGCACAACAAGCAACAGCTTGATCGGCGCTTTACTTGTTTGAAATGTTTTGATGACGGACACTATTAAATATCAAACAAGGACTAGAGATATGTTTGGTCTACTTCAGTTCGATCAGTTTGAGATAAGAGCTACATCTTTGGGTGATTTAAACTATGTTTGTAATCTCGAGGCTAAGCCAGAGAATGCCAAGTTTGTTGATCAATGGCCCTTAGCCAGGCACGAAGAAGCGTTGGCTTCAAAGCAAATTTTGCATCTCGTAATTGTTTCTGCAGGTGGTGTGCTACTTGGATATGTCATTTGTGAGATAAATAAATATAAACGGTGTGTAAAGTTTCAACGTATTGTTGTTGAAAAAAAAGGACTTGGATTGGGAACCAAATGCTTGAATGCTTTGGTTGAATACTTTTCAGACCAGAAACAATTTGATTATATATATGTATATGTAAGGGAAGGAGTCGAGGGTTTGATTAACTTATACAGTAATCTAGGTTTTTCAATATCCATTGATGAGCAGTTGACCAAAGATCATTATACCGCCATGACAATGGGCCTAAGAAATTAATTACATTCTCTGGGGGAGATTATCTTGCAGGAAATTCTTAGCTTTTTTAGTGGTACTGCTGTTCAAGCTTTGGTTAGCCTTTCAACAGTAATTGCCCTTATCTTCGCTCTTCTGCAAACGTATCAGTCTAAAAAACATGAGAGGGTGTTGCGTGATCTTTCCGGCAGTGTTTCTACGATTCTTGTAGCATCGTTTCCGGATCACCTTCTGCATATTGCTTCGATGATTGAAAGAGCAGAAAAATCACTTCATCTGCTCGTTGCATTCCCAGAGCAAGCGTATTTCAGTAATCCCGATGGATACTTGAAATATGAGAGTGCTGTTAATGGGGCATTGAGAAATCCAAAAATATATGTTCGTATGATTTTTGCGGATAAAGACTACCGTTTGTTGAGTGATCGAAGGCAGTTTCGCGATGCGGGTGCCGATTGGGGTAGTTGGAAAAAGAAACATTATGATAACTTGAACCGGTACATGGATGGTCATCGATCTACGGCGAAGAAAATGGGATTGATCACACCTAATGATATCAAGGACAGCGAGAACTGGCATTTGTTCCAGGAGGCTTGTGAACAAGTAGCTATTGAACGTTGGAGAGACATGGACGGTCGTGCTGAAATTGTTGAGGTCGATACTTTTATGCCAATGTCAATTTGGATTGTTGATGGAGTTGAGACCATGTTCCTAATTTCTGGGCAAGATGAAGTAGTGGGGCATGCCGTCAAGACGTCTGATTTGGGTTTGTCGGCTGCGCTCATGAGTTTACAGAACCGATATTATAGAAATTATCCAAAAGGAAAAAACGATGGCTGAACCGTTGTTGGTAGAAAAGTTTTCGGAGAGTAAGGCGCAAGCCGTCATAAATTTGATGTGTAGTACTCAAAGCATTGATCACCATACTGAATACACCTTATGGCAGGCTGCTACCTTTGATCCAGATTTCTTTTGGGTGGCAAATCACGGCGGCAAACTTGCAGGCTACGTGTTCGGAAGGATGGTGGACAGTGAAGCGTTTCTTTGGCAAGTCGCAGTGTCAAAAGAAAAGAGAAAAAAAGGGGTTGGCCGTGCCCTAATTGACGCGTTTTTCAGAGAAGCAAAAAGTAAGAAAGCCACTGCCATACTAACCACTATTACTGCAGATAATACTGCATCAGAAGGATTAATCGGCAGCGTAGCAAAGCAGTATGAAAAAAATATGGTGCTTAGTGGGGCAACAGGAACTTTTGGTGGAACCATGTCCGAAGAAAACTTTTATCGAATTTCATTGGAGTAAGGTAATGACAGAGCATGTTGTGGAGCAAATGTATTTAGGAAGCTCATGGTGCAGTTATAATGCTTTGAAACAAGTTTGGATCAACATTGCCGCCGGATGCGATGACGCAAATCGGTCCAGTGCCGGGTACTTTTCGGTGCAAAGCTGCGGCCAATGAAACTGCCCCGCCGGGCTCGACTACCAATTTAAGATGAGAAAAGGCAAATCGCATTGCCGCCTTTACTTCATCATCGCTCACCACCAGGCCACCGCGTACTCGGCCACGGTTGATCGCAAACGACATTTCACCGGGGGTTTGCGTCATCAATGCATCGCAAATCGTGCCGCTAAGGGCGGTATTTCGCTCACGCTGGCCTGAGACAAACGAACGCATGTGGTCATCAAAACCTTCTGGCTCGCACGTATACAAATCGCAATCGGGCAAATCGGCTTCTAATGCCAATGCTATGCCAGCGGTTAGGCCGCCGCCGCCGGCATTGGTGACAACGGCTTCGAATTGATCGCTATGCGGGTGAGCTGCGATCTCCAAACCCAATGTGCCTTGGCCCGCAATGATAAATCGACCTGAAAATGGCTCGATTAACACCGCATTTTGCTCGGCCGCTAGCTCTGTTGCGATTTTTTGCCGATCTTCGTGCAATCGGTCGTAAAAGATGATTTGCGCCTTGCTCGCCAACACTCCATCTATTTTTACTTTGGGGGTGTCGTTGGGCATGATGATCGAGCATGTAATGCCTTCTTGCTTGGCAGCAAGAGCCACCCCTTGTGCGTGATTGCCCGAAGAATAGGCAATTACCCCATTTTCGCGTTCATTTTGTGTCAAATTGAGGATACGATTGCGCGCACCTCGATATTTGAACGAGCCCGTATGTTGCAAGCATTCAGCTTTTACCCATACCTCTCGCCCAGCTTGCTGGTCCAATAGATCGCAGCGCAATATTGGGGTCGCCAATATTTCACCGGCCAGTGTTTGCCCCGCAGCGCGTACATCTGTAATATCCGGTAATTTACCCGTATCATCGTACTTCATACTCGCATGTTTTCCTAATAAGTTCGCCGAAATGTGCGTTGTGCAATCGCCTCGAAAATAGTGTCAAACTGGCTCGAAGTTATGTTAAATGCCGGCTTTGGATCACAGGCACAATCCTTTAGAACTTTGATTGCATTGGAGTTGGTAATATCTACGCTCCTGCAATTACGCTGCTTTTTTGCGCCCCCATGATGTGTCCCGATTAGAGATATTTATTTTCAACGCAAAAATATAACAAGCAAGCTAACGTTTTCCTAAGAAACAAATGGACACAAAAAAGGCAGGAACTAGCCCCGCCTTCTTCAATAAATATGTACGCAGATTAGTTGGTGGCTGGTCCAAACCGGTTTTCTTCCGGGTCAGATTTAATCATGGCGTTAAACCCAAACACCACGGCCAACTGTACGACAGCGTTCACGATCGCATTTGGAATCATTTGATGTTTG
>JAESUG010000163.1 GCA_016763185.1 Robiginitomaculum sp. | reverse complement strand
TCCATATTGCCGTTGGCTCCTACGGCCTCAACATACCCAACCAATGAGCTGGTGGTGCTGATCAGTTGTTCATCACGGACTTGTGTTGCCAGTTGCTTGATGGTTTTTGCGCGGTTAAGCATAGCGCGCACCAATAGCCGATCGGTGACATCCAATGTGCGAATACCTTTCATCAAAGCTTTGGCTTCAACGGTAATATCTTTAACTATTTTCTTGGTAACAAGATCAAGATGACTGACCCGTAGCGGGTCGGCAGCCCTGCGATGAATACCTTTATAGTTTGCGCAACTGCGACGGCGCCGAGAGGGGCCGGTATAGGTCGGGCCAGTGATAAACTCGCGTGGCTCAAACAAGGCAGCGTTTAAACGCTGCAATACGGAGCTTGGAACCAAGGGTTTGATAATCAGTTCAGAAACCCCCGCATCGCGTGCTGCGGTAATGGAGGTTGCGTCGTTATTTGCCGTCAACATAATAATCGGAACTTGGGGGTTGGGGTTATTTGGATTTGTTCGTATCCATTGCGTGAATTCAAGCCCGTTCATCGGCTCCATATTCAAATCGGTAAACACTAGGCTTGGCGTCTGGTTTCGAAATGCCTCAATACCTTCGCGACCATGGGAGGCTACGTGCAATTGGTTGACGCCAAACCCGCGTAACATATCACGCAGCATATCACGCAGGAATTTATGATCATCAACAATCAGTACTGATATTTTTGATAACTTTTGCTCTAACTTCCCCACGACTACACCTTAAGCTATTGGTGCCTCAAATAAACATCTATCGGTTAAAGATACGTTTAAGTAAAACATTCAAATATTTAGGTATCCATTTTCGATCAAATTTCTGCAAAGCTGGGCTTGCCGGTTGCAAACTGGTGCAATCGCGGCAAAAATAGGGTCCACTTTACGCGAGCAAAACAATGACAAAAAAAATGAAGCACGGTTTTTATATCGAAGAACTGCATATCGGCATGAGCCGTGAGGTTACGCATACGGTGTCCGAACAAGACGTAGATGATTTTGCGCGCATATCGGGAGATTATAACCCGCTGCACATGGACGAAGAATATGCCAAAACCACTCCATTTGGGGGGCGTATCGCCCATGGAGCACTGACCGCATCATATATTTCTGCAATTTTGGGTAATGATTTGCCGGGGCCGGGCGCGGTATTTACCACCTTAGAGTTAAAATTTCGGGCGCCGGTGCGTATTGGTGACACTGTGGTGGCCAAAGCCATGGTTGAGCAGATCAATGTTCGGCGGCGGCGCGTTGTGCTAGATGTGCGGTGCATGGTGGGTGATGTGGTGATTGCCAAGGGCAAAGCGGGCGTTATGGTTGATGCGCGTCCAACCACCGAAACCTAGAAAAGCTGCTAGATGCAAATTTTAGATCAATATCATGGGTTGGCGGATGAACACCGAGGTGCGGCGATCGCCCTTGGTAATTTTGACGGCGTGCATCTGGGCCATGCTCAGGTCATTGGCTGTGCAGCCGTCGCCTCGCACCGATTGTCATGTCCGCTTGGGGTGGCGGTGTTTCAGCCGCATCCAAAACAGTTTTTTATGCCGTCAGCTGCGCCAACAAATTTGCAAACACCGGCGGCACGGGCGCGCTTGCTACAGGCGCATGGTGCGCAAATATTGTACCGATTGCCGTTTGAGCGAACCATGAGCTTAATGAGTGATGTCGAGTTTGCGACACAAGTATTGCACGACGGCTTGGGGGTTTCGCATGTCAGTATCGGCGAAAACTACCGCTTTGGCCGCGACCGAGTTGGTGATGCCAGCTCCTTGAAGCGATTGGGTGAAAAGTTGGGGTTCTCAGTTGCTGCGGTCCCACTGGCCGGCGGGCAGAAACGTTATTCTTCGACCCGGATACGCACCGCTTTGCAAAGCGGTGATTGCGAAACGGCAACCCGTATTTTAGGACGAATGTGGACCGTCGAGGGCCGGGTGCAGTTTGGCCAGCAACGCGGGCGAACCATTGGCGTACCCACCGCCAATTTGTCGATCGCCGAAATATTACGCCCCCGCTTTGGGGTCTATGCGGCATTTGCCAAAATCGAGGGCGAGGAACGGATGTTGCCCGGCGTGGTTAATATTGGAACCCGGCCCACTTTGGATGGCAAGGAGGAGCGCCTGGAAATTCATTTGTTTGATTTTACCGGCGATTTATATGGCCGGATGCTCGAAGTGTCATTATTGACGTTTTTGCGGGACGAGCAAAAATTTGACAGCTTTGACGCATTAAAAGCGCAAATTGATCTGGATATCAAACACGCCAAAACCTTGACCACCGAGTATTTGCGGGTAGACCCTACGGGTTCGACCTGATAGGCCATTTTCAAACAAATAGTGACCGGTTCCTCATGAGCAATTCTTCTGATCTTCCCAACCCGCCTCGCGATTATCGCGAGACTTTGATGTTACCCAAAACCGATTTCCCGATGCGGGCCGGCTTGCCCAAGCATGAACCTGAATGGGTGGAGCGCTGGCAACAGCTTGATATTTATGGGCAATTACGGGCCAAGTCCAAGGGACGGCCAAAGTTTTCCTATCATGATGGCCCGCCATACGCCAATGGCCATGTGCATTTGGGCACGGCGCTCAACAAAATCCTCAAGGATTTCGTGGTGCGCTCACACCAAATGATGGGCTATGACGCGCCATTTGTACCCGGTTGGGATTGTCATGGTCTGCCGATCGAGTGGAAAGTTGAAGAAGGCTATCGCAAAAAAGGTAAAACCAAAGACGAAGTACC
Organism: Robiginitomaculum sp.; assembly: GCA_016763185.1. Classification (GTDB taxonomy): domain Bacteria; phylum Pseudomonadota; class Alphaproteobacteria; order Caulobacterales; family Maricaulaceae; genus Robiginitomaculum_B. Next base: position 12,869 of record JAESUG010000163.1, on the reverse strand, counting down.
GGTTAGCGAATTTCGCGCCGAATGCCGCGCCTACGCAACCCATTGGTTGGACATTCAGCGTGAGGAGTTTAAACGCCTTGGCGTATTTGCCGAATGGGATAATCCATACACCACGATGGCATTTTCGTCGGAAGCGCGCATTGCCAGTGAGTTCCTAAAATTTGTCATGAACGGGCAAGTATACCGGGGCTCAAAACCGGTGATGTGGTCGCCAGTGGAACAAACCGCCTTGGCCGAGGCCGAGATTGAATATGCCGATCATGTCAGCACCGCGATTTGGGTGCGCTTTGCGGTAACATCCGGTGAATTTGCTGATGCGTCGGTATTGATCTGGACCACCACCCCTTGGACCATTCCGGCCAATCGTGCGATTTCGTATTCGGATAAAATTTCCTATGGCCTGTATGAAGTCACCGAAATTGACGATAGCGATTTTACGCCGTGGTCGGTGGTCGGCGAGAAGTTAATCGTTGCTGATGCTCTGTGGGATGAGGTCGCCAAAACCGCTAAAATATCAGGTTCGAAACGACTGCGTGATGTGGACCCGGCGCATTTTGTTTGCGCTCACCCCTTCCGGGGCGAGGGCTATGATTTTGATGTGCCACTGCTCGAAGGTGCCCATGTTACCGACGAGGCGGGTACCGGTTTTGTCCATACTGCACCCGGACACGGTGCCGATGATTATGATGTCTGGTTGGCCAATGGTTATCGCGATATCCCTGAAATCGTTGGCCCGGACGGGGTATATTACGACCATGTGCCGTTATTTGCTGGTCTTGATGTGTTGCGTACAACCGGTAAGAAAACCGGACAGGACGGCAAGGCCAATCCAGCGGTGGTTGCCAAATTACTCGACGTAAATGCACTGCTGGCCAGAGGCCGCATCACCCATTCCTATCCACATTCATGGCGCTCCAAAGCCCCGGTGATTTTTCGAAATACGCCGCAATGGTTCATCCCGATGGAGGACGACAAAGGCAAGGATGGCTTGCGCGCCAAAGCATTGGCCGCCTTGGCCGACACTCAATTTTTCCCACCACGCGGTGCCAATCGGATCGGCGCAATGGTGGCGGATCGTCCCGATTGGCTCATCTCGCGCCAACGGGCATGGGGGGTGCCGCTGACCTTGTTTGTGCGTGAAGGCACCGGTGATTATTTACAAAATGCCGAGGTAAACGCTCGGATCATTGCCGCATTTGAGACCGAAGGCGCAGATGCATGGGTAGCGGATAACGCCAAAGAGCGGTTTTTGTCCGGCATAGTCGAGGATTGGGAAGCGTACGAGAAAGTTGAGGACATTTTGGATGTCTGGTTTGATAGCGGTTGCAGCCATGCCTTTACCTTGGAAGATCGCCCGGACCAGACATGGCCAGCAGATGTGTACTTAGAAGGCTCGGACCAGCATCGGGGTTGGTTCCAAAGCTCACTATTGGAAAGCTGTGGCACAAGGGGCCGCGCGCCCTATAAAAAAGTGGTCACCCATGGGTTTATCATGGCCGAAGACGGACGAAAAATGTCAAAATCCTTGGGCAACACCATGGTTCCCGGCGATGTCGCCCGGCAATATGGCATTGAGATATTACGGCTATGGACCGCCAGTAGCGATTATCAGGACGATATGCGCATTGGCAATGAGATTTTGAAAACCTCTGCGGATGCGTATCGTAAAATCCGCAATACCTTGCGCTATATGCTAGGTGCTTTGCACGAGTATACGCCATTGGCTGATCTGGATATGGCGACATTTCCGACTTTGGAGCGCTGGGTCTTGCACCGGTTGACCGAGCTGGAAACCCAAGTGCACGAAGGCTATTGTAATTTCGACTTTAAGGGCGTGTTTTCAGCCATATTTTCGTTTTGCAATGCTGATCTTTCGCAATTGTTTTTTGATATTCGTAAAGACAGCCTATATTGCGACCCGGTGGACGAGCCGCGCCGCCAAGCTGCATTATTTGTAATGGATAAAGTGTTTCGTGCCGTGGTCACTTGGAGCGCACCGATCTTACCCTTTACCACGGAAGAAACTTGGCTAAGCCGCTTTCCAAGCGATACCGCATCGGTACATTTGCAAGATTTTTCCAAGATAAACCCCAATTGGCGTGATGACGAATTGGCCGCGCATTGGCTACGTATTCGCAATGTCCGCAAAGTCGTATTGGGCGCTTTGGAGGTCGAGCGCCGCGAAAAACGCATGGGATCTTCGTTGCAAAGCGCCCCAATTGTTTGGCTGGCGAACGCTGATGACATGAACAGTATCAAAAAAATGGCCGAAGGCTCACCTGCCGCATTTTTTGCCGATGTTTGTATTACCAGTGACCTTGAGCTGCGTGTAGGTGCCGGCGAGGGGACGTTGTTTACCTTGGAAGACGCGCCCGGCATTGCGGTTGATCCGGTTGTTGCCAAGGGCGTAAAATGTGCCAGATCGTGGAAATATTTTGACCCGGCCAGCGCTGATCCGATTTTTCCCGATATTACGCCACGCGATGCCCATGCGGTGCAACAATGGGACCAACGCAATGGGTAAAATAAGCCCGTTTGCGCCCCTTGGATTTGGGTTGGCCTTGTTGGTGGTCGTGTTGGATCAACTAACAAAATACTGGATATTATACGGGTTAAAACTACGCGAAATGCCGGGTGGCCATTTGGAACTTTCACCAATTGTTGATCTAACTTTTGTCTGGAACCGTGGGGTTAGTTTTGGTCTGTTTCAAGCGGATAGTCAGTGGAGCCGTCTCCTTTTGATCGGGTTTGCTTTGGCCGTGGTGGTCTTTATGGTCATTTGGCTGTTGCGGGCCGATCACAAAATATTGGGCACCGCGTTGGGTTTTATTATTGGCGGCGCATTGGGCAATCTGATTGATCGTATTTACTATGGCAAAGTGGTTGATTTCATCAATTTTAGCGATGTTCATTTTGTTTGGGTGTTTAATATTGCCGATGCTGCCATCAATATCGGGGTATTTTTAATCTTGCTGGATGCAATTTTTCTTGAACCGCGTCGAAATCGTGTATGATAGCCTTGGCTAAAGGGCGAATGCCGCGTACAAAACGGCAAATTTCGGAGTTACAACACATGAAACTTATCAAAATATCCCTGTTGTTCGCTACCGCGATCAGCCTTGGCTTGGGCGGTTGTGCCTCTGGCCGTGGCAATGGCCCGGACGAATTTCGGGTATTGACCAAGGCACCATTGGAAATCCCGCCGGAATATAATCTATTACCACCACGTCCCGGTGAGCCACGCCCGCAAGACCTACAAGCCTCGCAATCGGCGCGCATTGCCCTATTGGGCGGTGATGGTGTAACGGCCAGCACCCTTGGTGAACAAGTATTAGTGGCGGCCGCGCGCGGCGATATAATCGATAGCACCATTCGCGGTCAGCTTGATGCTGAGACCAATCGGCAAACTACAAAAACCAACGGCTTTGCCGACCGGATTTTATTTTGGCGCGGGTCTGATAATTATATCGAAGATGGCACCATGTTAGATGCCGATGCCGAGGCCGAACGTTTGCGCCGCCAAGAATCAGCGGACAATGCCACCGGCGGCAGCAAAGTGATCATCCGCAAAGGCCGCAATCGGATTAAACTACCGGGTTTGTAGGCTTAAATTGGAGGCTATATACTTACTTGACCCAATTCTGATTTATTGCCATAAATGCTCCATAAACGGAGCTTACAATGATTCAACAATTCGACAGTATATTTGATTTGCTTAAAGGCTTTCCTGACGAATTGTCAGCGATCAAGCACTTTGAGGCAATTAGATGGAAAGGTGGCGCGTTTTGCCCCTACTGCGGCTCAATTAGAATCTATCACTTCTCTGACAAAAAAACACATAAGTGCGGCGATTGTCGCAAGCGATTTTCCATCAAGGTCGGAACTATTTTTGAGGACAGTAAAATTGGCCTTCAAAAGTGGTTTATGGCGATATGGCTGATTACTTCCCATAAGAAGGATATAGCCAGCACTCAGCTTGCTAAAGACATTTCAGTTACGCAAAAAACTGCGTGGTTTATGCTACATCGCTTACGCTGCGCGGCTCAAACTAAGTCCTTTAATCGTTCACTTGACGGGCCTGTTGAGGCTGATGAGACGTTCGTCGATGGGAAAGAAAAAAATAACCACAGCCATAAAAAACTAAACCGAGGTCGTGGCGCAGTAGGCAAAATCCCGGCGCTTGGTATCAAATCTCGTGATGGCGAAGTCAGGTTTGAAAAAGTAGACGACCTAACGGGGTCGTCCGCAAAAGATGTGATCCGAAGAAATGTGAAGGCTGGGGCCACACTTCTTACTGATGAGGCCCGTGTTTATCGCGGATTAGATGGCGAACACAATCACTACACAGTAAACCACAGCGCCGGAGAGTATGCCGGATGGTATTTCTTCCATACGAACACGATTGAAAGTGTGTGGGCATTCCTCAATCAGCAAATCATAAGTATACACCATTTTGTTTCTGCAAAACACCTTCAGTGCTATCTTGATGAAATGATGTTCCGTCAAAACCGCCGAGACGTTGCCGAAGGCGACCACGTTAATATGTTGCTCGATGCAGCAAGTGGCAAGCGTCTTCTTTATAAGGAATTGATAACATGAGCGATAAAGACAAAAACATAAAGATCGACGACCCGGTGGAATTTGGTACGGACTTTGACGAGGCTCTTGAGCGTATCGCGGGGACAGAGCTGGAGGAAGTGGAGGATGTTGAGCAAGCATCCGTGCCAGAGGAAACAATAGAAAACCTAATTGATCAATTTGAGAATGCAGGACAAGAGACGGGGGGACGCGATAAGGTTTGGCTCGCTAGAGATTTACAACGACTTCTCGGCTATAACCGATGGGAAGATTTTGATAGCGTAATCAAGAAGGCAATTGTTGCCTGCGCGAACAGCGGTCACGATCCTGTCGATCATTTTCAAGAGGTTTTTCGGGATACCCCGAAAAACCCTGAGGGAGGACGACCAGGAAAGAATTTTGAACTAAGTAGATACGCTTGCTATCTCATTGCACAGAATGCTTCTTCGCGTAAAAGGCAGGTAGCATTCGCCCAAACATATTTTGCAATTCAAACGCGCCGACAAGAGTTAACAGATCAAAATGGTGTGGATTTTTCTGTTCTCTCAGAAACTGAGCAACGCTTGTACCTTCGCAACCAAGTTGTAGAAGAAAACAAAAAGCTAGCAAGGGCTGCAAGCGGTGCTGGTGTAAAAGAAGGCATGGAGTACGGAGTTTTCCAAAACAAAGGGTATGAGGGGCTCTATGGGGGGCTTGGAGTTAAAGAAATTAGGCATCACAAAAGACTGCCTAAATCTGCAAAGATATTAGACCGCATGGGAAGTACCGAACTGGCAGCAAATTTATTTCGGATAACACAAACCGAAGAGAAGCTCCGCAAGGAGGAGGTTAAGGGGGCACATGCTGCGGGCCTCGCCCACTATGAGGTGGGGAAAAGAGTACGACAAGCCATCACGGAGCTTGGTGGAGTAGTTCCAGAAAACCTACCGGTTGCAGAAGATGTTAAAAAGGTTGCTCGCGCACGTGAACGGCAAAAGAAGTTAATAGCTCAAAGGACACATCTTTCTAAGCCAGAGAGAACAGGAGGTAGCGCTAAGCAAATTGACTTGAAAAATGATCTTTGGAAATATGCTCTACTTGTAATCGTGCAACAGCCTAATATGGAAATGAGCACAGCCGATCTTATAGCTGAGCTTCCAAAATATATTACTGTACCAGATGAAGCAGTAGCAGAAAATATGAGCCGCAAGGACTCAAAATTCAGTCAGGTTGTGCGGAATCTAAAATCCCACAAAACCAGCAAAAATAACTTCATTTATCTAGGGTATGCAGAAGGTGTTTCTGGCGGGTTCAAGGCTACTGAGAAGGGGCTAGACTTTGTTAAGAAGCACTTCTCTTCGTGATGAGCGCCACACCTCGGCCAATCGAACAGCAGCCTCAGAGGACGCGGCCTTTGCTAGAACAATTATGCCTCCTAGAAGTGGGCGATCATCAACCTCGTATATGTAATAGCCTGACGGCTTACCTAAGTGACTTACTTCACTTTCATCAAGCAAGCTGCGTGCCAGTGTTGAAATGCAAATCGAGCGATACTCGTCGATACGACTCTCAATATAAAGGTCATCATTCATGAAAAAACTCTCTGCAAATCAATTGGCTAAGTATATGGTATCGTCTGAAACTGGCAAGTTAGGAATTATCGCCGAGGCCAAAAGCGACAACACTGCTATGGTCATCCGTTACAAGGATGCCAGAGAAGCAATTAAGGTTTTCCTTACGGACCGCAAAAGAGACAAAAAAGTAATTTACGCAGCCTTGGAAAAATTCGAACAGGCTACTGCTGATCCATCCCTGTCTAATTTCGCCCGCAGCGATGCAGCTTCTTCAATCGAAGCCCTTCAAGCATTTGAAACGCTCTCAAACCAAATTGGTGGCAACGAGTTTTTTAAGGCTCCAAAAAGCCAACCTAAAATCGCCTTAAATGGCATTATTATTAGCATAACTTTGGACGTTATCATTTGGCGAGAATATCGTGGTGAGCCCCAAGTTGGAGGCGCGCTCTTTAGGTTTACGCAAGCCGATGGCGAAACCGATGCGGCAGCGGCAAAAAGACGGGATATGAGCGCATACGCAGCAACGCTTGTTCACATGCAGGTAGCCAATTCGTTTTCAGATAATGCGAAAGCACATCACGCGATTAGTTACGCGGTAGACGTGCAGTTCAAAGAGGTAATTGCGGCCCCAAAAGCTTACGCTCGCCGAGTGAAGGACATGGAAAATGCTTGCCGGTTTATCGCTGCTGTCTGGGATAGCGTTGAGCAATCTAGGTGACACACGTATATAGGTCCGCTTACCTTTAAACCCCCTAGGTTCGCACCTGATAAGGCCACAGCCAGACCTGCATGGATGTAGGTTGCACGGGATGCTATGAAGTTATCATCTCATCCAGAAGTATTTGAGGTTTGGGAACCCGCCTTATGAGTATGTGAGCTAGTTTCTGTATATCTATAGAATGATGGTTCGGTTTCATTTGCCGCTGATAATTTCTTCAAGTTTCTCGTAATCATCTTCCCGGTAAGTTTGAATAAGGCTTGTTATTTCATCAATGCTTAGGCCGAAGGATTTCAAAACCTCGCTCCCCAATTGCAGGCTAGATTCTGCAGCTTCGGATACGACTTCTGTTGCGCCCATTTTCTCAAGGCTACGCACGTGTTGCTGGTCGCGGGCGCGGACATAAATCGGTAAATCTGGATACTGAACCCTGAGCGCTGATACAATCCTGCTTGTATTTTTTGCATGATCAATGGTGATGACTACCATTTGGGCACGCCCTACCCCCACTGCTTGCAATACGTGTAAGCGATCCGCATCGCCAAAATATACAGGCATGCCTTTGTCGCGGCATTTACTGACCCGTTTCTGATCAAGATCAAGAGCCACATAAGAAATACCGGCATCTGATAAAACGTTTGCAACGGTTTGCCCAACTCTGCCAAAGCCAGCAATGAGGACATGGTTTTTTACATCAGCAATACTCTCGTCAAAGCTATCGGGTTGGGTGTCTGAGCGCTTTTTGAGTTGATCCGCCAAATACCTTCCAATGAAAAACATTGCAGGCGTAGCAACCATGCTGAGCGCAATGACCGCCATGAGAATTTGTGAGACATTTTGGGTGATCAGACCCAGCACCAATGCGGCACCAAAAATAACAAACCCAAACTCGCCGCCTTGGGATAAAGCAAGGCCCGTTTGCACAGATGTTGAGATGGGCGTACCAATGATCCGACATAAAAAGGTGGTTATGATGGTTTTGCCCAGCATCAGGCCAATGACGAGTACTGTAATTAGGCCAATATTGGCCACGATAAAACCGATATTGATTGACATGCCAATCGTCATGAAAAACAGACCCAGTAAAATGCCACGAAAGGGTTTAATATCGGCTTCTATCTGATGACGATATTCGGTTTCAGCGAGCAATAAACCTGCCAGCAATGCGCCCAGCTCCAAAGACAGCCCGGCGCTTGACATGATCCAAGCCATGCCAAGAACCGTAAGCAGTGTCGTTGAAACAAAAAGTTCGGTGCTCCGCGTGTTTGCGATCATTTTGTAAACCGGGCGCAAGAACAGCCGGCCAAACACCAAAACAATGATAAGCGCCGCGCCGCCATTCATCGCGGCGAGCCCAAGGGTTTCGAGAAATGATGCGCCCGGTGTGCCGACTAAAGTTACAAAAACCAACAAGGGGACAACGGCCAAGTCTTGTAGCAACAAGATTGAAAATGTGGTCAAACCAAACCGTGTTGCCCGTTCGCGGCGCTCTTCCAATAATTGCAATACAAATGCCGTAGACGACAAAGCAAGCCCGCCACCAATAATCGCAGACGTATACGCGCCTAACCCAAAAATATAAGCAATCAGGCCAATAATAGAACCGCTGATTAGGACTTGCATAGAGCCAAGACCAAACACTTTACCCCCAAGCGTGCGCAGGCGCCTAAAGGACAGCTCCAAACCGATCATAAACAGTAGAAACACGACGCCAAAATGGGCAAGAGTTTGTGCGGCGCTGGTTTCGCCAATTAGTGCAAACCCGTAAGGGCCAATCAGCATGCCCCCGGCAAGATAACCAAGGATCGGGCTGAGCTTGAAACGCTGAAAAATAGGAACAATAATGACCATAGCCGCCAGAAAAATTAGAACATCGATTAGGTATCCCGATTGATTCACGGCAAGTTTCCTTACTTTCTATTTTCTTGGAACGAGCAATTTATAACATGTTTGCACAATGGATATTGCCCGTCTTCATATAAATTGACCCTTTAATATTTGGCAAAGAGGGGACAGCCAACCGGTACATCTTCCCATCTTATTTTAAGTCACCATTCAACCGGCTAAGATAGGAAGTTTAGCAAGCTGGTATTGCTTAATACGTTAAAGGTCCGCGCCGAGGCTTCAACCGCGGTCTGGGCTTGGGTTAAGCGGCTGGCGGCTTCGGCCAGGTCTATATCTTCGAGATCGCCGATCACGCCGATAAGCAAAATTTGGCGATCTTCTTCTTGCACCTTCGCGCTATCCAGGCGGGCTTGCAACAGACCATTTTTGCCTTGGACTTGGTGCAAAGCATCAAGGGCTGGCGAGATGGCGACCAGTTGTGCCTCAATAAAGCTGCGTTGGGCCGCGGTTATGGTGCGGGTAAATGGGCCACCAGCGCCATCGTTAAAATCTTTGATGGCTTTGATGATTGTGACTAATTCACCGGCGACTTCGCTGGCGAGAAATCCAGTTTCCACAAGGGCACCATCATCAATCCGGCTGACTTGCCTGACATCAGAATTGTTGAATAAGTCCGCAACATTGGCGGCGGCCCCGATCTCATCCAAGGTAGAGGCGCGAAACGGGGTGCCACCAACCTTGGTGCCGCCGAACAAAGAGCGGCCTGCAAATTTTTCATTTAAGGAAATCGCCAATTGGCTAACCGAAGCTTCTAAATTATTGATAATGTTCAACCCGTCATCAAGACCAAGACTGCCAATTAAACTTTGGCGGATATCATCGGCAACGCCGGCCAATTGGCCCAAGGCTTGATCTTGCACCGCCAATCTTGGTTCTAATTCATCAATTCGTTGTATGATGCTTTCACTGCGACTAATCACGGCTCTTGCTGCGTTGAGGGTGCCTAATTCTTTGACCAGGCCTTTGAGGTCGGTGGCTTTTTTGCCGGTGGCCACGTCATTTTGTGCGGAAACCAGTTCGCTTTGATTGCGCAGCAATTGATTTAACGTATTTAAGTTGGCTTGGGCAGTCGCAATACGGGTCATGACTATATCAACCTTAAAAGAATATCATTGAGCTCGCGCGCCGTTTGGATCAGCCGCGCTGCAGCATTATATGATTGCTGGAACAAGGTAAGCGCCGCCAGTTCTTCATCAATATTGACCCCTTCAATATTGGCTCGGCGAAAATCAGCTTCGGCGCTCAGTGACAATGAGGCATTGGCGGCTCGTTCAGCATTGGCGGCGCGTGAGCCGGTAGTGACGGCAAAGCGACCAGCGAACTCGGTCAAGGATGACGTGGTTGCCGACAATGAGCCAGCGCTTTGAAAATTTCTTGCGGTTTCCAACGCCTGCTGGATGCGAAACCCGCCGCGGCCATCACCAATTCCGGCAACAAAATCACCGACAACTGTGGTTGCGCCAACATCAAGCTGGCCCAGTGCCAATAAGCTTGGATTGTTGGCAATATCGGCGCGGACTGAAAATGCGGAAGTTCGAGCCTTTAGCACCTGATCACCGAGGCCAAATATTTGCGAAAACGACGAATTTGTGCCGGTGCGTAAGGTGTTATCGGTGCGTAGGTCAATTTTATAACCCTCGGCACCGGGCACGGGTGTTGAAATCAAACGCCCATTGGCATCTAAGGCAAAATTGGCAAATCTGCCTAACCCGGTTGTTGGGTTATTTAAAGAAGCCAAGATATCGGTAAAATTAGCCCCACCAATGGTCACCGTAATATCTGTTGCGGTTCGACCATTGTTTGGGGCAATCGAAAATTCTAAGGTTTGTCCTGCGGGAAACCCGTGCGGGTCGGCAGCGCTGATCCCGGTATCGAAAAACGATGGTTTGGCACTGGTCACCAGTTCATTGATCCCAAAAAACCCAGCAAACGAGCGCCCGGCGCGATCTGTGGGATTGAGGGGGTCTTGTAGAAAACCAATACCATCGGTGCTGTTGGTATTTAGAACCAGCGAGCCATTGAGAAAGGTGACCGTTGCTGTTGGCCCAAACGCCGCATCAAGGGCTGCAGTCAAAGAGCCAATTGTGGTGCCAACGGGTTGGGCGGCGCCGCCATCAACGGCTAGGATGTTCGAATTAAAATTGATATCAATCCGGCGCAGTAAATTGCCATCGACATCGGTTAAGGCGATGACCGCTGCCCCGGAAAGATTTAAAGTGTCGCTGGCGATCAAGCCGGTATTGCGACCGGTTAATAAGCTGGGCTGCGGGACGGAGGTTGCCTCGGCATGGGCCTGATTTAAGGCATCGGCAGTACCGGCAGCAAATTCGGATAATTCCAGCGCCAGTTCCGCAAGCTCGGTATCGCGAGTGGTCAACAAGCCATACAAGCTGCCGCCGCTGATATGGGCTTGTAAGTCAATGACGCTGCCCGAAGGCGATGTTGCGGTAATTCGTGAATACGATCCATTGGCGCCGGTTGACGGCTGTAAAGTATGGGCGAAAGCGCCTAATAGTAAAACCCCATCTTGGGTACGAATTTGGGCTGTGCCCAACTCGTTGCGGTTCACCCGGATATCAATCAGCTGACCTAACTCGTCCAACAAGGCGGCTTGTCGATTTTGCGCGCCGGTAGCGTCGCCGCTTAATTGTCCACGGGCAACATCGATGTTTAAGTCTTGAATTTCTGAGATTAATTGATTGACCCGTGTGATATCGCTATTGATTTGTTGTTGTACTTCTGACGTAGTGACTTGAATTTCGCGGCCCAGTCGTGAGAACTCGGCAAACAAGGAATTGATCGAATTTATCGCTTCTAAGCGGCGAACGCTGGAGGCGGGGTCTTGGGCGGCAATTCCAATATCAGAAAATGTAGTGTTCAGCCGCGAGAACACAGAATTTGGATCACCTGGCGCTCCAAATTGCGCTTGTATCCGGTCAAGCACATTAAATATTGCCTGTGAAGCGGCGGCATCAGAGCTGGCGCTTAAACTAGCACCGAGCAAAAAACGATCGGTGATACGCTGGACCTCTGCTTGGGTGACACCCAAGCTTTGGCCGGCGACTTGTCTGGCAATGGCCGGTGCGGTGGTGCGCGCATACCCACTGGTGTTTACATTGGCGATATTATTGGACGTTTGGCGCAAGCCAGCTTGGCTGGCGTTTAGTCCTGACAGTGCGTTCCCCAAAATGGTGTTAATTGACATGTCCGTCCCTTATTGTATTAGGCAGTAACTGCCCGTTACCGAGATGTTTCTACCGAGTAAGTTTGCTTCGAGCTCGCAAGTTGTTTTTGTAAAAACACTATTAACTAACTGAAAAATAACAAATTCTTCAAAATAAAACATATGATCCAACGAATGAGAAACAAATTATTGCTGATACGTAGTGGATAGGTACGCAAATGCTGGGCCAGTATGGTTAACGGCGATAATTCAGGTTAGGCACGAAATTGCCGCTAGCAAAAACTGGGCAATTTCGCCTTCATGCGGCAATATTCGCCCGGCAAAGACGGAGTTACCGTAAATTTCTGTTAAAAAATCATCATAAAAACAATAAGTTATCCATTATTCAGCTTTGGCCCGAACTTTGCTTTAATCAGAGCAAAGCGCACGAAATGATGCGTGATATTGGGTAATTGAAATGAACGATGTAGGCATTATTGGATTTGGTTCGGAGCAGATTTTCGCGCAAAATCCGCAACAAGGGGTAAGCACGAGCCCTGCTGCGGCGCGCGGCGGGCCAAGGCAATCATTTGCAAACTTGATCCTCAAACAAGAAAATACCCCATCCGCGAAAATATCTGAAATAACCGTTGGCGAAACGGCTGCGATCCCAACGCCTGCAATTCCAACTTCCGGTGCGAACAGCCTTGCAATAACGATAGAAGGCAAACAACTGGCCGTCCCGTTGACACCAACCCCCGTGATCCATGGCCTACCGACACCGATAGAAGGCCAAAAACTTGCAAATATCGGACAACTTATTCCTGGTATCAGCCCCGGTGAAATTCCGTTACGCGGTGGAGCGGCGCTCAGTCCCGGTGAAATTCCGTTACGCGGTGGACCGGCGCTCAGTCCCGGTGAAATTCCGTTACGCGGTGGACCGGCGCTCAGT
>JAESUG010000015.1 GCA_016763185.1 Robiginitomaculum sp. | reverse complement strand
TCGCAACTGCAAAACATCGCCCGATCACAGGGATTTATTACTCTACTAGAAGATGGTACCCTAAAAGCCAGAACCGGACTAACCACTCTGGAAGAAGTCTTCCGCGTCTGCGGTACAAATATAAAGGAGGCAGATAACGCGGCGTGATAAGCTTTGGCTTGCAGGGTAAGCTGATTTTATCTACAACCGCCTAAATGTCCCAAATCTGGTAGCGAGATTACACCCATGAAAATTTTAGTAACCGGCGGCGCTGGCTTTATTGGTTCTGCTTTGGTCAAATATTTGATCGAAGAAATTGGCGCAGAAGTGATCAATATTGATGTGCTGACCTATGCCGCCAATTTGCAATCCTTGGCAGATATTGAAAACCATCCAGCCTATCATTTTGTCCAAGCCAATATTTGCGATCGGGCGGCAATGAGTGATATTTTTGAAAAATATCAACCAGATGCCGTGATGCACTTGGCCGCCGAAAGTCATGTGGACCGCTCGATTACCGGCGCGGCTGATTTCATTCAAACCAATATTGTTGGCACGTTTACGTTGCTAGATGTGGCCAAGGCGTATTGGCAAGACCTGCCTTCGGCTCGAAAATCGGATTTCAGGTTTTTGCAAGTTTCGACCGATGAGGTTTATGGCTCTTTGGGCGCAGATGGTTTGTTTCATGAAACCACAGCCTATGATCCGTCCTCGCCTTATTCTGCCAGCAAAGCAGCATCGGATCATTTGGCAATGGCATGGCATCATACCTATGATTTTCCGGTGGTAATTTCAAATTGTTCAAACAATTACGGTCCTCGGCAATTCCCAGAAAAACTAATTCCATTGATATTTATCAACGCCCTGCACGGCGAGAAACTTCCCGTATATGGTGATGGTTCTAATGTTCGCGATTGGCTGTATGTGGATGATCATGCCCGTGCCTTGCATTTGGTCCTAACCCAAGGCAGGCTCGGTGAAACCTATAATGTTGGCGGGCGCAATGAACGCACCAATTTGCAAGTGGTCCATCAAATATGCGATCTGCTTGACACCAAACGCCCGGCGGAACACCCCCGGTGCCAGCAAATTACCTATGTCACCGACCGACCGGGCCATGATCATCGCTATGCCATTGATGCCAGCAAGCTGGAAACCGAACTGGGTTGGCGCGCGCAAGAAAATTTTGAAAGCGGCATGGATAAAACCATTGGTTGGTATCTGGATAATGAAAGCTGGTGGCGACCTTTGCACGATAAAATTTATGGCGGTGAACGCCTCGGTCTTACCACCAAGTCTGGGTAACAGGTTTCATGACAAAAATTCTTATTTTCGGAGCGCATGGTCAATTGGCCCGCTCTTTGGCGGCGCTCGATACGGATTTTGAGCTGGTCCACACCACACGGCCCGAAACCGACTTGTGCAAGCTTGAAACAATTGAACGCGCCATTGGCACCCATAATCCGCAATTTGTGATCAATGCCGCAGCCTATACCCAAGTTGACAAGGCCGAAACCGATGAGGATATGGCCTTTGCAGTAAACGCGCTAGGGACTGGATATCTTGCGGATCAATGCGCAAAAAACGACATTCCACTGCTGCACGTCTCCACCGATTATGTCTATGATGGGAGCAAAGCTACGCCTTACACGGAAGCCGACCCCACAGGGCCAATTGGTGTGTATGGAAAATCTAAGCTAAGCGGTGAGAACTTGGTTCGCGCTGCCGGCGGCAAGCATATTATTTTACGAACCTCTTGGGTGTTTAGTCCGTTTGGGGGAAATTTTGTCAAAACCATGCTCAATCTGGCCGAAAGCCGCGACCAACTAAGCGTGGTTAGCGATCAATTGGGCTGTCCAACCTATGCCCCGCACCTGGCCGATGGCATGATACAGATCGTTCAGCAATTAGTAGATAATCCACAACTGAAACCTGCCTGGGGCACCTATTGCATGGCCGGTAACGGCGAGGCCAGCTGGTATCAATTTGCACAAGAAATTTTTAAAACTTCGAAAAATCTTGGTGGTCCTTCGGCCAATGTCGAACCGGTCGCCAGTTCTGCATTTCCAACTGCCGCGAAGCGCCCCAGCAACTCGCGAATGGATTGCCGCAAACTAGAACAACAATTTGGCGTGCGTCTCCCCGATTGGCACCAAGGGGTTGAAGCTTGTGTCACCGCATTATTAGCCAAACCTAATGTTGTAAATTAAGCCAAGAATGGCGGCGTTTTAGCGCTTTGGCAGTTTTGCGTAACACATGGGTTCGGTTGGTTTTTGATTGCAGCATGGAGGCATGATGCACCCGATAGCGCGCCAATATTTCCGGCACCCGAACCCCGTGCCAACCGTTTTGCGCAAAACTGCACCATAGATCAAAGTCCTCCCAACCATGTTCAAACGGAACATAGCCGCCAACCTCAGCCCAAGCGCTTTTGCGGATTAGCGCCATGGCATCAATATAATTGCCTCGCGCCAAGCGAGCACGGCTCCATAATTGGGTATTGCGCAACCCCTGCTCGCCACCAAAGGTTTCCAGCGTTGGGTAGGTAAATGCCGCAGTTTTCGCCGTTAATGCCTGCTCGCAACGGGCAATGCATCTTGGGTATAACAAATTATCCGCATCCAACGTAAATCCAAATTCGGTATTACACAGCGCAAAGCCAGTGTTTCTGGCATGGGACAATCCGGCATTTTGTTGGTGGGCAACTAGGTTTATGTCAGCAAAACGGGCGCTGTGCTGTTGCATCCAATTTTCGCATTGGGATAGCGAACCGTCGGTGCTGGCATCATCAATAACCACCAAAGATAGACCGTCCACCGTTTGCGCGGCCACCGACGTTAAGGCCGCGATGATGGTTTGCTCATAATTATACAAAGGTACAATCACCGTGGTTTTTGCCGCCGAAGTTGAGTTGTTTTTCGCGCTGAACACCGTGCGATATGGAGTTTGCGGGATCACGGCGCTCATTCGGGTGAGGTCTTGGGTATTTGAAACACGTCACGTAAAATTTGCGCCATATCTTGCGAGGACCGTAATTTGTTAAATGCATTTGTGCTGACTTTTTCAAGCTGCTTGCTGCCGTCTTTGCTATTCAATAACCAGCTCAGCAGGTCTGGAAGCTTGGCCAGTTCATCCTCGAAATAATGCACGCCAGGCTCATATTCAGGGGTACGAAAACTGGTTTCAGTAACCACGGCGGTTCGATGCCAAAACCCGTGCATGATCATCCGGTGCCACTCAAAATAAGGCAATACGCCTTGGTGGATATTCAATTGAATTTTTGTGCGCTGAGATAACCCGGCAAAGGCCGCTGCCGACAGACCAACCCCGCCACCATCGGATATGGGCCGCGACATATCGGTTAGATACACGGCACAAGTTTTATCGGCCAGCGCCGGTGCTGCCTTGGCGAAAAAAGCTTCGCGGCGCGGCGTATTGCCTCCGACAAACAACACATCAATCGGACGCTTGGCTAAATTTTCCGTCACTGGCGGCGGTGCGGCGATCACATCTGGGCCAAATGACGAAGTGGCGGTTTCGCTGGGTAAGCTTTCGTATTGCCCTAAAACTGGGTCATTGGCCAAATACCCCGGTGCCAAAAATTTGGTGGGTATTCCAATATCGGCCAGTACTGCTGCGCTTTGCACATTCATATCCAGCACGCCGGCGCACTTGGCCAAAAATGGAAAGGCATGCGAGAACCATTTGGTTTGCATTTGCTCGGTATTGACGCAAATCGCCGCACGGCATTTGGGTGAATTTTGTAGTTTTTGGCCAACGCCTAGATAGAAAAATTCGTGCGGCGCAACGATAATGGCTTGCTCGTTGTGCATGGCCCAATTGGTTTCATCACCGGGTTTGGCGGCAATGCCGGCCTGTTGTAATCCGCTACACAGCATGTCGCGCACATGGGTGAAAAATGTATTACCCAAGGAACTGACATACACTCGAACCTGCTGCCCCGGTTGCAAGGTTGGAAAATCAGATACTGCGCCAACGGCCAACAATGCGCGTTTTGTGTCGGTAAAATAGGGCTTTTGCAATGCAATAACCCGCTCGACAGACCAGCCCAGCCGCCCCTCCTTGGCCCCGATGTCCAGATAATGCAAAAGCGGGTTTTGGCCGCCCAGATCCGGGTTGGTTTTTTGATACCATTGATTGTCAAACAGCGGACCGGGATCGCGCCCGGCATGCGCACCGGTTTGTAAATAGTGCTCGGCGGCATCATCGTCCTCGCCATACCATGCCGGATCAAATAGCGGGCTGTTGGTAAGTTGATTGACCGAGCGCTGCAATACGTGCGGATCGACCCGTTTGCGCAAGCCAAACCCCGGCACGCGACGCAGGAAAAATATAGCAACTTTACGAAATACTTTGGCGATAAATTCGGCGTTTCTACCCCGTAATCGCAACATTTCTACCGCTTGCCAACTCGGCGAAGCGCGCACCAATTCCAGCTCCGCCGCCAGCGCATCTGCCCGCAAAGTTTCATCCGCCAGCTTTGCCTTTAGCTCAATTTTCTCGTCTTCTATCATCCTGGCCCGCGCGCGATGGTCCGTGTTCCAGTAGCTTACCCGTTGCTGGATGGATAAACTATGGGTTTTGTTTCAAAAAACCAAATATCGAAATGGTTACAGCCAGCATATTTCATTTACCCCAACAAGGCCTTGGCCGCGTCTCTGGCTTCTTGGGTAATTGTAGCACCCGCCAACATTCTGGCGATTTCTTCTTCGCGCTCATCCTTACTCAATAAATGGACATCGGTGCGTGAGATACCTTTGGTGTCAGATTTTACAATCTGGAACTGAGCATCAGCGCGCGCTGCGACTTGTGGGCTATGGGTGATCGCCAATACTTGGAAATTGGCAGAAAGAGCGGCCAACCGGCGGCCCACGGCATCGGCAACCGCGCCGCCAACGCCTTGGTCTATTTCATCGAACACCATCACGCTTGGCCCGCTTTGCTCAACCAATGCGGCTTTGATCGCCAATGAAATTCGAGACAGCTCTCCACCCGAAGCAATGCTGGCCAACGGGCCTAAGGGCGTACCCGGATTGGCCGATATTTCAAACCGAACTTGGTCAATTCCGTTGGCGCCGCCGTCTTCAGGCGCTACTGCAACCAGCTGCGTGCGAAATTTTGCTTTTTCCAATCGCAAAGGAGCCAACTCGCCAAGAATGGCTTTGTCTAGTTTTTTGGCAGCTAGTTTCCGTTGTTGCGAAAGCTTTTCAGCCAGCTTCACATAACTTTCGCGGGCTTGTGCGACTTGCCGTTGCGCATCGGATTTGGCTTTGTCGAAATTTTCTATCGCCGTCAAACGCTGGTTCAAGCTTTGGCGCACTTCGACCAATTGATCGACTTGGGTACGGTGTTTTCGGGCTAAGGCCCGTAACGAAAATAATCGCTCTTCGGCTTGTTCCAATTGATCTGGGTCCAAATCCAAAGCCCGCGTACTTTCATGCAATGCGCCGCTTGCTTCGTCCAATTCGGCCATTGCCCGCTCTAATGCACCTAAACTTATGCTTAAATGTTTATGCGCTGGCAGATCTTGGCTTTGCGGATCAAAGCGGGCCAAGGCTTGTTCAATATACCGCATGGCTGCGCCCAATTGCCCGTCAATGCTTGGTTCATTTTGTAAGGCTTCGCTGGCACTTTGCACATCGCTCAGCAGTTTTTCGGTTTGCATCATCACGCTACGCATTGCCGCCAACGACTGTTCCTCGTCGGGCTTTGGGTCAAGCCGGTCAATCTCGGCGACAGCGTCGATCAAGTATTCTTGCTCATCGGCATCCGCATCGGCTTTAGCGATTAAATCGGCGGCAAATTGGCGGGCCTTGCTCCAAGCTTTCCAGCTTTTGCTGGTTTGGGCTTTTATGTCGCCCAACCGGCCATAGGCATCCAAATTGCCCATATGCGTACTGACATCCATCAGGCCGCGTCCGTCATGTTGGCCGTGAATTTCTACCAACAAACCACCAATTTCGCGTAAACTTGCTGCCGAAACCGCCGTGTCATTGATATAGGCACGGGATTTTCCATCCACAGTTACCGTTCGCCGAAAAATCAGGTCTTCTTGCACATCGATCTTGATATCCTGTGCGGCCAAGATTGCGCGTGCCGGATGATCGACTGGCAATACAAATATGGCGACCACTTTGGCTTGCTCGCAACCGGCGCGCACCAATGCCCGATCCGCCCGCAGCCCCAATGCCAAACCAAGGGCATCCAATACGATCGATTTTCCAGCGCCAGTTTCACCGGTCATCGCGGTTAACCCAGGGCGCAAAGATAGATCGAGCCGATCAATCAGCACTACATCAGAAATGGAAAGTTCCACCAGCATTGGGCAAACCTAAAGCATTTTCTAGTTTCGTTGAGGCAACTCCGCCTTAAAACAACCTCGACCACGCGCGTTTAAAAAACCCTTCGCGCTTTGCCGGATCTGTTTCATCCAGCACCCGCACCGCAGTAAGACCACCGGTCTTTTCCAATAAGCTATAGCTGTCCTCATACCAATCGCTACCGGGGTAATTATAGCCAAGTACTGCAGCGACTTCC
>JAESUG010000162.1 GCA_016763185.1 Robiginitomaculum sp. | reverse complement strand
TTCTCTATTCCATCCATTATTACTAAAATTGGCTCAATATTGTAAGGAGAAGTAACTATAGTACTAGTTTCAGGCTCAAATATTATACTGTTATTCTCATGTATTGTTACTTGTGCTACTGTTCCATCATCACCAATAAATGTAACTTCTACAATCCCAGCATGCGATGTTAATTCAAAGGTGTCATCATCAAAGAAAAATTCATCATTATCATCTAAGAAAACTTGTGCTATTTCTCCTTCAGAAGAAATTACAGTTAGTTCAATATTTCCATTAATGATTTGGATATTAATACTTCCACAAGTAATACGAACATTGTCTCCAGCATCTAAATTCTCAATGGTTTGTCCTTCACAAACAGTAATTGTTGCTGGTTCTGTACCACCAGAATTATCAACTTTAATTTTTATCCCTTGATTAGAATTTTGGTCGTCAGTGATTGTAATTTTTTGATCTCCAGTATCATCTATAGATACAGTAGTTGTTCCATCTAAACCAACATCGTTTACATCAGGTCTGCAAGTAAGAATAACAGAAGATGGTTCTTGTATCATATTCCCAGTTATCATACCATAACAATCATTCATGAATGAACCATTATTTTCTATAATTGAAAAGTTGTTGATTGTACCAGAGTTGTTGATTGTACCCGAATTATTGATTGTACCGGTATTATCAAGTATACCTGAGTTTGTGAATATGTTAAGATTATCAAGACGTCCATTATTATCTAATATTCCAGAGTTGTTGATAGTACCGGAGTTTGTGATAAAAGTTATTATTGTAATCTTAATTCCAGATAAGATTTCTTTATCATCAGATACACTAGGTAAAACTCCACCTTCCCAAGTATTGTTATCAGTCCATAGACCTGAAGTAACTGCAGTAAATGTATTAGGATTAGAGTCACATGCATCACCTATTCCATCACCTTCAGTATCTATTTGATCCGGATTAGATTCTAATGGACAATTATCAAGAATATCTGAATATCCGTCACTATCTACGTCGTTAGTATCATTACATGCATCACCTATTCCATCACCATCAGAATCCTCTTGTTCTGAATTAGATATTTCAGGACATACATCTGAAGAATCTGATATTCCATCATTATCTGAATCAATTATTGGATCATTACAATCTGGTATTCCATCTGCATCCACATCAATAGTGTCATCAGATCCTGAACATACATCAATTGCATTATCTATTCCATCACCATCATCATCTCCAGTTGGAGTAGTATCACAGGCATCTGATATTCCATCAAAATCGGAATCTACATTATCATCTCCTAGAGTACATACATCAATTGCATTATCTATTCCATCACCATCATCATCTCCAGTTGGAGTAGCATCAATTACATCTGCTATTCCATCTGAATCGTAATCTTCTTGGTACGGATTGAAATTACTTTGTGCGTTATCATTGTCATTTAATATTCCATCACCATCTTTATCAGGATCACAAAGATTACCAGCACCGTCACTGTCAGAATCTAACTGATAAACATTTTTTATAAATTCACAGTTATCAATAATATCGTTTATTCCATCACCATCAGAATCTAAAAAATTAAACTGAGAAGTTGTTGAAGTTATTTGTGGGAAAATACTTTGATAAGATGTCACAAAGTCTGGATCAAATGTAGCAGTAACTTTCCATTTATACGATATACCTGTAAGGTCATTTAATGGTTCAGCAGAAAATATAGGAATTCGTTTAGTATTATAATCCACCCATAATTTCAACTCAATTGGAACCCCGGGATTTGAAACATCTTCAAGATATGGAGTATAAAATATTTCTCTGGTTCTTTCCCCACTGTGTTTCCATTTTAGGAGTGGTTTTAGATCAATTACTGTAGAATTATCAACTGGTTCAATAAGATCTGGAATGCAAGGAAACTCACTAATTGGATTGGATATGATTTGACCATCATTAAGGATTTGTCCATCACATAGTTTGTTGATGGTGTTAAAGTTGTATATGATACCAGAGTTATCTAGGAAGTTACTGTTTAGAGTACCAGTATTTGTGATAGTACCAGAGTTGTCTAAGCTTGTATAGCCAAAAGTACCTTGATTATAAAGTATGTTAGAGTTAGTAAAAGTGCCACGTGAAGAAATGATTCCAGAGATAAAGATGTGACCCGAGTTAGTGATAGTACCCGAAGTATCAAGAGTACCAATAACAATTATGGTACCGGAGTTAGTGATAATATCAGAGTCAATGATAATCCCAGAGTTAGTGATAGTACCACTATCATTGTTGATGATACTATGAAATATCATTCTGTCATAGTTTGTGATAGTACCAGAATTGGTAAGGGATTTGTTGATTAGAGTACCAGTATTTGTGATAATGCCAGAATTGTACAAGATTCCATTATTATTTGTGCCAGAACCATAGGTTATGGTACCAGAGTTAATGATAGTACCAGAGTTAATGATAGTACCAGAGTTAATGATAGTACCAAAGTTTGTTATGTTACCATCCGGATCGTTAGTGATAATATCTAAAGCTGTTACTTTAAACACAATATTAGAATTCACAATTAGTTTTTCTCCATCTGCAATTGAAATTGAATTATTTACCTGACAAATGTTTGGAGAAATCCAAGTTAATCCAAGTGACTCACATGAAGTCTGATCAGAAATTGTTCCACTTAATGCAGACACATCTTGAGAAAATCCAATTAATCCTAAAACCACAATACCCATTATTATCGATAAAATTGCTCCCTTTGGCATACCTAAAACTGTAAAAATGTTAGATTATTTAATTTAGATCTTATTACGTGCCTACAATAAATTCCTTAAATTAAATGAATCAGAAATTAATCGTAGTTAATAATGTCATCAGAAAATTCCCATATTCCCGAAAAAAGTCCTTCTGAATCACATGCAGAAGTAATTGTTAGGATGTTTCCAACAGATGCAAATCCTGCAGGAAACGTGTTTGGTGGTGAAATTTTAAAACATATTGATATGGTTGCAGGAATT
>JAESUG010000161.1 GCA_016763185.1 Robiginitomaculum sp. | reverse complement strand
GGAGGCCCCGCCCGGAATCGAACCGGGGTAGGAGGATTTGCAATCCCCAGCGTCACCACTCCGCCACAGGGCCATTTTGATTGAAACGTCATATATTTCAGGGGATGACGGTGGTCAACCTAAATAGACGATGCGTCCTAGTTTTAGGGTCATTACACACATATATTCTCACTATGTACCGGTTTTGGCGGCTGTAAGTTTAATCGAGTGATTGCATAAAATGATAATCCCGCGATATAAGGGACAAGAATCGAACTCCAATACGGACACCAAACGTAAAGGCAACCCAAGATGAACAATACAGCCGCCGCAAGGCAAGCCATGGTTGATGGCCAAGTGCGGGTTAATGATGTCACCGACCCTCGTGTGCAAGCGGTGATGTTGGCGGTGGAGCGCGATGTATATATACCCAAAGCTCAGCGTGCGGCGGCCTATAGCGATGTTGATGTCAAACTGGCTGAAGGTCGCTATTTGATGAAGCCGCGAGATTTTGCCAAATTATTACAAGCACTTGAAGTTGAGGCGGGTGATCTGGTGTTGGATATTGGAACGGCTACGGGATATTCGGCAGTGGTTTTATCGCAATTGGCTGAAACCGTAGTGGCATTAGAAGAGGACGAGGCATTGGCCGCGCAAACCGAAAAGGCGATGGGGCCAGCGGCGGCAGACAATGTGGCCGTGATCCATAGTAATTTTCTGGCCGGGGTGCCCGATCAGGCACCGTTTGACGTTATTTTTGTAAATGGGGCGGTAGTTAAAACCCCAACGGCTTGGTTGCACCAACTCGCCGATGGCGGTCGGTTGGCTGTTATCGAGCGCGACGGTCCGGCTGGCCAAGGGGTGATTTACACGCGCTCTGGTGGGGTCATTGGCCGTCGAGTGGTGTTTGATGCCCTAACGCCTTATTTGCCGGGGTTTGCGCCGGTGCAACAATTTGTATTTTAGCTAAACAGATTTGATGGGGCTGCATCACGTGCGAAGTTGGTATAGTGTGCTATATCTTGAAACAAGCCCCGCCTCAGTATTGGACCAAAGAGCACCGCGATGAAACTGATTTGTGTACCTATTGCCATATTGTTGTTCGGTGCTTTTGCCACCTCTAGCACCGGCGAAACCCTAGAAGAAGCGCTCGCGATGGCGTACACGTCCAACCCCCAATTACAAGCGGGCCGGGCTGAGTTGCGCGCCAGTTTTGAACAATTGACCCAAGCCAAGGCCGCGCGGTTGCCGGGGGTGCAAGTTGATGCCAGCGCTGGGGCAAATATTCTGACCCAATCCAGTCCGTTTTTTTCCAGCTCCGAAACCTTTTATCCAAATTCGATCGGCATTAGCGGCAATCAGATTTTATATAATGGCGGCAATATTCGCGGCAATATTGATATCGCTGCCGTCAACGTGCAAATCAGTCGCAATAATTTGCGTAATCTCGAACAACAGGTATTGCAAGATACGTCGCGGGCCTATGTTGATGTTCAACAAAACACCGAAATTGTGCGTATTCGCACCAATAATGTCGAAGTTTTATTACAACAACTTTCCGCTGCCGGTGACCGCTTTACCGTGGGTGAAATCACCCGTACTGGCGTAAGCCAAGCCAAGGCCAGAGCTGCCGGCGCGCGCTCACAATTGGCAGTTGCCAAATCCAATTTAGCGATCGCACGGGCGGCGTATGAACGCAATGTCGGCCAAGCGCCAGGTAGTTTGTACGAAGTAAGTTTGCCTAAAAATCTACCGGACGGGTTGGTGACAGCTATTACATGGGCGCAAAGCCATGCGCCGGCGTTGCAAAATGCGCGGTTGGCTGAATTGTCGGCGGTGCATGGCATTCGGGTAGCCAAATCTGGTTTGCGACCCAGATTAAGCCTGGGTGCACAGGCCAGAACGGCGAATAATTCAGGATTTTCTGGAGCGGAGTCGGATAGTGTTTCAACCGCTCTTAATTTTTCCATGCCGTTGTTCACCGGTGGCTTGAACCAAAGTCGCGTCCGTGAAGCCAAACAACAAGCCAGCCGCGCGCGGATCAACGTATTGCAGGTGACACGGGTAACCAATGAACAAGTTTCGAACGCTTGGCATGGTTTGGCGGCCGCGCAATCGGTGATTCGGGCCAGCGAAGAACAAGTGGCTGCCAATCAATTGGCGTTTGAAGGTGTTGTCCAAGAAGCAGAAGTGGGATTGCGAACCACTTTGGATGTATTGGATGCGGAGCAAGAATTGCTCGATGCTAGATTGACATTGGTTTCGGCCGAGCGCGACGCGTTGGTGGCAGCTTATTCCTTATTGGCGGCTGTTGGCCGACTAAACATAGTTGATCTAGAAATAGGCATTGCCCCAATTGAGGGTCTCGAAAAACAGCGAAAATTGGGTAGTTCATGGTTTTCGACCCATATTGAATAAGTTTTAATCAAAGATTGCAACTGGACAGTGACGACCGAAATCTTTTAGCGTAGAATAACAGCAACAGAATCGGGTCCGGGAAAAACATGTCAGAACAAAGTGCAGAAGCTGAACCAACGATGGAGGAAATTCTTGCCTCCATTCGAAAAATCATTTCAGAAGATGACGATGACGGCACCACTGCCGAAGTCGACGCGAAAGCTCCAGAGCCGGAACCCGAGCCGGAACCGGAAGTAATGGCTGAACCCGAACCGGAAGTAATGGCTGAGCCTGAGCCTGAGGTAATGGCTGAGCTTGAGCCAGAAGTAACGGCTGAACCAGAACCAGAACCGGAGCCAGAACCGGAACCGGAACTGTCCAAGGAAGTGGAAGAAGACGTATTGGAACTCACCGAGGTCGTCGAAGAAGAGGGCGATCTTATTATCTTCGACGATGACGAGACGCTTGAACCAGAGCCAGAACCGGTATTGATGGAAATTGATCCTGTGAAACCCGTAGGCGAGATCAACGAAGATGAATTGCTAAGTGTTGCATCCACTGCCGCTTCGGCAGGAACGTTGGGGGCGTTGGCGTCTTCGATGAAATTGGCGGATACCGACGGACAGACCATTGAGGGCGTGATGCGTGAATTGCTGCGACCGTTGCTCAAAGACTGGCTTGATACCAATTTACCACCGATTGTCGAAGCCAAGGTTGAAGCGGCGATTGACAAAGTGGTGCGCCATACGCGGATTTGAGGCGGGTCGTGGGTAGCTGACTCGACTATTTTTTTTGAACTGAAGCACCGCCTTTTGGGGTGCTCACATTTTTCGCAAAGCCGTGTCTGTCATGTTGGACAAAAGTTTCAATCCGGCCCAAGCCGAAACCGAAATCTATCACAATTGGGAAGCCAGCGGCGCCTTTAAACCCAAACCTGACCCCGATTTGGTGCCGTATTGCATCGTCATTCCGCCGCCCAATGTGACCGGCTCGTTGCATATGGGCCATGCATTGAACAATACCTTGCAAGATATATTGATCCGCTTTGAGCGCTTGCGTGGCAAAGCCGTATTGTGGCAACCGGGCATGGATCATGCGGGCATTGCCACTCAAATGGTGGTCGAGCGCGAATTGGGCAAAACCGGTCAAAATCGCCGCGAGATGGGCCGCGAGGCCTTCGTCGAAAAAATCTGGGAATGGAAGGCGCAATCCGGCGGTACGATCACCAATCAATTGCGCCGCCTTGGGGCCAGTTGCGACTGGTCGCGCGAGCGTTTTACATTGGACGAGGGGTTAAGTGCCGCCGTACAAAAAGTATTTATTCAAATGTACAATGAAGGCTTGATTTATCGAGCCAAGCGTTTGGTAAATTGGGACCCGCATTTCCAAACCGCGATTTCTGATCTGGAAGTTGAAACCAAAGAAGTACAGGGGCATTTCTGGCATTTTAAATACCCGCTGGAGAACGATGAAACCTACGAGTTCCCGATTGCCCATGACGAGGACGGCAATCCAACCGAATGGGAAACTCGTAATTATATCTCGATTGCCACCACCCGCCCCGAAACCATGCTCGGCGATGGCGCGGTGGCGGTGCACCCCGATGATGCGAGATATGCGCCGATTGTTGGCAAGCGCGTTTTACTGCCGTTGGCGGATAGGTATATTCCGATTATCACCGATGAACACCCGGATCCTGAACTTGGTTCCGGCGCGGTGAAAATCACCGGTGCGCATGATTTTAACGACTATGAGGTGGCCAAGCGCCATGATCTGCCCATGTACATTTTGATGGATGAGCGCGGGCGGATGTTGGCCAGTGATATTATGCCAACCAAATATGTCGGTATGGACCGGTTTGAAGCACGAAAACATGTGATCGCTGACATTGATGCACTAGGGTTGCTCGAAAAAACCGAGGACAAAGTCATCCAACAACCAACCGGCGACCGCTCCGGCGTGGCGATTG
>JAESUG010000160.1 GCA_016763185.1 Robiginitomaculum sp. | reverse complement strand
TGGAGGTCAGGTTTATCGGTTCAATGTCGACAATATTGTCATGCTTTTGATTTGGGTATCCGAACTTTTCCATAATTTTCTCATTCCCAAGTTGTTGCTCCACAATAGCGTAAAGCTTAACAAGGTCTTACCATAACAGAGGCTTTGCATTCATGCAGTAAATTGTTTGGTGGGTTTGTGGTATTTTTTATACTGCGCAGCCCGCAAATAATAACAACCTAAGTCGCAACAGAACAGGCAAATAAGCCATCCTGTTTGCGGGGCAAGCCTCACCTAAACGCTAAAATAGTTTTACGAAGATATCGGTTGGTATATTGGGTCAATCACAAATGGCGTATCGATCACGGGTGTTTCATAATTTTGGCTTACACAACCCGACAAAACAGATTGGTATGAGGCTTTGGTTGGCGTTTTATAGATGCGAATCGGTATGTTCTGTTGATAGCTAATCAAGGTCACGATCGAAGATGTATCTTCTTTTTTATCAGCAGGAACCGGTTTTGGCGGGGTAGATGAAAATCCAAAAATGGCGAAAACAAATGCTAACAATGCTTGAAGCGCCATTTCCAACAACATTTGTAAAAATTCTAACATAGCAGTTCAATTCAGATTTAGTTGATGATGAAAACGCATGATCACAATAATTGTCTATGACAGGTTTTACTAATTTTGCAAGGGTAAACCATAGCAACTGGATGAATAATTGATAAGAATAAACCGGCAAAATTAAACATGACCACTTGCCAAAACCGGTTTCATCCACAATATGAAGCCAACTTGATGACGGAGGTTCCATTTGTCACGCTTACACCGTACCGCTAATTCTGCGATGATGGCCACATTGATTAGCCATGTGTTGTGTTGTGGGTTACCGACTGTTGTCAATATGTTGGCATTGTTTGCTGGCATTGGCACTTTGTCGGCATTGATCCCTTGGGTCGGGTTATTGCATGGTGTTTTGCATGAATTTGAACTGGTATTATTATTGGTTTCAGCATTGGCGTTGGGTTTTGGGTTTTTTGTGCACCATCTTGCCGCTAAATTAGATTGTGCAACGCAATCTTGTAACCATTCGCCATGTGCCCCAAAAAAACGTCAATCTAGGATTATTCTCATTGTTGCCAGCGGTTTGTTTTTGATCAACTTGGTTAACTATTTTTGGCATCAGGCTGGGTGACATAACACCAAGTCCGCCCAACTAGATAATGGTAAACTCAACGCTGCTTAGGCCATCAATCTGGCCGAGAACTGTATCGCCGACCTGTAACGGGCCAACGCCATTCGGGGTTCCGGTGAACACCAAATCACCAGCTTGCAGCGTGAATAATGCTGACAAATGGCCAAGCAATTGTGGTACTGACCAGATCATGTGCGCAAGCTGTCCTTGCTGGCGGATTTGACCATTAACGCGTAACTCAATTGCGCCGGTTAAGGGGTGCGCGAGATTGCGGGTGATCGGGCCCATGGGGGCGGATTGATCAAAGGCTTTGGCACTATCCCACGGCAAGCCATTGTTTTTGGCGTGACGTTGTAGATCGCGGCGCGTTAAATCGACACCAACGGCATACCCAAAAATTGCAGCATTTGCCTGTTCTGGGCTGGCTTGGTGTAGGGTTTTTGCGATGGCAACCACCAATTCCACCTCATGGTGCAGCTCGGTGGTTGCTAATGGGTATGCAATGGACCTGCCGGAGCCTACTCCAGAATTCACCAAGGCATCTGCTGGCTTGGTGAAAAAAATCGGTAAGTCGAGGGCCGGGTCGCCACCCATTTCGCGCACATGTTTTCCGTAATTTCGTCCAACACAAAAAATGCGGCGTACAGGAAACCGGACCGAAGTGTCCGTGATTTCAGCATTTGGCCGATCGGTCGGCGTAAAGGCGAATACTGGGTTCATGAAGGTGAGGGGGTAGCAATGGGCTGGGCCAGCGGTTCGTTACTTGTCGGTTTATCAAGTAGAGCCTCAATACGACGCACATCAATAAAGCGGCTTAAGCCTTTGGTATCAGGCCAGATACCGATGAATGTTACGTTCGGTGGTTCATCGCTTTGTGGTATTGTGTAGCTCATATGACAGGTTTGCCATTGGGCGGACACGGCACACGGGACGATTGGGCCGTTTTGTCTGCTGATGGAGTAATACCGGATCATCACGTCTTGCGAGGGATTAATCGGGGGTTGACGTAGTTCAATTGCAAGGTGGACGGTGCGTCCGGCCCATGCTTGTTCAATATCCGGTAGCAATGCTAAAAAAACACCGGCAGACCTCGTGCCTTGGTCTGGCGGTTGGCCAGCGGCCGCACGAATAAACAACCCATCGTCGGGATCATTGATCAACTTATGGGTAAGCCCGGGGCCGCTATCGAGCAAGGTTAACGCCATGTCCTCAATAACAAATCCAGCCAAGGGATCGCTAGAAAGCGGACTTTTTGTTGTCGGGGTCTGGGGGCCAATGACAAACGCGGCATAGAGCGTCAACCCGATAATGGTCAAAAAAAGAGGAATAAAGAAGCGGTCGGGTAGCATCTGGTTCCTACGGACTCGTCAATACGTTTGTTTATGCGTTCAAAACGCGTAGGCAGAAACCTTTTGGTGGGTTATTTTGCCTTGCGTTCATCAAAGCGATGGATGTTTTTTTGTTTCTCGTCTTGCGCTATTTCAGCAGGTTCTAACCAATCACCAAGTATACGTAAAGCAGCTTCCTCATCGCTTAAACGACAGGCTGCTTCTAAGCCTAGAATCACAGTTTGTAATACGCCATGATCTAAATCGCTCATGGCGAGAGATATTTTAGAATCTAAAGTCGAGGTTACATCTTCGCCCGGTTCATGCAGGTTTTCGAGAATTTTCTCCCCGGCGCGTAATCCGGTAATAACCACTGGTACATCAACATCGGGGATCATTCCTTTGGCACGAATCATCCGCTTGGCCAGATCAGAAATCAATACACGTTGTCCCATGTCCTGAATGAAAACACCGCCTCGGGGTTGCATGTCGCAAACCCCCAATTGCAAAGCGTCAAGCAAAAGAGCAACAGCTTCACGTTCCGTCATAAAGAAACGTTCGGCTTTGGAGTGGGTGATGGTAACCGCGCGTTGGGTTGCTATTTGTCGTTGAAACAAGGGGACCACTGAGCCGGAAGAGCCAAAAACATTGCCAAAACGAACCACTACAAACCGGGTACGGCCTGTGTTGGAGATATCTTTGCTCCGGCAAACCATTTCGGCAAGCTTTTTGGTGGCACCCATAATATTTCGTGGGCAAACTGCTTTGTCGGTGGAAATGAGGACCATGGCCTTGGCATTTACCGCCATAGCAGCATCGGCCACATTCCTGGTGCCAAGTACATTGGTTGCGGCACCTTCTGCTGGATTGTCTTCGACCAAACCAACATGCTTTAATGCCGCAACGTGAAATACCACTTCGGGGCGTTCTTTGGCAAAAACTCTAGCCAAGCGGGCGCGATCGCGGACATCACCGAGCGCCACGCGGCATTGCAATTTCGGTTGTAATTCTTCGAGTGTATTGCGAATTCGATAAAGCCCAAATTCATCATGATCAAACAACGTAATTTGTGCGGGCGAAACGGCGGCAACGGCGCGGGAGAGGGTGCTGCCGATCGAGCCTGCGGCACCGGTGATCAAAACGCGTTTTCCGGTTAGATTTGCACCGGACTTGAACAGATCAATTTCATGCTCTTCGCGTCCAAGAATTTGTGCCATCTCAGCCGAACTGTATGCGGGTTCAACAGTTTCCATATATATTACTCAACATCCTGCGTCACACATCACATAGTGCATGTATAAATTTTTAAGTTAGACCCCTTGTCCCAACAACGCCTAAGGCTAGGCATTGCCAGCTGTACTGTATTGATAAGGCATTGTAGAACAAAAGGAAAGTCGAAAATTGTAAAATGTTCGTTGTCTAAGCGAGCACTTCATTCAACCGTGACTGATTTTGCTAAATTACGAGGTTTATCGACGTCCGTACCGCGCGCGACCGCCGTATGGTAGGCGAGCATTTGCAGTGGGATGGTTGAAACTAGCGGGCTGGCCATCGGTCCAGCCGTCGGCATAATTACAGTTTCTGCAACGTCTGCCTCGCAATGCTTTGCGCCCTTTTCGTCGGTAAATAAAATAACTCTGGCGCCTCTGGAGATCACTTCTTCAACATTGGAGAAGGTTTTTTCCATCAAAATATCCCAAGGTGCGATTACCACCACCGGCGTATCTTGTTCAATGAGGGCGATGGGGCCATGTTTTAGTTCGCCCGCCGCATAGCCCTCGGCTTGGATATAGGTGATCTCCTTCATTTTAAGAGCGCCTTCTAACGCCAATGGGTGATTAATTCCACGCCCTAGAAATATAATATGCTGGGCATCTTTTAATGAGATTGCGATCTGTTTGACTTGTTCTTCAAGTTTCAGCGCTTGGGCCACCAGTTTCGGTGCGGTCATCAAATCTGCTAAATGGGCTTCGGTTTGACTTTGATCCAGTTTCCCGCGAGCGCGAGCTGCACTTAATGCAGTGCACGCAAGGGCGGCTAATTGCGCCGTGAATGCTTTGGTGCTGGCGACGCCAATCTCCGGACCGGCTAAGGTCGGCAATGTAGCGCTCGCCGCTCGCGCAATGGATGATTGCTCAACATTGACCACCGCATAGGTGGGTAGGCCAAAGCGTTTGCAATATTGTAAACACGCTAAGGTATCGGCTGTTTCGCCAGATTGCGAAACAAACAGGATTGGACCTTTTTCTGGTAAAGCTGGAGTGCGATACCGAAATTCAGAAGCAATATCCACCTCCATATGCAACTGAGCCAACCGTTCAAACCAATGCTTGGCCACCATTGCCGATAAAAACGCGGTGCCGCAGGCAATGCTTGCGATGCGGTCGGATTTAGCGAAATCGGCTTCGGCGACGGTTGTATAAAGTTCACCAGATAGGGGGTCGCCATAATGGGCCAAAGTTCGAGCAATTGATTCAGGCTGTTCTTGAATTTCCTTTTGCATGAAGTGTTCGTAATCACCCTTGTCGGCACGGGTGATATCAATATTAGTTAGTGTAACAGGACGGTCTGTTTTATCATTATTGCGATCAAATATATCAACGCCATTGGGCCGAATAATGGCCCGGTCCCCTTCTTCGAGGAAAATAATCTCACGAGTAAAAGGTGCCAACGCATACGCATCGGAGCCGACATAGCCTTCTGTTCCACCAAGACCAACGACTAGGGGAACATTGTGACGAGCTGCAAAAATTTCACTAGGACGAGTTTCAAAAATAGCAGCAATGGCAAATGCGCCTTCTAAGCGATCAATGGTTGAGAAAAAAGCTTTGTCCTCGGTCATGCCTTGGCCAACGTAACGGGCTAGCATTTGAACGATAACTTCTGAATCCGTTTGTGAAGAAAATTTCCGTCCCGTTGCCTCTAATTCGGCGCGCAATTCTTTAAAGTTTTCGATAATACCATTGTGAACAATCGCGACTTGGTCGGCAGTGTGGGGGTGGGCGTTTTTGGTGATTGGTTTGCCATGGGTCGCCCAACGGGTATGGGCGATACCGATAAACCCGTCTGTGGGGTCATCGGCAATCACTTGTTCCAAATTGACAATTCGTCCCTCAGCTCGCCGCCGGGTAACGCCAATTCCGTTGACGACAGCAATGCCAGCAGAATCATATCCACGGTATTCTAATCGTTTTAAGCCTTCGACCAACCGGTTCGTCACTGGCGCTGAGCCAACAATTCCAACTATCCCACACATTTTACCATCCCGTTGTTAAGCTCGCCCGTTGTTAAACCCGTTATCGCTTGGCGCTAAGCCAAGTAATGCGCAATAGCTCTCAAAACACTGCAAGACTATTTGATGAACTTTTGTTAATATACTAAATTACTTCAGCGATACAATCTGTTAAAATTATGTCACGTCCTAAAACATTATTTAGTTTTAAAGCAAAACCCATGCCGATATTATAAATATCCGCTTTCCATTAAATCTTTGATATGAACCAAACCTATTGGTGCGCCCGCATCAATGACAAATAAATTGGCAATGCGGTTTGTGGTCATGACGTGGATTAACTCGGACATGCGCTGTTCTGGTACCGCAGTGGTAGGGTTTTTAGTCATGATCTGCATCGCGGTTTTGTCAAAAAAATCCTGTTCCATAGCGCGACGTAAATCGCCATCGGTGATCATGCCGACGAACAAGCCGTGAGCATCAATCACAGCGACACAACCTTGACGACCTTCGGTGATGGCTTGGACCACCTCGCGCCCTAGTGAATGGCCGTGGACCATGGGTACCGGCGCATTGCGTTCAAGCAAATACGTACCGGTTTTTTGCAATTGTAACCCCAAACTGCCTCCAGGGTGCCATTGCCCAAAGTCTTCGGTTGAAACCCCTCGTAAATGCATAATGGTCACCGTCAGCGCATCGCCTATTGCCAAACAAGCCGTGGTTGACGTGGTCGGGGCCAGTCCATTTGGGCAAGCTTCGGGGACATCAATCAATCTTATGATAACATCCGCATTTCTTCCCAAAAAGCTGTTTGGGTTACGGGTGATGGCAACTAGTGTGATTTTTCTATCCCGACAATGCAGGATCAGATCGCGCAATTCCTTGGTTTCTCCGGAATTAGAAATCGCTAACACGCAGGCATCGGTACCGATCATCCCTAAATCGCCATGGGAGGCTTCGGTTGGATGGATAAAAAACGAAGGCGTGCCTGTCGAGGAAAAACTGGCGGCGATTTTACGGCCAATATGACCTGACTTGCCAATGCCGGAAACCACGCAATGGCCTTTGGTGGCAAAAATCATCTTCGCGGCTTGGACCAGAGCATTGTCCAGTTGTGTGCTCACTTGCAGTAGGGCATCGGCTTCGGTTTTAATAACGGTGCGGGCGATGGCCAGAAGCTCAGGATCAGTTAGGGGTTTGGCCATAAGACATCCAGCATTGTTACGACAATAGGCAAACTGGTGCAGGTCGAAGCCGAATGCAAGCCCTGTTCGGGTGACTTTGCTTGATCGGTTGGCTTTTCTGGTTCAGGTATGGGGCAAAGGGTCAGGGGTGTTTGATGAAAACTGAAGAAAGTTTAGTAAATACCCATCAACTAAACGCGTTATTGACTGCGGTGTTCAAAGCGGGCCGTGTGATCTTGGCTATTCGCGAAAGGGGCGTAAAAACGCTGACTAAAAATGACGGATCGCCAGTGACAATAGCCGATCAACAAGCCGAAGTAATCCTATTACACGCCATACACCAACAATTTCCACAAATACCCATCATCGCCGAAGAAGCAGCCGAAGCAGGTAAAATCCCGGCCATTGCCGACCGGTTTTTCTTAGTTGATCCATTAGATGGCACCAAGGAATTTATTCAAAGTGGTACTGATTTTACGGTGAATATTGGCTTGATTGAACATGGTATGCCGGTGTTTGGTATTGTCTATGCCCCGGCCAGTGGCCAATTATATGTTGGAGAAACTCCTAATCGAGCATGGCAAGCCCATGTAGATTGCTTGTTCGCGCCCGACACGATCGCGCAACAAACCTTACAGGTTGCCCAACCCGACCAACAAAATATACGGGCAGTCGCCAGCCGTTCTCATCGCGACGAACAAACAAATAACTGGTTGCAGGCGCGCAATATCGCCCAAGTGGTTGCCGCCGGTTCCAGTATTAAATTTTGTGTATTGGCCCGTGGCGATGCAGATGTGTACCCACGGTTTGGCCCGACAATGCAATGGGACACCGCCGCGGGACATGCGGTATTACTGGGGGCTGGCGGCCGGGTGATGGGGGTGGACGGTCAGCCGTTTTTATATGGTAAAACCACACAGGAACGTCCGTTTTTGAACCCCGGGTTTATTGCGTGCGGCGGCTGGCGCGAATGATGAAGTTACACTCGTTAGGTAAGGGGGGGGAACGGGCAAGACCGGCCTATTGTTGTTTCTTTTCTGTAAGTAAAAGTCCTATAACAATAGGTAAAACTATAAGAAGCATATCGCTTTCAAACCCAAGTAAAGGCAAGACAAGCGCTAAAATTAATCCCGCCGCCATACCCTTCAAAAATAAAATTACTCCCGCCGCCGCACTCTTTAAAAAAAGGTCTCGCCAATAAGGGTATTTGCGATTGGGATTAATGTCCATGGGTTTTTCTTAGTATATACGGAGCCGTTGCTCTTAGTGCAATCATCGCTAGCGTAACAGGTAAAACCCCATCACTTACTTGATCCATTTCGTCTGTTGTGAATTCGCGCATTTGTGATCTTCGTTGTTTATTGCCGGTGTGAGTCGGCGAACAGGTAATCAAAAAGAGTAAGTGTGGTTTCCATTTTTTCTTCACCGCGAATGAATTTAATCTCAACTTCATTACTATTTATACCGTAAAGCGCGTCTCGGTCTCTGGCGAAGCTTCTTGCAGTTATTGGGTGGCCATTCATATGGGTAATGTGATCGCCAACTTGTATCCCTGCTTTGTCTGCTGGTGAGCCTATATCTACTATTCTGGGTACATAGCCATAATAGTCGGGAGCTCTTACCCAAGTGATATCACGTAACCCTGTTTGATTATACGGCATTTTGAAATTGTCCGGTAGTTTGAGCTTATTATCTTCCGGAGTATTTATATACACGGTTAAAACGCCGTATTTTAATATATCCCAACCAATATGGGCGGTGGCTGGAAATTCGCGAACTAAATCTATAAATACAGGATCTTTAGCAGGTGCTTCTTTTGATGGGTCCAATTGTGGCGAGTGCAACAATAAGAACATTTCCATTGGCCCTGACCCATTTAAGTGAACGGTTCTGGAGCCAACAAGCTTCATCGGTTTTTCTGAAAAATTGGGTGCATCCTGAAAAAAGAAATGCTCGGTGTCATCCCACAACTTCCAGCTCATATATGTATTATAAAAACGAATATGCCTATCGTTGATCGATCCCGTGTCCAAGAAAAAAAGACCGCGCTCACCTTCGATGTCACCAAAAATTGCCGGGCGAAACCCTGGTATTTTATTGCCAAAGAACGGTCCATTATCTTGCCCCGCCCCCGATTCAACCCGTTGGTCCTCAGGCGGTTCAATAATTTCAAATGTTTGCTTGGGGCCATCAAATACCAATTGGGTGCCATAAAAGAAATCTAATCCTAAAATGCCATGATGACCTGTCAGGTCTTGTTCCCATGCCGCCGTTGTTGGTGCTTCAGCGGCAAGAGTAGCGACCACCAAAGAACGGGAGAAGTTTGTCCCACTGACCTGCAATTCCAACTCACCTGCTGCGATCAAGTGCCAATCTCCTTGCCGGCCGCCTGCAATACGAAGGTTTTTTTCATCTGGCCTGGCCGTTTTGTTTGCCAGTTCAGGCAAAATAATCGTTTGAAAAGAGCCTGTATCAACAATAAATGTGTATGGTTCGCCATGAATTAGTATTTCAATCGCTGGCCCGTTGCTGGAAAGTAAGGGTACGGTATGAGATGGGGTGTCTGCTGTTAATGACGGCTTAGTTATCGCAACAAAAGCAAAACTTACGAAAAAAAACAAAAATAAACGGTACTTCATGATGTAATTACCACTATTAAGAAACACGCAGCCCCTCGACTATGGGGAAGGGAATGCGTGTTTTCAAGTTAAAATTGGATTGTTATAGTTCCATACACAGTATCTCCATCCGTGCCATCACCGAGCGTGACTCCACCGCCCAAATTAATCTCTATAATTGGGATCTCAATTTTTATCACATGGTCGCTCTCTTGCCATCCAGATCGTCCAGATAAAAACCGGAATGATAATAAACATATCCAAAAACGCATTGTAAAAAATCCATTGATCTTTAGAAAGCATGAAAGCTAATGGTAGATCAATTGCAACCAGAACAAGACCAGTGACGCCTAAGGCCTGCGCTGCATGTTTTGGTTTCAAAGTGACAAAACTCGATAGATAGCGCGACATTGGTTTTCCGATAAAATGGCCACCCCTGTGCGAATCTATAAAGGCTAGGATAGAGCCCGCGGCCCCAATGATCGTGCCTTTGAGCTGAATAAATATTTCATCTTGAAGCATTAAAGAAATACCGACAGACAATAAAGACATTGCGATCCCAAACTTTGCCAACCCGCCAAGCAAATCTACTTTGAAATATTGTTGAATGAAGTACAAAGAAAAAGCCAGACACGCTCCACTGACAGCCGCAGCTAGGATATCATACTGAGATGCGACAAAGAAAAAAATAACTCCCAGAACAATATCGGTGATGAAGGAAGGCTGTAGTTCTTTTTGTATTTTTTTGTTGTCTTCGCTATTGGTACGTTCCAGGACCGAATCTAGTTTTTCAAAAAATTTTTCAAATCCACCCAATTTATGGAAATTTCTGTCTTTGAAACGGTACACTAATATATCATTTTCGTAGACGTGTGCTCCATACCCCCATGTGCTGACAGGGCCATAAACAATGTTATAA
The DNA here is from genome assembly GCA_016763185.1 of Robiginitomaculum sp. Classification (GTDB taxonomy): domain Bacteria; phylum Pseudomonadota; class Alphaproteobacteria; order Caulobacterales; family Maricaulaceae; genus Robiginitomaculum_B. Next base: position 1,241 of record JAESUG010000160.1, on the reverse strand, counting down.
ATTTTATTGTTATAGAAAAATTCAAATTTTTCGGGTGACAGCATTGCTGCGGCACTATTTTCTCCCAAATGTTCAGCGATAGTTTTACCGTCAACAGCGACACGATACTGAAAGCCACTTAGGCCAGTCTTCACATGTAATTGCCATACTTCCCCATTAATTATGAGCTTGTAACAGTTCGAAAATAACATATTTATAGAGGCCTCTCATAAACTACACCCTTAATATTATCGACAAAATCAATATAATAAAGGTGCAGTTTAAAAGTCATGTTACTTTTAATTGCTAGCGGAGCCAGCATTAGTCTAATCTTCCTGCTATCGTTGTTACTAGTAGTACAACGCCGGTACGACACGCAGGGCTAGCCGCACAACGTCCTGCAGCGAGGGCCGCCCGAAAAGCAATAACACCAACAATAACAGGTATTGGGCCACCACTTACTTCCTGACATTCGATTGTCGTTAATTCACGCATATTTGTCTCCATATTTAGTGTTTCACAAAAAGTTCAAACTGAACCGCTCTGAGGTTGCAATCTGGGGGGTGCTGTCAATGAATGGTTGTTGGGGAATTGATGTGAATGTACTGATTTGCGTGTGAATTGGGCAAGGTATTTTAGGTGAGGCGAGTGTTTGCGTCGCCGTAATCAGTTGAAAATAAATTCAAACTTTCGGCGTTAAATCCAGCAAACCTCGTTTGGGGATTGCAGGTTGTATACAGATAACATTCTCGTGAACGTGAAAGTTGTGCAGGCTGTTGGCGGGACAGCGATATACCTTCTTATTTTTTGCAAAGAAGTCGGTGCATCACTCAGCTTCCCAAAACGTAATGGCTTTCTGTGTTCGGCCTTGGTACATCATGTCATGACTAATATCATGTCCCATGTTTTCTAAGATGAACCCCTGAACAAGGGTATCATCTTGTTGTGAAAGAAACCGCTCAATGTCCGAGGCCGGGGCAATTTTGTCGTCTTTCCCATGAATGAGGTACACTTTTTGGTGAGGCGCAATGATGGTATCGCAATTGTCATATTCATTGGGTTCTTTTTTTGAGTACAAATAAGAAAGATTGTTTATAGAGTTATCAACGAGCAAATGACTTTTCACAACAATATCAAAGCCCGTTTTTTCTGATTTTCGTTTTGAACGAAAATCACAGGCCATTGCTTGGATGAATGCTCCAGAAAATAGGTTAGGATACGAAGAAATAGCTTTGAGCGCCAACATTCCACCCCAACTTGGA
>JAESUG010000159.1 GCA_016763185.1 Robiginitomaculum sp. | reverse complement strand
TTCGAAACCTGGTATAAAATGCTGGCCATGCTCGGCTCCGGCCTCAACGTCGACGCCATCATCACCGATCAGTTTGGCGTCGATGATTTCCAAGCTGCATTCGATCGGATGCGCAGCGGCCAAAGCGGCAAGGTTATATTGGAGTGGTAATCTGGGCGCAAATACTCTAATGTACGTCGAATGAAATCTACAAATAAGGGTTGTGATCACGCATTCGCATACGGCGGCTAAGGTCGTATTCGTTGGTGTCTCTAGATTCTGACGTTGCTTTTATTAACCAAGTAAGTTTCTGTGGATTATTTTTAATTCTATCCCATGGAACTATGGAAATTCTCGCCTTTGGGTTTACTATGTTATCCATAATTCGTTCTGGGATTGCAGGGTATTTACTCATTTCAACGGATTTAGTCTCAATATTTGTCCAAGCGTGAACCTCAGGGTAAATTTTTTCCTTTTCACCAGGGTGAGCAACTGTCAAATAGTTAGAATGCAATGAAGGTAATGTGATGATAAGTATGCCAGATTTTTTATTGACAGAACCGTTAATCATACTGGATTTGAGTTCCCAATCAATGTGTTTACGATATCGCGTTTCGGTTCCAACGAGCAAAATTGTCACGGTAGAATCTTGTAGATAATTATCGCGTATGGTTTGTCTAATAGTTTGGGTCGATTGGTCGTCCGATATGTCATTTGTTTTCACAGACTTATCTATGAAAATATTGTGTTGACGATTCATCCATACTAAATGATTTTTGTACTCTTGGTCATTGTCATGGTGGTAACTGATGAACACTTTATGCATTTGAAACTCCAAAAATACATTGACAAAACTTTGTCAATGAAAAAAGTAAGCTGGCAGATCCAAATGATAAAATTAGAATGGCGAGCCAATGAGAAGATGCTTTCCAGCTTGGCGAAATGCTCGGAATTGATATGTCACCGATTTTTTTTCCAAACTCTTGTAAAATGCTTCCGTTTTTTTTGATTCCGCTATTAATGCGAAGCATTGCAAATCCGTTGGCTACTAGAATTAATCCAAGTCCACCAATAAACCACCACTCAGGTGCGCCATCGGTGATTCTCAGAATCAAAGTAAAAATTGATCCTATGGCGACAGTGATTTGGAGCATTTGCCAACGTAATTTGTCCAAATGGCGAAACGTTTCGTACCGTTGGCGGTATATTTCAGCATGATTGTTCGGCAAAGGCATTCTCCCGGGTGTGGTTGATTGAGTGTTCTATATAGGAACGAAACAAGTACATGCAAGGGTGGTTTTGGAAACTTTATCCGTAAGATAGAGGTGGGAAATATAGTGAACAATTGGGGTCCATAAAATGCATCGCTGATCAGCAGGCGTACGATAAAACCAGCCTCCCACCACCCATCGTCATTGCGGGCCTGACCCGTAATCCATCCTTGCAATTGTTGTCATCAAGTTTGGTATAACGGAGGCGGGTACTTCAGTTGATCGCCGCTATGGTTTCTCGAAAATTTGCAATAATTTGTGCCAAATTCCCAAATAAAGCCATATGATCTGGCCAACAGATTCTACACACCAGACCAAATGAAGTGCAACCAAGGTTAAACAAAACAAATAAAAACATTATCTGATCATGCGCGTAGCATATTGGCGCAGGCGTATGCGCCGTATTCTAACTATGCCGTTGGTGCGGCGATTGCCGCGATGATTGCCGGTGGGGAGCGCGAAATATCGGAAGTGTTCGTGATGACGGCGGGCGACACACCGGGCATGCCTTGCGGCGGTATGATTTGCCTTCCGCAGAACAGACCGATCCTTGACTGAGTTGACCATATATCCCATAGTAACAATACACGCGCCGTATTGCTCTTCAAATGTGAAACTACACCTCTAGCCGCGTAACGAAGGTTTTTTCCAGGCCTTGGACTGCGCGGCCTCATCTAGAGGTGTTTGTGCGATTGAATTTGTATAATTGCTCATCAGCTTTACGGCGAGACCTTGCACAACTTCTAGCGCGCTTTGTTCCGTATAGCCTGCGGCAAAGAACGCAGCTAGGGCTGCTGGTTCAATACTCCCGGACGTGCGAGCCAAGGCACGTGTAAACAGACGCAAAGCTTCCTGTTTAGGGTCTGAAAGTGTATCGCCATTTCGCAATGCTTCTACGTCGTCGGCTGAAAGGCTGGCATTTTCCGCTAAAATGGTATGCCAAGGCGTACAATATTCGCAATTATTTTCGAAATTGGCGGTTTGGTAAACGATTTGGCGTTCCGCAGGATTTAAGCTTGTTTCATCAAATAAATCCCATGCGGTCATGTAGGAACCCAGTAGTGAAGGGGCTTGCGCCATCACCTGCTCAACATTGGGTATCAGCCCAAATGCTTTTTGTGCGGCTTCAAGATAGGGCACCGATGTCGCGGGCGCATCCTCAAGAGTGAAACGCTTAAAAGGGGTGATTGATTTGCTCATTTTATTCTCCAATTCAAAATTAGGTGGTTCTCATACGAAAGTTCAGTGATAGACTTATGGCATAGAAACCAAACCTCAAGTACGCACCTTTTAGTGACTATGAAAAAGGCGACAACAATGTACGAAATTGCATCAAACCCTGAAGACATGAAACCCGATGTCTTTCACAAGACCTGCCCTGCACGCTTCCTTTTGAACAAGATAGCAGGCAAATGGAGTTTGCTCATTATCGATGCCCTGCAAATGGGGCCTGTTCGCAATGGCGAGCTTAAACGACGGGTGGAGGGCATTTCTCAGAAAATGCTGACACAGACATTGCGTGAGCTTGGCGATATGCGGCTTATAAGTCGGCTGGACATGAAAACAATTCCGCCCCATGTTGAATATAGCCTGACGGCGCTGGGCGTGGAGTTATGCGAGAAAATTTGTGCGCTTGATCGCTGGGTAGAAGACAATATGTCAGAATTGATTGAGCATAATAAATCGATTGAGATCAAGAGGGTGGATAAGCTCAGCTGCTAACCCTAAGCATAGCTCTAAAAAACGAGTAAGGCGCAGGTTATTTTGAAGCACTTTGCACCTGAACGCCAAACCGTTTTCGATATCCACGACCAATAAACATTAAACTGCTGAGTTGATGCCGGCTATGATGAGGCGTTGTTTCTTTTGAACATTAGTAATCATTTGCGCTCGGTTCCAAAATAAAACAATATGATCCGGCCAACAGATTCTAGGCATTAAACGAATCGCAGCTAAGGCTAACAAAATAAATGAAAACATTATCTGATCATGCGCGTAGCATATTGGCGCAGGCCTATGCGCCATACTCAAACTATGCCGTTGGTGCGGCGCTTCGCACTTCGTCCGGCAATATCTATTCAGGCTGTAATGTCGAAAACGCGGCCTATCCTTTGGGAAATTGCGCCGAGGCCTCGGCGATTGCTGCGATGATTGCCGGTGGGGAGCGCGAAATTGCCGAAGTATTTGTGATGACCAATGGCGACACACCGGGCACGCCGTGCGGCGGGTGCCGCCAGCGTCTGGCCGAGTTTGCATCTACTGATATTCAGGTGCATTGCGGGCTTTTAAGCGGCGAGGTGGCAACCTATACATTGGGCGAATTGCTGCCCTTTGCTTTTTCACTAACCGAAGAGAGTTGAGTATGAGAACCGTCATCAACAAAGCCGTAGAATTTATTGAACACCGTGCCACTCAAAAAAAACGCTTAGCCATTGTGTTGGGTTCAGGGCTTGGCGGGTTGGTTGATCTGGTTGAAAACAAAGTGGTTATTCCCTATGCTGATATTCCGGGTTTTCCGATTTCGAGCGTGGCCTCGCATGCTGGCGAGCTGGTATTGGGGCAAATTGCTGGGGCCGAAGTGGTGCTGATGGCGGGCCGTATTCATTATTACGAAGCCGGTGACCCGGCGGCGATGATGGTGCCCTTGGAAGTGTTATGGGAATTGGGTTGCCGCGTGTTACTGCTCACCAATGCGGCCGGTTCTTTGCATGAAGATGTACCACCAGCCAGCGCCTCATTGATCACCGATCATATTAATTTTTCCGGCCTTAACCCGTTGATCGGTGATCATCGCCCGCCGCAGTTTATTGATCTGGGCAAGGCCTATGACCGGCAGATTTGCGACCGGATACGGTTGGCGGCCAAAACCTCCGGTGCCGAGCTGCACGAAGGCGTGTATGTCTGGATTTCCGGCCCCAGTTTTGAAACCCCAGCCGAAATTAACATGGTGCGTAAACTGGGCGGTGATCTGGTGGGCATGTCGACGGTGCCAGAGGTTATTTTGGCCAGGAAACAAGGCTTTCGAGTTGGTGCCATCTCGCTGGTTACCAATTATGGCTCCGGCATGCGTGATGAGGTGCTAAGCCACGAACACACGATGCGCGAAGCGGCGCGGGGTAGCAAAAATATGTTATTACTGTTTGGCGCGTTGATCACTGATTTGCACGCAAATCCGTTAGATAGCTGACAATCTCATTATTACCAGATATACTGCTCGGCTAATGCGTAAGGGGAGCCGATATGGTTGCTGACATACATCAAATTGATCAATACGTCCGCAATCCCGCCATGGCGTTCGAGGCCTCATGGGTCGATGAAATCCGCATCAATTTATCTGCCGTAGAGCGCAGAATTGCCAGCCACGCCAACCGGCGCTCGGTAAAAAAGCAATGGCAAGTAGCGTGGTTGTTAAAAGCTATCTCGTTGATTGATCTAACCACATTGTCCGGGGATGACACGCCGGGGCGGGTGCGTCGTTTATGCGCCAAAGCCATGCACCCGGTGCGCGCTGATATTATGGAAGCGTTGGGCGTTGGTGATATGAAGCTAACCACCGGGGCGATTTGTGTTTATCACGAAATGGTGCCGGTGGCGGTCAAGGCGTTGCGTGGCTCTGGTATTCCAGTGGCCGCCGTTTCTACTGGGTTTCCGGCGGGCTTGTCGCCGTTTAAGTTGCGATTGGCGGAAATTCGCGAATCCGTGGCTGCGGGTGCTGACGAGATTGATATTGTGATCTCGCGCCGTCATGTGTTAACCGGCAATTGGCAGGCGCTTTATGATGAAATGTGCGCCTTTCGCGAGGCCTGCGGTGATGCCCATGTCAAAGCAATTCTGGCCACTGGACAATTGGGCAGCATCACCAAAGTCGCCAAAGCCAGCATGGTTTGCATGATGGCTGGCGCTGATTTTATCAAAACCTCCACCGGCATGGAAGCGGTAAACGCCAGCTTGCCCGTAAGCTTGATCATGATGCGAATGATCCGTGAATACCATGCCCGCACTGGTTATATGGTTGGGTTCAAGCCCGCTGGCGGCGTAAGTTCGGCCAAACTAGCCTTGGTTTATTTAATGCTGATCAAAGAGGAGCTGGGCAATGCATGGCTCGACCCGCATTGGTTTCGCTTTGGCGCGTCCAGTTTGTTAGGCGATATTGAACGGCAATTAGAGCACCAAGCCACCGGACGCTATTCAGCGGCCAACCGGCACCCGATAGGATAAGACGATGAGCGTGGCAGAAATTTTTGAAAATATGGAATACGGCCCGGCGCCAGAGGATGCGAGTAAAGTCGGCGCTTGGTTGACGGCGCATGAAGCTGGCTTTGGCCATTTTATCGGTGGTAAATGGACAAAAGGCTCCGGTCATTTTAACAGCACGAACCCGGCCAATGGTGACATATTGGCCCAAATTGCAGCCGGCACCGAAGCGGATGTTAACGCCGCCGTAAAAGTAGCAAATGCAGCATTTGAAGGCTGGTCACAATTGGGCGGTCATAAACGGGCGCAAGTTTTGTATGCATTGGCTAGGTTGATCCAGAAAAATTCACGCTTCATCGCGGTGCTGGAAACCTTGGACAATGGCAAGCCGATCCGCGAAACCAGAGATGCCGATATCCCGTTGGCGGCCCGGCATTTTTATTATCATGCAGGTTGGGCGCAATTGCTCGATGTTGAATTGGCAGATCACAAATCACTGGGCGTGGTCGGACAGATCATTCCGTGGAATTTTCCGTTTTTAATGCTGGCCTGGAAAATCGCCCCGGCATTGGCGGCGGGCAATTGCGTGGTGATGAAACCGGCGGAATATACTTCGCTTAGCGCTTTATACTTTGCCGAATTATGTCTTGAGGCCGGTGTGCCGCCGGGCGTGGTCAATATTGTGACCGGCAAGGGCGACACTGGCGGGCGAATTGTTGGCCATCCAGACGTGGCCAAAATTGCCTTTACCGGCTCGACC
>JAESUG010000158.1 GCA_016763185.1 Robiginitomaculum sp. | reverse complement strand
GCAATACTTCGATAAAGGCCAGACGCGCCCAGCTTTCGGCGCGCGAGGGGCTGCGGGTTAGGGCTTGCTGGGTCCAACGGGCCGAAGCATCTAAGTCCATCGGTTCACGCAATAACGCTAATTCGGCATCAAGGTCAGTTAACACGGCGCTTGAGCCGACCCCGGCCAGCGCATCTTCGGCAGCATTCAAGTGTTCACGGCGAGCCTCATCGATGGTTTGCCCGGCATCTATGATTTCCTGGCGAGCGTTGAGCGCGTTCATTTCGCCGTTGGCAAGTGGCACAATAAAACCCAGTGCCAACAGGCACAAGCCAAGCAACACTATTCGAATTACATTCCCGTCATTTAAAAACGGTTTCAACTGGATGAACCCCTTTAACCCCAAGCTTTGATGAGAAACAACTTTCTCTGGTTTTCCTAGTATGATATTGAACCGAACTTAGCAATGAGGCAAACCATATATGCTACACTCTTGGTTCAAGCGGAAAAACAAACAAAAATTTGCACCCGAAGGACAGTTGATTTACGCCATTGGCGATGTGCATGGCCGCGATGATTTATTGCTTGAACTGATGGCTAAAATTACTGCGGATCAGCGCGCAACCGCTGAGGGCCGGCCCGTAAACATTGTGCTTTTAGGTGACTATATTGATCGCGGCATGGGGTCCAAGGCGGTGGTCGACATATTGCTCGGTTGGAAAAATTCAACTGATCCCGGTGAATTTGATGTGAACATGTATTTTTTAAAAGGCAATCACGAAGAAGCGATATTGCATTTTTTAGCGGACCCCGAATTTGGCCAACAATGGGTGAGCTATGGTGGTACTGAGACATTGCTATCTTATGGATTACAACAGCCAAAAAACAACGAAGACTTGGCCGCATGGGAAGCTACGGCGCGCGCGCTTTGCAGCGCAATGGGACCGCAACATATTGCCTTTATGCAAGACCTGCTGCCATCGGTTACACTGGGCGATTATATTTTTGTCCATGCCGGGTTACGTCCCGGAAAAAAACTCGAACAACAAATCGAACAAGACATGTTGTGGATACGTGAAGAATTTTTAAACGATACCGCCAGTTTTGAAAAGAAAGTGGTGCATGGTCACACCGCCAAGCAAGAGCCATATCAAGATCACCGCCGGATCGGAATTGATACCGGTGCCTATATCACCGGTGTGTTGACGGCAGTACGTCTTGAAACAGACACGGTTTCGTTCTTGCAGACCGGTTTGTAAACTGGCCCGCGCAAACCGACGGGCATCACGCGTAATTGTAGATGGTTTGATATTGCGCCATGTTATTATCTATGGCACTGATACCGTTGCGTCACACCAAATCAGAAGGTCGAAACATGCGTATCTGGACAATTTTGCTGAGCAGTATTTTTGCAGTACTTGTTGCTTCATGCACAACGGGACCCGCCCCAAGTATTGGCGGTGGCACGCCAAGTGCAGCGGTAGACGTTCGCGGAACTACTGATTATCGCTTAGGCTCGGGCGATCAATTGCGTATTATTGTGTTTGGTGAAGAAGATTTATCCGGTGAGTTCGTCGTTAACGGCAGTGGCCAAGTGTCCCTGCCCTTGGTTGGTGAAGTTGATGCTGCTGGCAAAACCGTTCGTGAGCTCCAGCTTGGTATCGCTACGCGGCTTAGAGAAGGCTATTTGACCGACCCACGGGTGAGTGCCGAAGTGTTGAACTTTCGACCCTTTTACATCTTAGGCGAAGTCACTGCCCCTGGGGAATACCCGTATCTTAGTGGCTTAACCGTGATGAACGCAGTGGCCACCGCCGAGGGCTTTACCTATCGGGCTGACACTCGCAAAGTGTTCATCAAACGCGCCGGAGCAGTTGGAGAACAAGTGTATAATCTTACGACTGAAACTCCAGTACAACCGGGTGACACCATCCGTATTGCCGAGCGTTTCTTTTAACGAGCGCGAGTTTGCGGGCGCCAATGTTTGAACTAGAAACACTCAAACCATATAGATAGCGTGGATGAGTTGCCCGATTTTCTCGAAACATGCGCCCCTTGCCGATGTTTTTCGCCAAACCAATACAATGGTGCGCGACGGCGCGGGCGCGGTGAATGGAATATAGCTAATATCTTTATGTTTTTGTACCGCAATTTTCGGGATCAATGTAATGCCGATACTGGAGGCCACCATCTGGCGTAAGGTTTCTAAGCTGGTGGCACGAAAGTCCTGAACTTCGCTGGTTTGCATTAAACTACAAACCACAAGCGCGTGGTTGCGCAAACAATGCCCTTCCTCAAGAAGCAGCAAGGGCTCACCCTCTAAATTTGATTGATCGACGCGTTTTCGTTTGGCAAGATGATGCTTTGCATGAACCGCTAACAAGAACTCATCTTCGAATAATGGTAAAGTTTGAAGCTGTTCACCATGAACAGGCAAGGCAATAATCGCGGCATCAAGTGTACCGTTTTTGAGTTGGTCGAGTAATTGCTCGGTTTTTTCTTCCACCAAGAACAACTTTAACTTGGGCAGAGCTTTACTAATCTTGGGCACGATCGTTGGAAAAAAATAAGGTGCCAAAGTTGGAAAGGCACCCAACCGTATCCGCCCGGCAAACGGGTCTTGATGGGTTTTGGCGATCGCTTTGATTTCCTCGGTTTCTTGGATAATTTTTCTGGCGCGCTCGACAATATCCTTGCCAATTTCCGTCACCATCACTGTTTTATTGGTGCGCTCCAGTAATTGCACGCCCAGCTCGCTTTCTAGCTTTTGCACCTGCATGCTAAGCGCCGGTTGACTGACGTGGGAAATTTTAGCAGCTTTGCCAAAGTGCTTATTATCCGCAACTGCCACCAAATATTTTAGATCACGTAAATTCATGCCATAAGCATAACTTATCATAATTATAAAATCAATCTATTATACATATGATTGACCTGAGCGTATATTCAATCATCAGGAGCGCAACATGACCAAGAAAACAATGACGACGACGGCAGGAGCACTGATAACCGATAATCAAAACGCATTGACGTGCTGGAGCTAAAGTCCCGGTATTGATGCAAGATTATCAACTGATTGAAAAATTAGCACAAGCTGATCCAAAATATACTGCCAGCACTGCCAAACATATCAAGGAGAACAATCATGAGCACTAATCCCGTAGCAGAGAGTTTGAAAACTGCATTAGCCGACACCTATGCTTTGTATTTGAAAACCCAAAATTACCATTGGAACGTCACCGGACCAAATTTTAAGACGCTGCATTTATTGTTCGAGGAGCAGTACAATGATCTGGCCCTGGCCGTCGATACCATTGCCGAGCGCATCCGTGCTTTGGGGACCAAAGCCCCCGGAACATGGAAAGCTTATGCGGCCGTAACCACCATCAAAGATGGGGATGAAAATGCGGATGCCACGAGCATGGTGCAAGAATTAGCCAATGATCAAGCCTTGGTAATTGCTAGCTTACAACAAACACTCAAAGCCGCCCAAAACACCGGCGATGAAGTTAGCATTGGCGTGGTGGTCGAGCGGATGTCTGTTCACGAAAAAGCAGCCTGGATGCTAAACTCTAGTCTGTAGGCTCGCCGATGGGTATGCGGATCGGTTGCTGTATACGCGTCGTTTCGTCCCTTCCCTAAACTGGAGGTAGATACCGAAGAACAGATCAATTACGACATAAAATGTGTTTGACGGTCGCCGTTTACAAAGGCTATTGAAGCCTATGACCCATTTGATATTCAGTGATTTGCGCTATATTTCTATTCGCGAAAAAATGGCGAATGCGCACCAACACGATTTTGCAATTGGCAAACCCACCCGAAACTACCGTATGAAAGTACGCTAAGCGATGCAAACTGTTCTTGTTACCGGCAGCGCTGGTTTTATCGGGTATCATTTGTCCCAACGCCTCCTGGATGAAGGATTTCGTGTGGTCGGGTTCGACGGCATGACCGACTATTATGATGTGCGCCTGAAGGAACGACGGCATCAAATGCTGCTGCAGAACCAGCATTTTAGTTGCGAAATTGGCATGCTGGAAGATTTCGATACTTTACAGGCACTTTGCAGCCAAGAAAAACCGGATGTGATCGTACACTTGGCCGCCCAAGCTGGGGTTCGTTACAGCTTGGAAAATCCCCGCGCCTATATCGATGCCAATATCGTCGGTACCTTTAATGTCATGGAATGCGCCCGGATATTGGGGGTTGATCATTTGCTAATGGCATCGACCTCCTCGGTTTATGGCGCCAATGAAGACATGCCGTTTATTGAAACCGAAAAAGCCGATACGCCGTTGACCATATATGCAGCCACCAAAAAGGCGGGTGAAGCTATGGGTCACTCCTATGCGCATTTGTGGGACCTACCCATCACCATGTTTCGATTTTTCACGGTGTATGGCCCCTGGGGTCGCCCTGATATGGCGCTGTTTAAGTTCACCAAAGGCATTTTGGAGGGCACTCCGATCGATATTTATAATCACGGAGATATGTTTCGTGATTTTACCTATGTGGACGATCTGGTCAAAGGCATACATTTACTTATTGATACACCACCCAAACGCCCCAAAACCACGCACGATGTTCCGGACGGCGATAGCCTAAGCCCCGTCGCCCCGTTTCGCATCGTCAATATTGGCAATTCGGACAAAGTAAGGTTGTTGGACTTTATCGAAGCCATCGAAGTTGAGTTGGGGCAAAAGGCAATCCGTAATTATATGGATATGCAAACCGGCGATGTGCCTGCAACTTGGGCCAATGCCGATCTGTTAAAGACCCTTACCGGATATCAACCAAAAACTAACTTCCATCAGGGTGTCAAAGCGTTTGTGGCATGGTACAGGACATATTATTCAGCTTGAGCAAAAGCTGACACCCATCGCCCGTTTATGAAGTTATTTGAGTTTTGATGATGCCTGATCTTACCTATGTAAAAATTGCTGTCATTGGCCTATGATTGCGGCAACGGCAATGGTTCACGGCATGGTGGTTGTACCCAAAAATATTGCCGATTTTGAACCCACTGGCGTTAAGGTCATCAATCCTTGGAAAAACAATTCCTGCTAAATAAAATATCGCCATTGTCTGGGGCGGGCTTGTCATGATTTAGAGGTTTTGCCTGCCTTCTCAATTGCCTCAATAACAACATTGGTATGCCCGATATGATTGGCAAGTAATAAAATTAGCTTTGCATTGAGCTTCATGCTTTCTTGGGTACTGTCTCACATGCTCTGACGTCAGCCATATGAACAAAATTTTTGTTGTCGATTCAAATTATGCGACTAGGGGCAATACAAACGCTGAAAACACGCCTATGCACCAAATGAATATTGCGCCCCAAAAGAAACGAGCATTCGACTTTTGAGCTTTATTGCATGCAGCTGCTAATTCAGGGTTGGCAGGACAGGTCCTTCCTGGGCGATATAATGTCCAGCCTGCAATTACCAAAATTGCGGCTGTTACTCCAAAGGTAATGCCTTCATGTAACCCGAACCACCTTAACCAGGGTAAATATTCTCCGTAAATGGATGCCGCTATGGCACCCATGCCTATGCTCACTAACAATATTGGAAGTGCACAGCAAAGCAGTGTTGCTGTAGATGCAAAAAGCACCAGTGCTCCCCATTTTTTTGGTTTGCTTTGTTTTTCAGGCACAACAATCACCTTGTTCTTGTATGGGGGGACATGGCACATCAGCGTATGAACAAAAGACGCAGCAATCATCTTGTTTTGGCTTTAGTAATTTGCCACAACCCGTACATTCATAAAAATACTGGCATGCATCAGTTAGCATTTTCTCTCTTTTGGAGGAGTTGCATTTTGGACAGATAATGGTGGAGTAGAATTCTGTCATGCTGGGTCGCATTGTTTCTGTTTTTCCATGCTCCGATAGGTGAAGCCTTTTTCGACAAACAGCTTGGTTAGTTGCTCATCTGTAAATTTCACATTCTCATCAGCGCAGACCTTGATGATTCCATTTTCCAGATCAGAACTAACTTTCTTAACCCCATCAATTTTCTTGAGTGCTTTTGCAGAAGTCGCAACACAAAATGGACAAGTGATCCCATCAACCCTCATGTTATATTGTACATCAGCAGCGAAAGCATTACCTGCTACGAGCATTGCTATTCCTGTTGTTATTAGTAGACGTTTCATCATAATCTCCTTTTTGAGTGTTAAAAGTTAATGCGTAATCCAGTTCGAAAAATATAGTCATTCTCTAATGCTGTTCCGTTCAAGTTTTGAATAACGGGTATTTGTACGCCAATTTCTGCAATGTAGCGCTCAGCTACATATTGCAGTCCTGGCGCTAGAAATAAGGTGGTCCCGCCACTGTTTAGGTCGCTGATGCCGTTCGTTTTGCTTTGCCCTGTATCAATCAGATTGACTTCCAGCACAGCGTTGATAAATGAATCCGTGTTAGCGTTGAGAATTAGAGGAAGTATCCGATATTGTAATGAGATATCGGCGCGGGCAACATCGCCAGCTTCAAACTGATTGGATTCGGTATTAATTTGGTAACTTACCTGTCCATCTAATTCCCAGTCCACACTGCCATAGGTGACAACTATTCCACTAAAGACATCCCATGATTCTGTACCAATATTATCTTGATTGGTTGGTATCTTTACGCCAGCAAAGGGAGCGATGCGAAAGGTCCCGCCTTGAAAGTCATTTTGATAAATGGTGTATCGACCAAAAATTTTGCTGTTGCCGATCCCTTGCTTGTCATTTGTCTTGGAATCTATGTTTGTATAAGGAATCGTTCCGAATACAGCAAAGTTTGGCGAAACCCCGTAGACCAGAGTCGAGACGATATTTGTCTCTGTCAGATCACCAACAGAATTACTTATAATCAATTGCTCGCGCAGAATATACTCATTCTTGCTAATAGGTAAGGCTGTGTTGAAAGTTAGCGGGGCAGCTTGTGCAGTTCCGGCCCAAACAATATTCAATGTAAGAATGATTATGATTTTTTTCATTCACTTTCCTCGTAAAAATGTTTGAGGATGCTGCATTCTGAAAGTGATACGCCTTTACCAGGGCAATATTTAGATAATTCAACAAGGCTTTTTTTAATTGAAATCAAATCTGAAATGCGTTTTTCAATCGCATCGCTTTTCATTCTTGCTTTTTCTCTAATGTCAGCACAATCCGCATCTGAATTTTCACTTAGTTCGAGCAATTCCCTGATTTCTTCCAAGGTGAAACCTAGGTGCTGGGCTTTGCGAACAAAGCGCAATCGTTTCACGCTATTGGAGGAGTAAACCCGGTAGCCTGACGCTGTGCGATCTAGGGGTAATAACAAACCCTTTTGCTCGTAATGGCGAATGGTATCGACCTTTACATCACAGCTCTTTGCCAATTTTCCAATAGTAAACACGGTCATTTTTGCTCCATTCCTGATCATTATAAACCTTGGAGTATAGTCCAGAGTCAAGGAAACTTCTTGTTCATTATCATCGCCATAATAGTTCTCCTTGATGGCTGTTATACTCATAACAACCCGGAACTAAACCGTGACAAGTCCAAACGAGCCAAAGGCCCAACCTATGAAGTTGCGCGTTTTCAATGTTTACATATCGGTGATTTGTGAAAAATGGCGCGAGTGACGGGACTCGAACCCGCGACCTCCGGCGTGACAGGCCGGCACTCTAACCAACTGAGCTACACCCGCGCATTTTTCATTTTTGTAACGTATATTGCACCATTACAAGACAGGTGAAATACGGCTCCATCACTGATCCGTCAAGATGCTTTCGCACAAGAATTTTAAGATAATTGGCCGAAAGCGTGTACTTAAATATAAAGCAACAAGAAGCCGCCCGTGGGCGAATAAAACACCCGCCAAGCAAAACAAAGAAAAATGGCGTAGAATAAAGTCTGGTCGAACATGCTAGGTTGGCCAGCAGGGGCCAGTTCTGCATCTGTTATGAACTTCCCCAAAAGGCTGGACCCTCCGGTCAAGCCGGAGGGAGGCGCGGGGGCCGGACCACACACCACGACACCAACGGCTAAGTCGTACGAGGCCATTGGGCGGTCAGCCAGCCTCACCAGCGGCGCAGGCTCCGCACTGCGATATCAACCAACGGTATAGCAAGACAGACAGACAGACAGACAGACAGACAGACAGACAGTTATAACACTCGAATGCCCTAACCCGCGATCATCTCTGGAGCAACCTCAAGCCAACTTGCCCGCGCAAGCGCGACTGCGTGTCGGGCGGTCAGCCCGCCCCATCGGAGGCGCTCTCTTCGCGCCGTGAGATAAAATACGAGATCAAAAATGGTGGGCGATGAGAGGCTCGAACTCCCGACATCCACGGTGTAAACGTGGCGCTCTCCCAGCTGAGCTAATCGCCCTTACCAAGGGGAAGCGAAATATGACCATTCTTGACAAAACCGCAAGTCAAAAATGAAAAAGGGCCAGCATTTACCAGCCCTTTTTACAGTTTTATCAAAAAAAACTAGCAGTTGACGCAGTCTTTAAACGATTTGCCGGCTTTAAATTTAGGGCGTTTTGAGGCTGGGCGCTTGACCATTTCGCCGGTACGAGGATTTCGAGCCATTCCCGCAGCGCGATGTGCCACTGTAAACGAACCAAAACCAGGAACGCGAACTTCGCCGCCGCCGCCTAGTGTTTTTTCAATCGTACTGAAAACAGCATTGACTGCTTCAAGAGCTTGAGCCTTGGTCATGTCACATTCTGTTGCAACATTTTCTGCCAATTCACTTTTATTCATTCGAAAATCCTTCCTGTATGAGCACACCGAATCAACGGCGCTGATAGTGTATTGTCGTCAAAAATCCATATTTTGCAACGTTTTTGATAGATAAAATTAAAATTTATCTATGTCACACTAATGGGTGACTAATGCATCAGCATCATCATCCCTGTCACTGGAAGAAGAACTCTCATCCGGTCCCTCAGATCGATCAGCCCATTCGATGGGTTTTAGCTTGCTGACTAAAGCATGAAGCAACACATCATCCAGTGTGCTGACTGGAATAATTTCCAAATTATTTTTTACATTGTCGGGAATTTCCTCTAAGTCTTTGGCGTTATCCATCGGAATTAAAACAGTTTTTACACCGCCACGTAAAGCAGCGAGCAGTTTCTCTTTTAAGCCTCCGATTTCAAGCACTCGACCGCGTAAGGTAATTTCTCCGGTCATCGCCACGTCTTTGCGGACTGCAACATTTGTTAAGATTGATATGATCGCAGTGGCCATGCCAATCCCGGCGGATGGTCCATCTTTGGGGGTTGCACCTTCGGGGACATGAACGTGAAAATCTGATTTTTTGAACTGTTCGGCTCGAATTCCAAAGCTAGCTCCGCGAGAATGGACATAAGAATTTGCGGCTGAAATGCTTTCTTTCATCACATCACGCAAGTTTCCGGTGACGGTCATTCGCCCTTTGCCCGGCATTTGAACGGCTTCAGTGGTCAGTAATTCACCGCCGGTTTCGGTCCAGGCCAATCCGGTAACAATACCGACTTGGTCTTCTTTGTCGGTTTCACCGAAGGAAAATTTCTCAACCCCAGCATATTCACCAAGGTTTTCCGTGGTAATCGCAATCGATTTGTCCACACCCGATGCCAGTTTACGCACGGCTTTTCGAGTTAGATTGGCCAATTCCCGTTCTAAATTACGGACCCCTGCTTCGCGGGTATAAAGACGAATGATCTTTCGTAATGCATCATCATCAATCGACCATTCACCCTCTAGCAATCCGTGGTTTTTGATTTGTTTTTGGATCAAATGGCGTTTGGCAATCTCGACTTTCTCGTCCTCGGTATACCCTGAAATACGGATCACCTCCATCCGGTCCATCAACGGGCGCGGGATATTTAACGAGTTGGCAGTGGTCACAAAGAACACGTCTGACAGGTTATAATCGACCTCCAGATAATGATCATTAAATGTGGTATTTTGTTCCGGATCTAATACTTCGAGCAAGGCTGCTGAAGGATCGCCTCGAAAATCAGCACCCATTTTGTCAATTTCATCGAGCAAAAACAGTGGATTGCTGGTTTTGGCTTTCTTCATTGATTGGATAATCCGGCCCGGCATCGAACCAATATAGGTCCGCCGATGACCACGAATTTCGGACTCGTCGCGAACACCACCCAATGACATCCGAACAAAATTGCGGCCCGTTGCTCGTGCAATCGATTTACCCAACGAGGTTTTTCCAACGCCCGGCGGTCCAACCAAACACAAAATGGGGCCTTTTACTTTTTTTGTCCGAGCCTGCACCGCCAAGTGTTCAAGAATACGGTCTTTGACTTTCTCCAACCCGAAATGGTCTTCGTCTAAAATTGCTTTGGCTGCAACCAAATCAATTTGAGCCCGGGTTTTCTTGCCCCAAGGCAAGCCAATCAACCAATCTAAATAATTACGAACAACCGTTGATTCAGCCGACATCGGGTTCATTTGGCGTAGTTTCTTTAGCTCGGCCTCGGCTTTGATACGCGCTTCTTTTGACAATTTGGTTTTTTGGATTTTTTCGGCCAACTCATCGGTTTCACCAGGGGATTCAGCATTTTCCCCAAGCTCTCGTTGTATTGCCTTCATTTGCTCATTCAAGTAATACTCGCGTTGCGATTTTTCCATTTGGCCTTTGACCCTAGAGCGAATTCGTCGCTCCACGCGCAAGACGCTAATTTCGCCCTCCATTTTGGCCAATGCCGCTTCTAACCGGGCGCTGACATCAATAATTTCCAATAATGTCTGTTTTTCGCTTAATTTTACGGACAGATGCGCTGAAATTGAATCGGCTAGTTTTGCCGCATCTGAAATATCGCGTACCGCAGTTACCACATCAGGAGAGATTTTCTTGTTCAGTTTTACATAACGTTCAAAACTATCAACGACACTGCGCATCATCGCGGTGGTTTCAGAGGTTTCAACATTTATCGGCGCAACCGGCTTAACATTGGCTTGGATAAATCCATTTATGTGTTCGAATTTTGTGGCGTTTGCGCGGCCCTCACCTTCGACCAACACTTTTAAGGTTCCGTCAGGTAATTTTAGCAATTGCAAAACTTTGGCAACACACCCGAAATGGTGCAAATCTTCTGGCTCTGGATCGTCAGTACCGGGGTCAAGTTGGGTCAGTAGCAAAATCCGCTTGTCCTTGCTCATCACATCTTCCAACGCTTTGACTGATTTTTCACGGCCCGCAAACAACGGAACAATCATGTGCGGAAACACGACAATATCACGTAGGGGAAGTATTGGAAGAATTTCGGAACTATCTGACATAAACTCTACATTATCCTTTAAATCTTACGGCCAACATCGGTGATGACATCAATTAAACCCTGATTCCAATCAAAGCCCAATATGTTCATTCTTCACCAAAGCAGTGAACATCGTCTAAATGATATCGGCACCAAAGCAATCAGTTACAAGGTTAGAGCTGCACAAGTTTGCACGATTTTAGATTTTTCTGTGCGAAGTATTGGTGCAGATGTTATCTAATCACAGCCAATACACCATCAGCTCAAAACTGACTTTTACTGACTGTATAAAGATAGTTTATGCTTTTCGAAAAAAGAGATGATTGCCCTTACCCTCGTCGGCAGAGGCCGTTCATTAGGCGGATTTGCTGGCTTTCTTCTTTTCGGCATAAATCAATAATGGTTTGGCATCGCCATCAATGACTTCGGCATTGACCACCACCTCTTCGACGCCATCATGACCTGGTAAGTCGAACATGGTATCGAGCAATACCGCCTCCATGATAGAGCGTAGACCACGGGCACCGGTTTTGCGTTTGATGGCTTTGCGAGCCACGGCGGAAAGTGCGTCATCGGAGAAGGTCAATTTGACATTTTCCATTTCAAACAGGCTTTCATACTGTTTCATCAGCGCATTTTTGGGCTTGGTAAGGATCGTGATCAGCGCCGATTCATCGAGATTTTCAAGCGTGGCAATCACTGGCAAACGGCCAATAAATTCTGGGATCAACCCAAACTTCATCAAATCGTCCGGCTCGACACCTCGTAAGATTTCACCAACTTCCATTTCGGTTTCGTCTTTGACATCGGCACCAAAGCCAATACTGGTGCCGCGCCCTCGTTGAGAGATAACTTTTTCAAGTCCGGAAAACGCGCCGCCGACAACGAATAACACGTCTGTGGTGTCTACTTGTAAAAACTCTTGCTGTGGGTGTTTGCGGCCACCTTGTGGCGGTACGGACGCGACCGTGCCTTCCATAATTTTTAACAAGGCTTGTTGCACACCTTCACCAGAGACATCACGGGTAATCGACGGGTTATCGGATTTACGGCTGATCTTGTCGACTTCATCAATATAGACAATTCCCCGTTGCGCCCGCTCGACATTATAGTCGGAGGCTTGCAGTAATTTTAGGATGATATTTTCAACATCCTCGCCGACATAGCCAGCTTCGGTCAACGTGGTCGCATCGGCCATCGTAAACGGCACGTCCAAAATTCGCGCCAAAGTCTGCGCCAACAAGGTTTTGCCACAACCGGTTGGGCCGATCAGCAGAATATTTGATTTTGCTAGTTCAACATCAGAATTTTGTGCTGCATGATTTAGGCGCTTGTAATGATTGTGTACGGCAACCGACAATACCCGTTTGGCGGTGGCTTGCCCGATGACATAATCATCCAAAACATTACAGATATCCGTTGGCGTTGGTACACCTTCTTGGGTTTTGATCAACGAGCCTTTGGCTTCCTCGCGGATAATATCCATACACAGCTCAACGCATTCATCACAGATAAAAACCGTCGGCCCGGCGATTAGTTTTCGAACCTCGTGCTGGCTTTTTCCGCAAAAAGAACAATAAAGCGTGCTTTTTGAGTCGCTTGTTTTGTCTGACTTACTCATTTCAACTCCTGCCAGGATAACCCTGTGATCGTGGTTTGCTGCGCCGAGATATTGGCTTTACGTTTGGTAGATATGAACTTAATTCAAAATATTCAATATTTAATGCAATTATGGTGCCGATCTGAATGAGGCCAAAATAAGAATAAATCAGTATTTTGACCTAAAATCTATTCGATTATTGTTATTCATGGCGATCAAGCCTCATATTTGCTTCGTTATTTCTTCCCCTTGGGGGCTGGAGCGCCGCCTCGTTTTTCGTAAACATGGTCGATTAAACCAAAATCACTGGCTTCATCAGCCGTCATAAAATGGTCTCGGTCGAGGGTTTTCTCTATGGTATCGTAATCTTGACCGGTATGTTTTACGTAAATTTCGTTCAATCGACGTTTGATTTTTTGGATATCTTCTGCGTGGCGAACAATGTCGGAGGCTTGACCTTGAAACCCACCAGAAGGTTGATGAACCATAATCCGCGCATTTGGTGTGGCAAAGCGCATGCCCTTATCACCACCTGCTAACAGCAATGACCCCATGCTGGCGGCTTGGCCAATACATGCGGTCGAAACCGGCGAGTTGATATATTGCATCGTATCATAAATCGCCAAGCCAGAGGTCACAATCCCGCCCGGCGAGTTGATATACATGGAAATTTCTTTTTTCGGATTTTCAGATTCTAAAAATAACAATTGCGCTGTAATCAAAGAGGCCATGCCATCCTCAACCGGTCCGGTTAGAAATATAATTCGCTCTTTTAATAGCCTAGAAAAAATATCGTATGAGCGTTCACCACGGCTGGTTTGGTCGACGACCATCGGCACCAAATTCATCATTGTTTCGTGCGGATCATTCATTTTGCATTCCTGTCATTCACTATCACGGCAATTCATTCAAGGTATATTGTACGCACACCTTAGATTCGCAAGTGGAACCTGATAATGTGGTAAATTGGTTAAGACCGATGGATTTGAGTGCGTTTATCCACAACAAATGAAAAATCAGGTGTATTGAACAAACCAATTCAAAAAACGCGCCTCACTTCAATAAAATCGAGGCTCAGTTCATATTTAAGAAACAGCGCGTCACAAAACGCTTCTCTTATCCTTCCCCTTGATGGGGGAAGGTGCGCCCGAAGGGGGCGGCAGCGAGCGCCCAGCTTATCCTCAAGGCGATAAATATTTCGTTATTTTTTCTTTGGTGCAACTTTCTTAGCGGTTGGTTTTTTGGTTGTTGCTTTCTTTGCCGTTGCTTTCTTTGTTGCAGCTTTTTTGGCTGGCTTTTTCTTAGCCGGCGTTACCGCACCCGGCACATCATCATCAGCAAACAGTTCGTCTTTTGAGACGCTCACGTCTTTTACCTCGGCCAGCTCCAATATATAGTCAACGACTTTTTCTTCAAAAATCGGCGCCCGCAATTGCGCTTGAGCTTGTGGGTTTTTCTGGAAATACTCAACAACTTGTTTTTCTTGGCCTTGGTACTTCATGGCTTCTTGATTGATGGCGCGGGACACTTCTTCGGTAGCAACAACGATGTTATTGCTTTGCCCAATTTCGGCCAATACCAACCCTAAGCGCACCCGGCGTTCAGAAATCGCTTGATACTCAGCTTTCAAATCAGCTTCGGACTTATCCTTGTCTTCATCTTCGACATTACCGGCTTTCACATCGGCTTCGACTTGTTGCCAAATTTGTTGGAACTCGGCTTCAACCATGCCCGGCGGTAGATCAAAATCATGAGCCGCATCCAATACGTCCAAAATCCGGCGCTTGGCCCGCGTCCGTGACTGACCGCTATATTCAGTTTCAATGTTTTTTCGGATAATATCGTTTAACGCATCCAACGAAGTTAAGCCCAATTTGGTGGCAAACTCGTCATTGACTTCCGTATCAACTGGACCTTTGACCATTTTGACAAGGATTTCGAAAACCGCCTCTTTGCCGGCCAAATTCTCTGCTTGATAATCTTTTGGAAAAGTAATATTTAACGCCGGAGTGTCGCCCTTTTTGGCGCCAACCAATTGTTCTTCAAAGCCAGGGATAAACTGGCCGGACCCAATAACCAGTTCAGCGTCCTCAGCAGTTCCACCATCAAATTTCTCGCCATCAATACTGCCAGAAAAGTCAATAATCACGGCATCGCCGTCAGCAGCCTTGGTTGTAGCCGGTTTTTCTTTGTACGATTTTTGCTCGGAAGCAAGGCGTGTAACCGCCTCTTTCACATCGGCATCCGATACTTTGCATACAGGGCGCTCAATCTTCAATTTCGCTGGGTCGGCCGGGGTAAATTCCGGCATGACATCCACATGCATGTGAAACTTCAAATCCGCTTTGCCCTCGACCACATCTTCGGCCTTGGTTTCAAGGTGAATTTTCGGCTCACCAGCAGGTTTTACATTATTGTCATTTAAAGCTTTTTTGGTCGCTTCATCCATCGCTTCTTGGACCAGATCGCCCATCATCGACTTGCCAAACATTTTCTTGATGTGCGCCGCAGGAACCTTGCCCGGACGAAAGCCTTTGAGGCTTACTTCGGGTTGCACTTCGGCTACTTTGGCGTTGAGCTTGGCATCAAGCTCGGCGGCGGTAATGGTGACATCATACGAACGGCTAAGGCCTTCGACTTTCGTTTCTTTAACCTGCATAAAACTAGTCCGGATCTGGTGTTGCGTAAATTAGAGTGCAAGACATGCACAAAACAAGAGTTTACCCATGCCTCTTGGCACGGCGAACGCGCCTTATGTCATGAGTTTGAGCAACACGCAACGGCCCAATTTCACTTCGGCAGTGAAGCTTTGCATTATTACCTTCAACCATACCCTTTGGCGCGGATATAGCTATCCAGTTCTCGAACTCTAGTTTCCGGTGATGGATGAGTTGAAAGGAACTCTGGTTGGCCAGATCCGGTGCTTTCTGCCGCCATTTTTTCCCATAATTTCACCGACTGATGAACATCATAACCAGCCCGGTGCATGTAATCCACGCCCAATCTGTCGGCCTGAAGCTCATGTCTGCGTGAAAAGGGCAAGATAACGCCAAAGCTAACACCTGCGCCCAAAATGGCAGCGATTTTGTTTTTGTACCGGGTGTCGGTTCGTGATAATGCAATATTGGCCGCCGTCAATCCGGCACCTGCTGCGATTTGCGTTGAAAAGCGCGCCGCCGCGTGGCGACCGGTCACATGGCCGGTTTCGTGGCCCATAATCGCGGCGATTTGGTCGTCATTATCGCTAAATTCCATAATACCGCGATAAAATCCTACTTTGCCGCCGGGCATCACAAATGCATTTTTTTGATCCGAATCAAATACCGCATATTCCCAACTATCATTCTGGCGGTTGGCGGCGGTAACAATACGGCCACCAATCCTCTGTAATTGATTATTTAACGCGGGGTCCCGTGAAACTGGCGTTTGCTTCTTAGCATCCGACCATGCGGACGCGGCCATTTGACTTAATTGTCCGTCACTTACCAGTAAAAATTGACTTTCACCGGTATCCGGATTGGTCACACATGCCGTCACGCTGCCGGCGGCAAGACCTGCGATTAATGTTCGTCTGCTCATGTTCACATTCATGGTTTTCTCCGATATATAACCGTTATACAAAAGGCTTTGGCCTAACTTTAGTCACTATATCCGATTAAAACAACAAATCCAAACGCCCTGCCCCATTATTCAAAGGTTTCCTCCCATGCGCCGTATTTTCATTATTTTATTCTTACTCGTTGCCATCATCATCGGCGCGGTTGTTGCTGCGGTGTATTTGGTTCCGGTTGAGGTCTACAAAGAGAAAATAGAACAACAAGCCAGCGCTGCTATTGGCCGCCAAGTCGAGATTAACGGCGATATTTCCTTCGTACTTTTTCCAAATATTTCGGTAAAAGCGGCAAATGTCCGCATTGCTAACCCGGACGGGTTTTCTGGCAATGACTTTGCGAGCATGGACGAGATGAAGGTTGGGGTAAAACTCATCCCGTTATTCTCGCGGCAAGTCGAGATCAGCGAATTTGTGTTGGTGCGTCCGAAAATCTCACTCGAAAAATTACGTAACAATGCGATCAACTGGGCGCTGGGAGCGGGCGATGCATCATCGACACGAGCCTCCGCCAATCAAGGCTTCTCGCGTGTTCCCGGCGCGTTGCCCTTAGAAGCCAGCTTGGGAAATGTGCGGATCATTGATGGAAAAGCTAGCTATCACGATCATGCCAACAACCAAAAAACCAATATTGATGCCATCAATTTACAGCTGAAGCTTCCCAGTCTCGACAAAAAAATGAGCTTAAACGGTGATGTAAGCGTTAACGGTACGGCCTATACCCTATCGTTAGGCCTCGCCTCGCTTCG
>JAESUG010000157.1 GCA_016763185.1 Robiginitomaculum sp. | reverse complement strand
GGAATTACCGGCTCGCCTTCGAAAATTGCAAATCCATACCCGCCGCGAACGAGGATATGATGCCTTGGAACGAGCGCTGATTGCCTCGGCATCCGGCGATACCAAGAGCGCCCGTCAATATGCCGAAAAAGTAAAAGCCTTGATGGACCGTCCCGCATTATCAGGATTGTTGGCGGCAAGGTCAGCGCAAGCCGACGGGGATATTATCGGCGCAGAACGGCACTTTATGGGCTTGCTCGACGACAAACGAACCCATCTAGCCGCCCGGCGCGGGCTCACCGAAACCGCGTTACAACGGCATGATCACACTGCGGCTATTGACCATGCAACCCAAGCTTTTGCCACCGACCCAAGCGCAAAATGGGCGTTTGAAACCCTGTTTGATGCCCATGTGAGCGCCCGCAATTGGGCACAAGCGCGGGACGTGTTGGGTCGCGGCGAAAAAAAAGGCCATGTCAGCAAATTGGCCGCCGCCCGCCGCCGCGCCGTTTTGCTATCGGCTGAGGCCACCACCGCCGAGATCGAGGGCGATATGGACACAGCGCGCAGCTTGGCCGAAAAAGCAGTATCCGTTGCCCCCGGCTTTGCCCCTGGCGCAGCGTTGGCGGCGCGGTTGTTAACGGCGGCGAACAAAAACTGGCGAGCCGCTGGTTTGTTGGAAGATGCCTGGGCCAGCGCTCCGCATCCGGCCTTGGCTTTGGCCTATCGCGACTTAAAAGAAGACGAGCCGATAAATGCCCGCGTAAAGCGCATGAACGGACTGGCCGAATTAAACCCAGATCATCGCGAAAGTGTTATTCTACAAGCAGAAACCGCGATGGAAGACGATGAGTTAACGAGCGCGCGCACCGCATTGGAAGGCTTGTTGGCCAAGGAAGTTGAACCGTCATCACGTCTGTGTAGCTTGCTGGCACAACTAGAAACCAAGGCCGGTGACAAACCTGTAGCCAATGATTGGCTGCGAAAATCCTTGAGCGCGCCAGACGAGGCCGACTGGTCGGATCTGGACCCTGCCGGTCCCGCGTTTGGCTACCGGGCCGAGGATTGGGCGCGTCTGGTCTATAGCTTTGGCGATGCCGGTGAGTTGATCCATCCGCGCCATGAACGATTTGAGCGGGTCTCACGTGGCGGCGAAAATCTGTTACTGGCCGATGAGAGTGAACCAGAGGAAGTCTCTGAAATCGTTGACGTTTCCGAAATTGTAGAACCTAAAATCACCGCGCCCAAGAAGAAACAACCGCCGCAAATAAAACCAAACCCCGACCCGGTTCCTGAACCGGCCCGACAACCCGATGACCCCGGCCCCGGTGCCAAAGCGGACCCTTCCGAGAGCGTCCAAAAACGTAAACGCGAAGTGCATTAGTATAATTTTGATCGTGCGCCGCACGTTGCGTTCAGTACATAAAAACCCCCGCAACCGGGGGTTCCGGCGCGGGGGGATATTGATTGAGGTTTTGAGCCTAGATTATGGCTTTAGGCGCTCATAGGTAGTTTTTAGGATAGCGGTCAGTGACGCAGCGGCCACTACGGCAGCGTAATTGCCAAAGATCGCAGTCAAGTATTCGCCGACGGCTGGAATAGCCCCCCACGCGCCCGCGCCGCCAGCCATCAACAAGAACACAGCCGCAATGATCAGGCCGCTGCGGTGCTCGGCATCAACAAACCAACCGGAAACTAAACCTAAGACGGCCAATAACGCGGCGGCATATTCAAAGCCGGAGATGAAAGAAAAACCGACAGCTGCAAGGAAGCTGACAATCCATAGAATTTTTGCGATAGACATGAGATAAAATCCCCCTAATTGTTAATGAACACGCACATGTATTCCTCATGTTTCGTAACCATAGCCAAGGTCGGATTTCGAGCAAAGGCAAGGGCAAAATGAAATATTTCGTGATCTGTGTTGTTGGCGCCATGCAGATAAAAACGAATTCTAAACGAGTGAATTACGAGAATGCTTCGCCATCTATTTGAAAAAATTGCTATATTTTTTTGAATGCGAAACCAATCCATTTGATTGATCGGTATTATTTTGGATTAAAAAAATTTAATGATATTGCGAGATTACACCCAAATTCAGTTCAAAATTGCCGAAGTCCATAGTGGAATTCTGGCTGAGCACCACTGATTTGTAGCCAAAAAACCAGGTAAAACAATGTCGGCATTGTCCGGTTCTGGTTGCTGTTTTGCGCTGATACTTTGCATGAGTTGTCGCAAGGTCCGGGCGGTTTCGAGGTCAGGAAAAGCAACAGCAAACCCACCTTCCATACAGGCCTGGAACCGGGGCGGTAGCAATTGGTCAAGGCGTTGGTACTCAGCCTCGGACAATGGAAGGTTTTTGCGCCGCGCTTCGCGATTTTGGACAGAGAAGCTAAGTGAAGTATAAATAGCGGCAGCTTCGATCAGGTCCCGTTGGCGCGCATCCAACGGCGCGCTAAACGCGGGCCCAACCAACCCAATCCAACACAGCAAAAAGCCCAAGACTGGTTTACACACTTGGTGCCTCTACGCCTTGGCGACAGGCCGCAGCCAGCAGGGTGTTTCGCAGCAAACAGGCAATGGTCATCGGTCCTACACCGCCGGGTACGGGTGTGATGAAGCCGGCGTTTTCTTGTGCATCTTCAAAATCTACATCCCCGACCAACCTACTTGCACCCTCACCTTTTTCAGGAGCGGCAATTCGGTTAATTCCCACATCAATCACACATGCGCCGGGCTTGATCCAACTGCCTTTGATCATTTGCGCCCGACCAACAGCGGCGATTAGAATGTCGGCGCTGCGGCAAAGCTCCGGCAAATCCGTGGTGCGCGAATGGGCGATGGTCACGGTGCAGTTCTCTTCCAAAAACAACAAAGCAGCGGGTTTGCCAACAAGGATAGAGCGTCCAACAATCACACAGTGTTTTCCAGATAGATCGCCAAGTGCATCTTTGGCTAGCATCACGCATCCTGTCGGTGTGCACGGTCGCAAGCCCGGTTTGCCTAAAAACAATTGACCGGCGGAGGTTGTGGTCAAGCCATCAACATCTTTGGCTGGGTCAATTTGGGCAATGATCGCTGCTTCGTCCAAATGGGGGGGCAACGGCAGTTGTACCAATATCCCATCCACTGCATTGTCTTGGTTTAGGGCGGCAACGGTATCCAATACTTGTTGCTGGCTGGCATCGGCTGGCAACAGGCGTTCCACAGAGATCATTCCTGCTTCGTGGGTTTGGCGTACTTTGTTGCGCACGTAAACTTGGCTGGCCGGATCGTCACCGACCAGCACTACGGCCAAGCCAGGCTGTCGTGGCAAAGTTGAAACTTTGGATGCGATGCTGGCCCGTAATTTTGCGGCACAGGCTTTGCCGTCGATAGACTTGGCGTTCATTTATCGGCCCCCTAAAACAAACGTAAAGTGCCAAAAACCAAACCGGGCAATAGCCAATCGCGTAAAAAATACAAAGCAAGCAATAAGATGATCGGTGAAAAATCGAAACCAGCCATTGGCGGTAATATCTGTCGGATGGGCCGGACCAAAGGCTCGGTAAGCTTTCCTGAAATATCCCAAATAATGGCGACAAACCGGTTTTGCAAATTGATAATATTAAACGAAACCAACCACGACATGATCACTCGGATAAACACCACCAAAATTAGCAATGAGAGAATAGGCTTTAGAAAATAGACGAAGATCGCTTGAAATAGAGACATGATTTTTCTTCTTGGATTTGAATGTAAGGTTAGCCATAATCTATCTGCTTGTCAGAATCTATCTGTTTGATTGAATAAGGCCAAGTTAATTGCTTTCCCTCTTAGGTAAGGCGGTTATCGGGTGGTTTCGCTAACAGGTTCGGTGAACCATGCGTAGATGGAGGACATCATGCGACCAACGCAACCGGAATTTATGCTCAACCCCAATGGCAAAGAAATGCAGGGCGCGATAAAGCTGTTAGAACAGGTGCGACACGACCTAACGATGGCGCCCATCGCACCGGTGTGGTCCCTCGAACAAACCAGCGCTGCAATTGCTGCGATCGATCTGTCCAAGCCCGTTGGTACATTGGCCGCTTTGAACGAAACATCCAGATTGATGCAAAACGGCGATTTGCTGAGCGCCGGTTCAAAATGCTTTGGGTATTTTAATCCGACCGCCGCCGGTCCAGCCATTTTTGGTGACCTGCTAGCGGCGGCACGCAATCCGCAATTGGCGGTGCTCTCCCATGCGCCGGCCTCGGTATTGATTGAGCGCCGTGTGATTGCATTTATGTGCACCCAAGCCGGGTTAGCGCCGGGCGCGGGCGGGCACTTTACATCCGGTGGTTCAGAAGCAAATGCCACCAGTTTACAATTGGCGTTAAACCAAGCGCACCCTAGTTTTGACCAGCAAGGGGTTGCCGCATTTTCAGGCCGCCCCCTATTATATGTTTCGGCAGACAGTCATTTAGCCTGGATTAAAATTGCCCGATCTGCTGGTTTGGGCACGGATGCGGTGCAACTGGTTCCGGCGCTTAAAGGACAAATGGACACCACGGCGCTGGCGGCAAGGATCATCGCCGACCGCAAGGCTGGCGATTGCCCAGTGATGATTGCAGCCACGATGGGAACAACAAATGCCGGTGAGATTGACCCGTTACTGGCCTGTGCCAAACTTGCCGGCGAGCACGAAATTCATTTTCATGTGGATGCAGCTTGGGCTGGGGCGTTGATTATCGATCCCTCACGCCGCGCGCTCGTTCGCGGAATAGAACAGGCCGACAGCATTACCATTGATGCCCATAAATGGCTATCTGTGCCAATGGGCGCGGGAATGATATTGATCAAAGAGCCAACCAAGGCATCGGCCAGCTTTGGCGTCGCCACCGGGTATATGCCCGCCGGCGATGGTCAAGACCCGTATATCACCACCACACAATGGTCGCGCCGCTTTATTGGTATTCGATTGTGGATGATGCTGCGTGCGGTTGGTGTGACGGGATACCAAAAAATGTTTGACCGCCACTTTGCCCTAGCCGAAGCTTTGCGCGAAAAATTACCACAAGCTGGATGGAAAATTCAAAACTACAGCGCATTACCCGTGATTTTGTTTACCGATGACCAATTCAAACTAGACAGTCAACAAATTGCGGATCAGCTAGAAGCGCGCGGGCGCGTTTGGCTTGGCCGGGTTGACTATGGCGGTGTGTCTTGCTTGCGTGCCTGTCTTACCAGCTATCTTACGGAACTTGCGGATATTGATGTTTTGTTGGCGGAGCTAGATGAAGTGCGACAAGGACTAGCTTAAACTTTCCGAAATAAAACCGATACATTATTTGCGGGCATTGGCACCGTTTGATCGAAATTAAACCCAGCCTGTGTTGCCATGGCCTTTGCGTCGCTTAATTGCCGAACGCCCCATGTCCGGTTGCGCCGTTTCAGGTCTGCATCAAAAGCTAAATTAGACGGTGCGTCTGGTTCGCCCGTGCCAAGAAACGGCCCGTACAGGTATAATAATTTGCCGGCGCTTAGCCGGTTAGCCGCGCCCGCAAACAAACCAATAGCTGCGGCAATTGGAGCAATATGGATCATGTTAATACACAAAATGGCATCTAGCCGTTCCGGTAAACCGGGCAGTGATGCGTCGCTTTGCCAGTCTTCATGAGTGGTGTCTAATTGTACCGGGGGGTACAAATTACTCAAAGCGGCGTGTTGGCCCCATGCATTGATGCTTTGCACATGAGCCGGTTCTGGATCCGAGGGCCAAAATGTGTTTAGCGGCAAATGTTCGGCAAAATAAACCGAGTGCTGGCCAGAGCCAGCGGCAATTTCCAACACATTCCCTGCTGGCAAATGTTCGTGTAAAACGGCGGTAATCGCTGCGGCATTGCGGGTGGTTGCTGGAAAGTCTAGTTTTTTGACCATGGATGTTTCCTATGTCGCTCTTGCGTAATTGTGCCAGCAAGATATACCAAAACCAACAAAAACGTAACTCGTGATCACGCGAGATGTATAAAGGGGAATGGTATGCTGATCAGCATTTTGGGGATGGCAGTTCTCTTGGGTCTTGCCGTTTTATTGTCGAACAATCGTAAAGCCATCAGTTTGCGAGTGGTCGGTTCCGCATTTGCCTTACAGGCCGCCATTGCAGTTTTTGTACTGTTCTTACCCTTTGGCCAAGACGTGTTGGCCAGTATTTCCGGTGGCGTTCAAGTGGTGATCAATTACGCCAATGCCGGGATCGAGTTTGTGTTTGGCGATCTGGCGGGCAGCACGAATATTGGGTTTGTGTTTGCGGTCAAAGTGCTACCGATTATCATCTTTATTTCGTCTTTGACCTCGGTGCTGTATTATTTAGGCATTATGCAATGGGTGGTAAAAATCCTAGGGGGTTTTCTACAATGGGTGGTTGGCACCTCCAAGGTGGAAAGTCTCAACGCCGCCGGGAATATCTTTTTGGGTCAAACAGAATCGCCGTTGTTGATCCGGCCATTTTTAGCGAAACTTACGGATAATCAGTTGTTTACGGTGATGGTATCTGGCTTGGCTTCGGTTTCCGGGGCGATATTAATTGGCTATAGCTCGCTAGGGGTTGAGTTGAAATACTTAATTGCGGCTTCGTTTATGGCTGCTCCGGGCGGGTTATTAATGGCCAAAATCATTCGTCCAGATGTGCCAGATGAAACAACAAACCCCGAACCGGTTGCCATTGAGATCAACCAAGAAGACCAGCCAACCAATGTCATTGATGCCGCAGCCAGAGGTGCCAGTGATGGCTTGAAATTAGCTGGGAATATTGGTGCGATGCTGATCGCATTTGTCGCGCTTATTGCATTGGTTAATGGCGGCATGGGTGGAATTGGTAATTTACTAGATTATCTGTCGGTAAAGGCCGGTATCGGCCATTTGTCCTGGACGCAAGGCTGGTCAATGGATGCGTTATTGGGCCATCTTTTTGCGCCCCTGATGTGGACCTTAGGCGTGCCGTGGAGTGAAGCGGGGATTGCTGGTAATTTAATCGGACAAAAATTGATCCTGAACGAGTTTGTCGCCTATGCGAGTTTGCAGCCACAAATTGAAAATTTAAGCCCGCATACAGTGGTGGTGATCACCTTTGCCCTGTGTGGATTTGCCAATTTAGCTTCGATGGCGATTTTACTGGGTGGACTTGGGGGGTTGGTGCCAGAACGCCGGGCCGATATTTCCCGCCTGGGAATGAAGGCGGTAGCTGCCGGATCCTTATCAAACTTGATGAGCGCCGCCTTGGCTTCCTTACTCATTGCGGTCTAGCCGGCAATGGTAAAGCGCGCGGGGTTATTTGCTGGGCCGGTTTTTTGCGCTTTGATGCTGTGGGCCGGACCGCCAATGGGGGTTGAGCTGTTGGCATGGCGTACTGGTGCGGTGGCGGTGTTGATGGCCGTTTGGTGGGGGACCGAAGCATTGCCGCCTTCTGCTACCGCCTTGGTTCCGCTTGTTTTGTTTCCGATATTGGGTGTGATGACCTTTCCCGCGGTGGCAGCCCCGTTTGCGCACCCATTGATATTTTTGTTTTTGGGCGGGTTTTTGTTAGCTCTGGCGATCGAAAAATGGAACTTGCACCAACGGATTGCTTTGCATGTTTTGTTATTGATGGGGGTACGGGCCAAGGCGTTGGTGTTTGGCTTTATGTTGGCAACCGCATTTCTTTCGATGTGGATGACCAATACGGCAACGACGTTGATGATGTTGCCCATTGCGGTTTCTATTTTGGCAGTGGTTTTTAGCGGGATTGGGGCTGGGGTGTCGGCGCAAGAACAGCAGAACTTTCGAATTTTATTGCCGTTATCAGTGGCCTATGGTGCCAGTATTGGCGGGATGGCCACGTTGATCGGAACGCCGCCAAATGCGTTTTTGGCAGGTTATTTGTTGGAAACCCATGGCATTGAAATCGGGTTTGCAGACTGGATGAAAATTGGCCTGCCGTTGACGGTGGTGCTATTGCCAATTACGTGGTTGGTTTTGACGAAATGGGTTTACCCCGTGCGCTTTTCGGTTGGAGATGTTGCCCGGTCTGCTTTTCAAGTCATGCTTGCCAAATTGGGCAAGCTTACCCGTGCCGAACAGCGGGTCGGTTTGGTGTTTATCTGTGTGGCGCTAAGCTGGGCTTTTCGAAAAAACTTGGCGGCTCTACCGGGCTTTGATGCGATCACGGATGCCAGCATTGCTATTTTTGGAGCGCTGATATTGTTCATCTTGCCTTCTGGTCGTCACCGAGGTGAACGGTTGGCGGATACTCATCTTCTGGCCAAAGTTCCGTTTTCAGTATTATTGCTATTTGGAGGTGGTTTGGCGCTGGCGGCGGGAATTTCGTCTAGTGGATTGGCCGCAGAACTGGGCGGCTTATTGGCTGGGGTTGGAGCGATAAATGGGGTGTTGTTGATTTTAGCAGCCACCGCTTTGGTGATATTTCTAACAGAGTTGACCAGTAATTTGGCGACAACGGCGACGTTTTTACCGATTGTTGGTGCGGTTGGTGTTGATGCCGGATTGTCGCCGCTATTGTTGACGGTGCCAGTGGCACTGGCGGTTAGTTGTGCTTTTATGTTACCGATTGCCACGCCGCCAAATGCCATTTGTTATGGCTCCGGGCTGGTTAGTTTACAACAAATGGCCAAAGCCGGGTTTTGGATAAATTTAGTCGGGATTGTTTTACTATCGCTGGTTGCCGTATTTTGGGTGCCAGTGGTTTTTGGTTGAACTTTGGGTTATACTCAAAAAAAATAACAAGAGGGAATGGCAGACATGGCTTTTTTTGATTTGGTCGAGGGATTTGTTGCCGCCGCCACCGCACCCGGCGCACAATTGGCAACGTCGCGCCAACAAATCGGTGATATAGAATACACGGTGTTTGATAGTGCACCGGCTTCGTTGCGCGATCTATTTCAGATGATGTTAGTCCATGGCGATCTGCCATTTGTGGTCGAAGATTGTGAACATTATTCATTTGCTGATATCTATGCCCGCGCCACCAGATTTTCTCATGCATTGGTAGGGTTAGACGTTAAAAAAGGTGATCGGGTCGCTATTTTTATGCGCAACCGCACGGAATGGATCATCAGCTTTATTGGTGCGGCGATGGCCGGGGCGGTGGCGACGCCGCTAAATTCTTGGTGGGGGGCGAGCGAGCTATCCTATGCTCTGCAAGACAGTGGAGCTAGGATAATCATCGCGGATCCAAGGCGGGCGGTTCAGGTGGACGCGATGAAGGCTCCGCCAACCGGT
>JAESUG010000156.1 GCA_016763185.1 Robiginitomaculum sp. | reverse complement strand
TGCCAGAGCGCCGTGGTAACCGTCGCGGCGGCTTTGTTGACCAGTATGCCTTGATCGTAATAGGGCACGGCTATCACGCCGTCGGGCAGGCCTTGATTGATCTCTGTAAACCGGGCCTGAACCCGCGCAATGACGTCGGAAGTGTTGGCGCCATAAAGTTTCAGCACCAGTCCGGCGACGACTTCGCCTTTGCCATTGGCTGTGGCAAGCCCTTGGCGGACCCCGCCGCCAACAACAATCTTGCCAAGATCGCGCACTCGAACCGGGCGTCCGTCATCGACATTGACGACAATTTCGGCAAGGTCGCCAACTGTCCGGGCAAGCCCGACACCGCGCACGGTATATTGCTCGGCACCAACTTCGATGAATTGTGCGCCCTCGGTTTTATTCCCCCGCTCTAGCGCGGTCATCACGTCACCGATCTGGATGTCATAGGCAAGCAGCGCGTCAGGATCGAGTTGAACTTGATACTGTTTCTCATAACCGCCGAGCGACAGAACCTCGGTCACACCTGGCACAGTCTGGAGCTGATACTTGATAATCCAGTCCTGAATCTCGCGCATTTCCACAAGGTCACGCGTACCCGTTATATCTTCCAGTCGAAAATAGAGGATGATGCCAAGTCCTGTAGAGATCGGCCCCATTTGCGGATCGCCAAATCCGTCTGGGATATTGCCGCGCGCTTCAGCCAGGCGTTCGCCGACAACTTGGCGAGCGAAGTAAACATCGGTCCCGTCTTTGAAGTAAATATTAACGACGGATAAGCCGAAATTCGAAACCGAACGCATATGGTCGAGCTTCGGTAAACCAAACATGGCGGTCTCGATGGGATAGGTGACATAGCGTTCGACCTCTTCTGGCGCGAGGCCTTCGGTTTCGGTGAAAACCTGAACCAGAGACGGCGTTACATCGGGAAAGGCATCGACGGGCAAAGTGCGGAACGCCCATAGGCCGCCTAAGGTCATAGCTAGAGCCGCGATAGCAGCTAAGAGCCGCCCTCCGGCAAGACGGTGCATAAAGTTGATCATATCAATAGGTCCTAGTGGCCGTGGCCATCGCCAAAGGCGTTTTTTTCAAGTTGAGCTTTAAGAGTGAAGGCGCCGCTAGTAACAATCTGATCTCCGGGGTTAAGTCCGGAGCGGATTTCCACAAAGCCGCCTGATTTCGCACCGGTTATGACCGGGCGGGGTGCATAGCCATTGTCGACAGGTATGAACACCGAGAGTTTGCCCTCGACCAGTTGCACAGCCGATTCAGGCACCCGTAGCACGGCTTGCGTTGCGCCAACGCTAAGATCAGCGGTCACAAATTGGCCGGGCAGCAAGTTACCGTCCGGATTACCCACGATCACGCGGGCTGTTGCCGTGCGTGAAGCCTCATTGATAACCGGCAATATAAACGCGATCGTCGATTGCGCGAGAACCTCGCCAGCGTCGGTTTTGAGCGCAACGGGTGCGCCAACACGGATCCGCCCGATATCCTGTCTGTAGACGGCAATATCAGCCCAAACCACGCTATCATCGACAATGGTGAAGAGCGGTTCAGCACTAGCATCACCTGCAGAGACTGTTTCGCCAAGCGTTATGGTACGTCGAACGACTGTCCCGGCAATTGGCGAAGTCAGATAAGCATTCGCATTGTCGCCATCAGCGGCGGTGGCAATGCGCTCCAAAGCGGTGTGACTGACGCCAGCCGCATGCAACTCATTCTCAGCCGCATCGCTGTCAGCTTTGGCGGCCTCAAAATTTGCATGCGCGGCCTGAAGGTCTGCCTCCGAGGTGATCTTATCGGCAAAGAGCTTTTCTTCACGGGTCAGAGCGGTGCCAGCCAAAGTCTCACGGGTTTCGGCGGTGAGCCAAATCGCTTTCAGCCCAGCCAGTTCACGGCTCTGGATAAGTGCCAGTATATCGCCGCGCGCGACCGTATCGCCTTCGCTCGCAAAGAGCTTGCCGATCACGCCACTGACTTTAGGCGATACATTGGCCACCCGGTCAGCATCAAAGCGGATTTCGGCTGGCAGGCTGAGGGATTGTCCCATGGCGCCGATTTGTACAGCCTCAATCTTGATCCCGGCGTCACGAGATGCCTCCGGGGTCAATTTGACCACATCACTTTCGTCGTCATCATGATCATCATCACCATGATCATCATTATGCTCATTGTCGGCGGCGCTTGGCGCAGATGTCGCAGCTGGCTCCGGCGCTTTTGCGCTTGAAGTATTATCGCCGCATCCAGCGAGAAGAACGGCCAGCGTAAGCAAGGCCGTAGAGAGTATCAATTTCTGTTTCATTGGAGGTCTCCATCAAAAGGGGCGGCGCCGATCAGGCTTTTCAGCTTCATCATATCGGCGTTGAGTGTGCGGTTGGCATCAATGACAGCGACACCAGCCTCAATTAATCCCTTACGGGCATCGAGTGTTGAGGTAAGATCGAAGCGACCCGCGGCGTAACCCTGGACAGACGCTTCATAGGCTGAACGCGCGGCCGGTAATGCCTCCCGCTCAAGCAAGGATAGTCGCGCATCAGCGGCGCGAACTTGTGCAATGGCAGCTTGCTGACGCGAGCGTAGCCTAGCCTCTATGGCTACACCGCTCACCCGTGCTGCATCCGCACGATACCCCGCCGCACGGGCTGCGTCCTGATTGCGATCAAACAGCGGTAACGGCACATTAATGCTCACCAAAAAGGCTTGGTCCCCGGTTTCTTCAAACTGGCGCACCCCAGCGCTGACGGTCAGATCAGGAAGCCCGGCCACGCGGGCTGCGACCCGCTCCGCTTCACGGGCGTTTGTGCTGGCCTTTGCCACGGCAAGCGCTGGATGCGATGTGATACCGCCTTCGCGCGCGCTCGACAGACCTGCCAGCCTTGCCTGATCAATTCTGGGTGCTGCAAATTCAGGCGATGCACTCCCCCAGAGCATAGCAAGGTCATAGCGGCGTTGATCAACATCTGCGTTTACCGCTAATGTCGCAGCCCGCAATATTGCCGCATCAGCACGGGCCCGTGACAGTTCAGGCGGCGCGGCGGCACCGGCCTCGACGCGCTTGCCGACGGTTTCAAAAAGTGAGATGGCAAGATCTGCGGACTCACTGGCGAATGCTGCAAGCTCTTGGGCTGCCAGTAAATCATAGAAAAGAAGCGCAGCTTGCAACTCAACCTCACGCAGGATGGCCTGGCACTCGGCCGCCGCAAGCACTGCATTGGCCCGCGCGGCACGTTCACGTTTGGTGCGTTTTCCACCCAGCTGAAAGGTTTGTGCGAAAGTTAGAGTTGTCTCGGCCTGATTAAACCCGTTCAGTGCTCCTGAACCAGAAAAATTCTCGACTTCAAGGCCGATGGAGGGGTTCAGTCGCCGTCCGGCCTGATCAGCGTCTGCACTGCGCGCACGGATTTCGAGCGCTGCGCGGCGCACATCGGGCGCGGCGTAACGTACTTGCGCTAGCGCTAAGTCGAGAGTCAGGGGCGCACCTGGCTGGGTGACCGGCGCACGGCCTGTTGGCCCGTCACACGGGGCCGCGATCGCTGCGCCTGAAAAGGCGGTTGCGATCAGGACGCACAGCGCGCCCTGTTTGAATTTTGACATGAGTATTTAATCCTTGAGATAGCCTGAAACGACAATAAAAACCGCGCAATAAAGCGTGGTCAGAAGGTCAGGTTATGCTCGCGGAGGGCGAAAGAGGCCGTGCGGTCCGGCACGGGGCGCTACTTGGTCGGAACCAGGCAGTAAAAACAAAGATGAATGTGTAACCTGGCTCACACCAGTAATCTTCGCGCCGGCAATATGGATGTGGCAGGAGCCGCAATTATGGACGTGGTGATCATGGTCAGGCTGCTCGTCCTCACCATTTTGACTAGCACCGGAATGTTCTGTTGCAATGTTTGCTTTTTGGCAGGAAATTTCGTCAGCATCCACAGGATGAATATCAGCCGCAAATCCGCCATAACTCACTGACATGGCAAGCATGACAACGAGCCAAAATTTGGCAGAAAATATGAGCGTGGTAAATTTCATTTTTTAACTGTAATCGTCCTGTGTGTCGAAATCATTAAAGCAGTTCAAATATTCGATGCAACACTTCATCATGGTCAGTTGAACTTTGTCAAGCGAATTTCAAAAAGCCAACTTCTCTTCTTCTACCCAAATGCAGCGGACGTGACAA
The DNA here is from genome assembly GCA_016763185.1 of Robiginitomaculum sp. Taxonomy (GTDB): domain Bacteria; phylum Pseudomonadota; class Alphaproteobacteria; order Caulobacterales; family Maricaulaceae; genus Robiginitomaculum_B. The sequence goes on along the minus strand of JAESUG010000156.1, from coordinate 1,666 downwards.
TACAATGCCTTTATTAAGCAAGTAAGGAAATTTTACCGCTTTAATTTTTCGAATAAATCTATGAGTTCCGAGACTTTTTCACGTTGATTTTCCAAATCACCCGACTCCATCGCACTGGCAACACATGTTGCTGCATGTTCTTTTAAAATTTCATTTTCGGCGCGTGAGAATGCTGATTTGACTGCCTGCATTTGATGGAGGACATCGATGCAATATCGACCCTCCTCGAGCATCTTGATGATACCACGGACCTGGCCTTCAACCCGGCTCAGTCTGTTAATCGTAGATTTTGACATTGACAAATACCCTTCTGGGGTATTATGAAACATAATAAATGAGTCGGGTCAACTTATGGCGACAGGATATTTGCGAACTTTAATCGTTATGCTTGTCGTCGTTGTTTACGGCGCGAGTCCGATTTTCTGTTGCTGTACACCCTTGGCTAATGCAACTCCCTTACCGAATGGTTCCCATGCTAGTATGGTGATGTCAGCGTCTACTGAATCACACGCATCTCATGAAAAAGCGCATCAACACACACAGGGCAGGGATGACGACGCGGCTTGTGAGCATTGTGGGGATCAGTTATACATTGCAACAAATACCAATACACTCAACATCCCGCCGTTAAGCGAGCCGGTGAGTATCAAAATTCCGTTGGACATAAAACAAACAGCCATATCTATTTATGCGGTTATAGCCCCAAATGCGCTCACTGCCCTACGATGGCAAGACTTACTAACCCACACTCCCATTACCCTTAAAATCCGAAACCAAACGTAGACGCCCGTCTGAATTACGAGCCTTTTGGCACGTAAAGTCGCCGAGTTATGCGTGCCTTAATATCGGCGTTGCATGGCAAAAATTGTCCGGTGGCAATGTCTACTTTATCAATGCTGCGGACCGGGACTCGAAAAAAAAGCCATCTTCGTCATTGGCTTAACAACCTGGTACTAGAAAAGGAACCCATCATGCTATCCCTTATCGAACCTAATATTCATCCAATCCTCGTCCACTTTGCCTATGCGCTAAGTGTCACTTCAGCGATATGTTATCTTCTGGCGAGCTTCAAATTTGCAGAGCGCTGGAAAGAAACGCTGCGTCCTGCTGCCGACTGTATGCTCGCCTTTGGCGCTTTGGCCATTATCGCCACGATCGCCGCCGGATTTCAGGCATATTATTCAGTAGCGCACGACGGCCCTTCCCATACGGCTATGACCACACACCGCAATTGGGCCGTGCCATCCGGCATAGCCATACTCGCATTGGCCCTTTGGAGATGGACGACGCGCTCGAAACCTGCGTCTCTTGCATTTAAAGGCTTATTGACCGTAGCGGCTTTGTCGCTAAGTGTTGCGGCTTGGTGGGGCGGCCATATCGTTTATAATTATGGACTTGGTGTAAAGAGCCTGCCGAGCGTTACCGGAGATGGGCATGACCATGAACACGGTGATGTCAAAGCTGATCCAATGCCAAAAACAACGTCAGAGAATATGCATGATAATTCCGACGGTCATCACGATGCCAGCTCCGACGAAGTAAACACGGATACGGGTCATGACGAGGCTATCCCCCAGGGCCATGATAATAGTGATGGGCATCATGACACGCCGATTGTCAATGATGCAGAACAAGCCATTCGATCTATCATTAGCGACATTCAAGC
>JAESUG010000155.1 GCA_016763185.1 Robiginitomaculum sp. | reverse complement strand
CGGCGGACGAAGTGGAGTTGTTGGGTAAACTCAACAAAACCGTCCGCGAACCGGGCGTTTCATTTGGACAACCACGAATAGAAAGCGACATTGACGCCACCGAAGTTATTTTATCCCTAGCCCCCGAAACCAATGGCCAGGTCGCCGTCAAAGCATGGGCCGCATTGTCAAAAATTACGGGCCGCGAACACACTCATTTGGCTCGCTCAAAACAGGACGAAAAAATCCGCTTTCGCGACGTACAAGCCCAACCCAGAAAGATTATTTCATCCCCAACTTGGTCTGGGGTTGAGGACGAACATGTCAGCTATAACGCCTGTTATACCAATGTGCATGAGCTGATCCCGTGGCGTACGCTAACGGGCCGCCAGCAGTTCTATCAAGACCATGAATGGATGCGCGATTTTGGCGAAGGCTTGTGCGTGTACAAACCACCAATATCGACCAAAACCATCACCAATGCAGTAAAAGCACGGGGCGGTGATGCCAAGCAAATTGCGCTAAACTGGATCACCCCGCACCAAAAATGGGGCATTCACTCGACCTATTCCGATAATCTTCTGATGCTGACCATGAACCGTGGCGGGCCGGTGGTATGGTTGTCGGAAACCGATGCCAAAAAGGTTGATGTTGCTGATAATGATTGGATTGAGCTGTACAACGTCAACGGTGCCATTACCGCCCGTGCCGTGGTCTCACAGCGCGTGCCAGAGGGCATGTGCATGATGTACCATGCCCAAGAAAAAACCATGAACACACCGGGCAGTCGCATTACCGGCAAACGCGGCGGTATCCATAATTCGGTCACCCGCGCCGTGGTCAAGCCGACCCATATGATCGGTGGTTATGCGCAACTCTCTTGGGGGTTCAACTATTACGGCACCGTTGGTTCGAACCGCGACGAGTTCGTGATTTTACGTAAAACCAACACGGTGGACTGGATGGACGAGCCGTATGTGGAGGGGCAACCGATTAATATGGAGGCAAACCAATGACCATACGCGCTCAAATTGGCATGGTCCTAAACTTGGACAAATGCATTGGCTGTCACACCTGTTCCGTAACTTGCAAAAACGTCTGGACCAGCCGCGCTGGTGTTGAATACGCATGGTTCAACAATGTAGAGAGCAAGCCCGGCATTGGCTATCCACGCAATTGGGAAGACCAGAGCGAATGGAAGGGCGGTTGGGAGCTGACCAAAGCCGGTAAATTAAGACCGAAAATTGGTAGCAAAATGGGTATTTTGGCGAATATTTTTGCCAATCCAGACATGCCGCTCATTGATGATTATTACGAGCCATTCACCTATGAATACGATCATCTTCAAACTGCCAAAGAAAGCAAAACTGTACCCACCGCCCGGATGAAATCGGCGATCACCGGTAAGGTCAAAGAAAAACCGGAATGGGGGATGAACTGGGAAGAAATCCTCGGCGGCGAGTTTGAAAAACGTTCACAAGATCACAATTTCAAGGACATTGAAAAGCAGATTTACGGCGAGTTCGAAAACACCTTCATGATGTATTTGCCCAGATTGTGCGAGCATTGTTTGAACCCGTCTTGTGTGGCTTCGTGCCCCTCTGGTGCGATCTACAAACGCGAAGAAGATGGCATTGTGTTGATTGACCAAGACAAATGCCGGGGCTGGCGCATGTGCGTATCCGGTTGCCCGTACAAGAAGATTTATTTTAACTGGCAGTCCGGCAAATCGGAAAAATGTACGTTTTGCTATCCACGCATCGAAGCTGGCGAGCCGACCATATGTTCAGAAACCTGTGTTGGCCGCATCCGGTATCTAGGTGTGTTGCTATATGATTCCGACCAAATTGAACAAGCCGCATCCGTCAAAGACGAACAAGACCTGTATCAAAGCCAATGCGATTTGTTCCTCGACCCCAATGACCCGGATGTCATCGCACGGGCCAAAGCCGATGGCGTACCCGATAGCTGGATTACCGGCGCGCAAAATTCGCCAGTTTACAAAATGGCGATGCAGTGGAAAATCGCATTTCCCTTGCATCCCGAATACCGCACTTTGCCGATGGTTTGGTATGTGCCGCCGCTTTCGCCCATTCAATCGGCGGCTGAAGCGGGTCATTTGGACCAAGACGGCATGTTACCGGATGTGCGCTCGCTGCGGATCCCGAACCAATATCTGGCCAATATGTTAACCGCCGGCGATGAAGCGCCGATCATTAGCGCGTTGGAGCGAATGATGGCGATGCGGCTTTATATGCGCGGCAAAACAGTTGATGGTGTCGAAGACCCCAAAATCTTAGCGCAAGTGGGCATGTCCAAAAATGAAATGGAGGACATGTATCAGCTCATGGCCATCGCCAATTACGAAGACCGCTTTGTCATCCCGACCAACCATCGCGAATATGCTGGCGACGGTCCATTTGATCAGGAGATTGCATTTTCCGCTCGTTCTGAATGTGGATTTTCGTTTGGCAATGACAGTCCTTGTGGTGGCCAAGACAGCACCAATTTGTTTGGCAGCCAAACCCATAGCAACACCTTAAGCGGTACCCCACGGAGAAAATCATGAGAAGCCTTCGCGTTCTGGCCCATTTACTTGCCTATCCCGAAGCCGAACTATTGGCGGCGATGGCAGAGCTAAAAACTGCCATCACCGATGAGGGTTTGTTGCCGACAAAACCGCTAAAAAACCTCATTGGTTTTATGGACGAGCTGGCAGCGACCCCCTTGTTGGCGGCTCAAGAGCAATATGTCGATCTGTTCGATCGGGGCCGCGCCCATTGTTTGCATTTGTTTGAACATGTGCACGGCGAATCGCGCTTTCGCGGCCAAGCCATGGTCGAATTGGCCGAGCGTTATGCCAAAAAAGGGCTGGAAATTGGCACCGGTGAATTGCCGGATTATTTGCCCTTAATGCTGGAGTATATTTCGATCAGCGAAGCAGACGAGGGATTGGCCTTACTGCAACAAGCTGCACCGGTTATTGCTGTAATTGGCGAAAAGCTAAAACGTAACAAATCCGGTTATGCTCATGTCTTGGCCGCGATTATTGCACTTTCTGGGGCAAAACTAACCACAAAGGATATCCAAAAAGCCGCCAATGCTACTTTGCCCGATATCAAGACATTGGACGAGTTGGACGAGCAATGGGAAGAACCAGAAGCGTTTGCTGGTGCGCCGGATTGCGGGACGTGTCCGCCGGATCAAACCCCCGCCCCCCAACATAATGGAGGCATATAATGGCCGAATATATCAACACGTTTTTGTTTGGCGTTTATCCATATATTGCCGTGTCCGTGATGATCATCGGCTCGGTGTTACGCTATGATCAAAACCCGTATTCATGGAAAAGTGATAGCAGTCAATTGCTCCACTCTAAGGGCTTACGCCTAGGCAGTAATTTATTCCATATCGGTATCATACTCTTGTTTTTCGGTCATTTGCTTGGCTTATTGACCCCGCATTGGGTTTATGAGCCGTTTATCACAGCCGGACAAAAACAAGTTTTGGCGATGACTGCCGGTGGTATTTTTGGGCTGATGTGTTTGGTTGGTATGGTTATTTTAATCTGGCGGCGCACCACTCAAGACCGGGTGCGCGCCACCACCAAGTTTATGGACATGGCAATATTGTTGATCTTGTTTGTGCAACTGATCTTAGGGCTAATGACCATCCCCGAAAGCGCCAAGCATTTGGACGGCTCGTCTATGGTCGCTTTGGCTGAGTGGTCGCAACACATTGTCACATTTCGGCCCGGCGCCGCTGACTTTATCTTGCCTCAAGCATTGGTGTTCAAACTGCATATTGTGCTGGGACTTACCATCTTCTTATTGTTCCCGTTTACCCGGTTGGTCCATATGATCAGCGCGCCCTTAAAGTTCTTGCTGCGCTCCGGTTATCAAATTGTCAGAAAGCGCGGCTAAGGAGTTTTTGGGTTTTCTGGCACTATCGCGTCTGCGGGCCATATGAGTACTTTCCCAAAAAGGCTGGACTCCGGCTCAAAGGCCGGGAACCGAAATGGTGTGCCCAAAATTAATCTAAATCATAACCGAATGTGCGTTGGTTTATTCATAGCTAGTTGACCCAGATCAATTCCTTTTTTGTCAAAAAACATACAATCAACATACCCCAAATAAACAAACAGGAGTGTTGTTATGCGTATGTCATTTTTTGCAGGATTAGCCGTCTGTTCATTGGCCGTGGTTAGCACCCCGGCACTTGCGACAGAGGCCGAAACATTGGCCGAGGCCATTACGGATGGCAAGGTCGAGCTTAATTTTCGCTATCGAGCCGAAAGTGTCGAACAAACTGGGTTTGCCTTGGATGCGTTTTCCTCCACCTTGCGCACCAAACTCAAATACACCAGCGGGGTGTTTAAAGGTTTTTCCGGGGTTCTTGAATTTGACAATGTCACCAATATCGGAGCCAATGCATTTAACAGTACGGTCAATGGAAGAACCAGATTTCCGGTGATCGCCGACCCGCAAATTACCGAGGTAAACCAAGCATATCTGGCCTATACCGGCATTGACGACACCAAACTGATGGCCGGGCGGGTGGCGTTGAACATGAACAATCAGCGATTTTTTGGCACGGTGGGTTGGCGGCAAAATGATCAGACATGGGACATGCTTGGTTTCATTAATTCTTCGATCCCGGATCTGACCTTGACCGGTGCTTATGTGTGGAACGTCAACCGCATTTTTGGTAATGATCATCCGCTGGGCGATCTGGATACCAATACGGTCCTCATCGATGCGAAATATTCCGGCTTGGGTTTTGGTAACCTTACCAGCTACGCCTTATTGATTGATCTAAATGATGCACCCGTTCTTGGGCGTTCCAGTCAAACCTATGGCATCCGTTTTGACGGCAAGCACAAAATGGCGGATGGCGGTTTCACCGTACTTTACGAAGCCGAATACGCCACTCAAAGTGACTATTCAAGCAATCCAACAAATTTCAACGTGGACTATTTTCATATTGCTGGCGGGCTATCGGCTGCGGGTTTTACTGCAAAACTAGGGTTTGAAACCTTAGGAACCGATAATGGCAATTTTGCCTTTCAAACACCGTTCGCCACCTTGCACAAGTTCAATGGTTGGGCCGATATATTCTT